>NZ_CP128153.1:3611875-3921250 GCF_030292155.1 Bacillus sp. DX3.1 | reverse complement strand
CTATCATTCATTCGCCCAGGAGTATCTGAAATTGAAGTGTCAAATGAACTTGAATTTTTCATGAGAAAACAAGGAGCAACATCTTCTTCGTTTGATATTATCGTTGCTTCGGGACTTCGTTCAGCATTGCCGCACGGTGTGGCATCTGAAAAATTGATAGAAAAAGGAGATTTTGTTACATTAGACTTCGGTGCTTATTATAAAGGATATTGCTCTGACATTACTCGTACGATTGCAGTCGGCGAACCATCTGATAAATTAAAAGAAATTTATAATGTCGTTTTAGAAGCACAGCTGCGCGGTGTGAATGGCATTAAAGCTGGTTTAACTGGTCGTGAAGCTGACGCATTAACACGTGACTACATAACGGAAAAAGGATACGGTGAATATTTCGGACATTCTACAGGTCATGGCGTAGGTCTTGAGATTCATGAAGCACCGGGCTTAGCATTCCGCTCTGAAACGGTACTTGAGCCAGGAATGGCTGTGACAGTAGAACCGGGCATTTATATTCCAGGTGTTGGCGGTGTACGTATTGAAGACGATATTATCGTAACAAGTGAAGGTAATGAAGTAATAACGAAATCTCCAAAAGAACTTATTATTTTGTAATACACAGGAGGATTTTTCGCATGATTTCAGTAAATGATTTTCGTACAGGTTTAACAATTGCGGTGGACAACAGCCTTTGGCAGGTTATCGATTTCCAACACGTAAAGCCAGGTAAAGGTGCAGCGTTCGTTCGTTCTAAATTACGTAACCTTCGCACAGGTTCTGTTCAAGAAAAAACATTCCGTGCTGGTGAAAAAGTAGAAAAAGCACATATCGAAAACCGTCGTATGCAATACTTATACGCGAGTGGAGATGCTCACGTATTCATGGATAACGGAACTTATGAGCAAATCGAACTTGGGGAAGCTCAAATCGAACGCGAATTAAAATTCCTAAAAGAAAACATGGAAGTATCGATCATGACATACCAAGGCGAAGTACTTGGCGTTGAACTTCCAAATACTGTTGAGTTAAAAGTTGTAGAAACAGAACCAGGTATTAAAGGTGATACAGCTTCTAACGTAACAAAACCAGCTACATTAGAAACTGGTCTTGTTGTACAAGTACCAATCTTCATTAACGAAGGTGAAATGCTTATCATCAACACTGGCGAAGGTAAATACGTTTCTCGTGCATAGTTGAAAAAAGCACTCGTGATCATCACGAGTGCTTTTTTATATGAAATAAGGTAGATAATAAATGACGGTTGTAATTAGGCTGATGATAACGAGAGAAAGTGCACCAGTTATGTATGGATTTAGAGTGACTTGAAATGGTTGTATTTCTCCGGTTTTAACACCTGTTAATCCCTTGTTTATAGCGTGATCCATATTGGTGTTGCGAGATATGTTCATAATAATTAACCATATAACCGCGAAGATTGCTAAACTTCCGAGAAAGAATGTTTCCATGAATGACCAACTTACCATTTTTGAAAAAAGATAGATACCAACAATTTCTCCTGCGATTGTAATAAGAAATTTAATCGCTTTCACTCTCAGACCTCCCTAGTTTTTTGCTCTAGTTTCATCCAATTTAAAAAGTTTTCCCGAGATATAGCATGCAATACACAAGGAGATTTTGTTTCCTTTTCTAATGCTGCATGCTCCTCTGGAAATTGCTTTTCTACATGTAGAGAAGTATAAGGCAATTTCTCCTGCACTTTTTGGGAACGAATATTTGTTGTTTTTGCACCAGCAAATACATATGTAAGGTGAAGCTCTTCAAATGCAATTTTGAAAATTTCTTTTTTCGCAGCCTCGTTGTATCCTTGTCCCCAATATGGATAACCTAGCCAACTACCGATATGAGATTGTTTTTGTTCGTGATCGATATGTTTGAGAGAGGTGATACCAACTACGTCTCGACTTGCGTTTAAAATTACTCTTGAAAGGGATCTCTTCTGTTTTTCTTCTTCAATTGCAAAGCGAATAAATTCCTTTGTATCCTCTATAGTTTCTACTTTTAGCCCTAGAGCGTCTTTTACATGTGGATCAGTTGATAATGTAAAAATGATTTCTGCATATTGTAAATCGAGTGGTACTAATCGTACATACCGCATGAGCATTCCCCTTTCTTTATATTAAACATAACATATAAATAAGAATATTCAGATTTGGATAATAACTAATCAGAAAAATTATGTTTTTACTTCTGAAATAGACAACCTATGCATATGGTTGTACAAATATATTCTTTTTTGCAAAGTACCTGTTAGGAGAGAAGGTGAGAGGATGAAACAGTGGCTAGCGGCAATCGAAACATCTGTACTTGTGATGGGGCTTCTCAGGCTGTTTTCAGGTAGCGTGGAGGTATTCGCCGCTTTGCTTATGCTTTATGTTAATGATGCAAAAAAAGCATTATTTATAAACGGTATGTTGGCGTTTGTTGGACCGACTGTATTAATCATAACGATGTCAATCGGCATTGCGAGCGTTGCCAGTGAAATTTCCTTTTTAAAGCTCTTTTTTCTGACTCTTGGAATCGGTTGTATTTTTATTGCCGTGTTGAAATAGCAAGTCAAGTATGGTGGGGAGAATCCTATGAAAGAAGTGTTAGAGGTTTTGCCAAAGCATATGAAACAGTTTATTGAAAACTGTAAGCAATATAGCACATTAGAAGAAATTCGTGTTCGTATTGGGAGACCGCTTGAGTGTATAGCGCATGGAGAAGTGTATTTTTATGACTATATCGTTACAGCAGAAGATGCAATTTATTTACTAAATAAGCTCAGTCAGTATTCGATTTATACGATGGAAGAGGAGTTAAAGAGAGGGTATGTTACGCTGCGCGGTGGACACCGGATTGGTTTAGCCGGAAAAGTGATTACGGAAAAAAGTAAGGTGAAAATGATTCGTGATGTTTCGTCATTTAATATTCGAATCGCACGACAAAAAATCGGAATTGCTGAACCGCTCTTGCCGTACTTATACCACTCACGTTGGCTGAATACGATGGTAATTGGACCGCCACAAACAGGAAAAACAACACTCTTACGTGATGTCGCCCGTTGTATGAGTCAAGGAGTTGCTTCTCATAAAATCCCTTCTTGCAAAGTAGGAATTATTGATGAGCGATCTGAAATTGCTGGATGTGTGAAGGGGATTCCGCAATACGAGTTTGGACCGCGTGTTGATGTGCTTGATGCATGTCCGAAAGCGGAGGGAATGATGATGATGATTCGTTCCATGAGCCCAGATGTACTAATTGTTGATGAGATTGGACGCAGGGAAGATAGCGAAGCGATTATGGAAGCGGTGCATGCGGGTGTCCAGCTTTTTATAAGTGCACACGGCTTTTCATATGAAGATGTCATAAAGCGGCCGTCTTTAAAAGCGGTTATGGGGTTAGGTGTGTTCGATCGCTTTGTGGAATTATCAAAAGCGCGAGGCCCTGGAACAGTTGTGCAAGTGAAAGATATACGTGGGAAACCTGTTCTAAAGCAAGGAAAGGTGCCGAGCGTATGATGAAAATTTTTGGTGCTGTCTTAATTGTAGCAGTTACCACCTTGTTTGGTTTTTCTTATGCAAAGCGGTATAGTGAACGACCGCGCCAACTTCGGTTATTAAAAGCAGCGCTACAATCGTTAGAAGCTGAAATTATGTATGGACATACACCTTTATCAGAAGCAGCTGAACGCCTTGTGAGACAAATGCCGAAACCTTTAAATTGGATCTTTCGTAGCTTTTCTAAACGGCTAGAGCGCGGTGAGCAAACCGTTAGAGAAGCTTGGATTGAAAGCTTACAAGAAAATTGGAAACTAACCGCATTTAAACAAACAGAGTATGAGATTTTACAGCAATTTGGTGAAACGTTAGGGCAGCATGATCGTGAATCACAGCAAAAGCATATTCGTTTATGCATTACCCATTTAGAAAGAGAAGAGGGCGAAGCGAAAGCGATGCAGCTTCAATATGAAAAGATGATTAAAAGTTTAGGTGTATTAATAGGACTGCTCATCGTAATTTTACTGCTATAGGGGGGAGAAAGACGATGTCTATCGATGTTGGATTGATATTTCAAATCGCCGGAATTGGCATTGTTTTAGCATTCATTCATACAGTACTCAAAGAATTAAAGCGAGAAGATATTGCAAATTGGGTCATTCTTGTCGGTTTCGTTGTTATTTTATTCCACGTTGCATTTTTGATTAATACTTTGTTTGACAAGATTAAAAGCGTCTTTCTCTTTCAGTAAAGGAGGCGGTTCGAATCGAGATTTTACAAATTGTCGGATTAGGCCTCGTCGCGACATTTTTAGCGGCTGTGTTAAATCAACATAAATCTAGTATGACCTCATTATTTATTGTATTCGTTGGTAGTGTTATGTTTCTTCTACTAATCGATCAAATTCATTCCATTTTAAAGATGATTGAGAGAGTTGCAAGTGAAGCAAAAGTAAGCAATGTATATGTCGAAACGTTACTAAAAATCATTGGAATTGCCTATATTGCTGAATTCGGAGCGCAAATTACAAAAGATGCCGGACAAGGTGCAATTGCCTCAAAAATTGAACTAGCTGGAAAAATTTTAATTCTTGTCATGGCAATTCCAATTTTAACGGTTGTAATAGAAACAATTCTCGGTTTTTTACCTACAGGATAAGGGGGAGTGAATGTTGCGAAAGCTTGGAACAAAGCTGCTGTTTGCTTGCTTCCTTTTCTTTTCTTTACCAATTGTCGTACAAGCTTCTCCTATAGAAAAAAACGTTGTAAATCAGCAGTTGGATAAGCTTGGAATCGAAGATGTGAAGCGGTATTGGGATGAGATTGTCACAAAGTATGGCGGCTATTTACCGGAGAGTCAAAAGGGAAGTTTTATGGAATTTGTAAAAGGAGAAAAGGAGTTTTCTATAAAAGAATGGATGCTTGGTTTATTAAAATATTTATTTCACGAGCTCGTTGCAAATGGAAAGCTGCTTGGGACGCTCATTATGCTCACAATTTTTAGTGCGCTTTTACAATCTTTGCAATCTGCTTTTGCAAAGAGCAGCGTTAGTAAAATTGCGGATGCAGTTGTATATATGGTGTTGGTTATTTTTGCTTTAAATAGCTTTTATGTTGTGATGACGTATGCACGTGAAACGATTCAGACGATGGTGGATTTTATTTTAGCCTTGCTACCAATCTTGTTGGCTCTTACAGCAACTGGAGGCGGTGTGGTATCTGTATCTTTTTTTCATCCGATTATTATTTTTTTAATGAACACAAGTGGGTTACTCATGAATTATATTGTACTCCCGCTTTTATTGCTTGCGACAATATTAAGTATTGTAAGTACAATGAGCGATCAATATAAAGTAACAAAATTGTCCAAGCTTTTGCAAAATGTAAGTGTTGGAAGTATCGGCATCTTTTTAACGGTTTTTCTCGGTGTTTTATCCGTACAAGGAACTGCAACGGCTGTTGCAGATGGAATTGCCGTGAAAACAGCAAAATTTGTAACCGGTAACTTTATCCCTGTGGTTGGAAGGATGTTTACGGAAGCGGCAGATACGGTTATTAGTGCTTCCGGGTTGTTGAAGAATACGGTTGGAATTATCGGGCTCATTATTTTATGTTTAATTGTTGCTTTTCCTGCAATTCAAATCTTTTGTATTGCGTTTATTTATAAATTTGCTGCAGCGGTACTACAACCAGTTGGCGGAGCCCCTATTATTCAATGTTTAGATATTATTGGGCGGAGTATTATTTACGTATTTGCTTGTTTAGCTATCGTATCCTTTATGTTCTTTCTAAGTATTACCATCATTATTGCGGCAGGGAATATTACGCTCATGATGCGATAGGAGGCGGGGGACATGCAATTTATTACAGAGTGGATTCGAAATATTATTGTGTTTTTACTGCTAGCTACAATACTGCATCTCATTCTTCCTAATTCGAATTTACAGAAGTATGTCAAGTTTGTTGTGAGTTTATTGTTAGTCGTATTGATTTTAACGCCCCTCTTTAAGTTATTACAAACAGATGTGAATGAAGTCATTGCGAACTTTAACCAAGAGAAATATGTAGCAGGTGGAACAACAGAAAATTCAGTTGATGCAAAGAAAAAAGAAATACAAGCCTCACAACGTGCATATAATTTAGAACTGATGGCTGTCCAAATGAAAAAACAAATCGGAAAAGAACTAGAGCAAAAGTATGGCATGACAGTGTCAGATGTAAAAGTAATTGTGTCAGAAAATAAGACAGAAATAAAGTCACCGAAAGATATCCAGTCTGTTATTGTGACGCTACAACCAGCTGAATCTAGTAGACAAGGGGCAATTGAAACAGTAAAACAAATTGAAATTAATACGAAGGAACCGAAGGAAAGGACGGAAGAAACTAACGCAGAAATGAAGCAGTTCTTTTCAAATCAATGGCAGCTAGAAGATAAACAAATTCAAGTTCAAATGGAAGGGGGACAGGTAGAGTAAATGAACAATAATAATAATGATAAGTTCTCATTTCTTCGCAACTTTTTTAAAGGAAACGAAAAAGATGACAAGGATGAAAAAGAGAAAGGGAAAAAGGTGACGCCGAAATTTTTGCTTGTCCTACTCATACTAGGAATGCTACTTATGTTTTCTAGCAATCTCTTTCAAGCGAAAAAAGAAGAAGTCCCTGTGTTCAAAGAGAAAACAGGACAAGAGTCACAGAAAGATGTACCAACCTTTGGACAAAAGAGTAGTGATAACATGTCTATCGTAGAAAAATATGAAAAAGCGTATGAACAAGAACTGAAAACAGCGCTAGAAAATGTTACGGGAGTAAAAGATGTGTCCATTGAAATTAATTTGGATTCATCTGAAGAAAAGATACTTGAAAAAAATATTGTGAAGCGATCACAAACCACTGGTGAAACCGATAAAGCAGGAGGCAAGCGGCAAGTGGAAGATGAATCGCTTGATGAAAAGACAGTAATTATTCGTGAAGGGGATAAAGAAACTCCAATTATATTACGAACAGAGAAACCGAAAGTACGAGGTGTTCTTGTCGTAGCGAAAGGAGTGGATAATCTACAAGTAAAAGGAATGGTGAGAGAAGCGGTAACGCGTATGCTCGATGTTCCGAGTCATCGCGTAGCAGTATTACCAAAAAAGAGTTAGGGAGGAAATAAAGTGTTAAAAAAACAAACGGTTTGGTTATTAACGATGCTGAGTTTAGTAGTTGTACTGTCTGTCTATTATGTAACAGCACCTGAGAAATTGAATCAAGTTACACCAACAGCGAGTGATAAGCTTGGGCAAGAAAAACAAGGTGTTGAAAAAGAAGTGACAAAAGAAACAACAACAGAAACTCCGAATAAAGAAACGGATAAAAAGGAAAATGGTAAAAAAGAAACAAGCAAAAAAGAAAGCAATGTAACAGTGCAGTCAAGCGATGATAACTTTACAGCAATGCGTTTGAAAATGGATGATCAACGTAGTGAAGCGAAAGAAAAGCTGCAAGAGGTCATGAATTCAACAAAATCTTCTGCTGAGCAAATTAGTAAGGCGAAAGAAGAGTTTAATGCTTTAAATGATGTAGCGGCAAAAGAAACATTACTCGAAACAGTAATTAAATCACAAGGCGGTTATAAAGATGCGCTTGTAAGAGCGGATGGAAGTGATATTAAAGTAACGGTAAAAGCAGCAAAACATTCACAGAAAGAAGCAAATAAAATTATTCAACTTGTTCGGAGTGAAGAAGGGTTAAAAGATGTAGGCGTTAAATTTGACGTAGCAAAGTAAAGGTATATATCAATCAGTGGTGAAATAAAAAGGCTATCGTTTTCGATAGCTTTTTTTTATGTCATATGCTTGTTGTTTTTCTGTTTTTTCAGTAGGAAAAGGAGAGATTCGTTGAGAGTAAAAGATCAAAGGCTCGTGACAATGATGGTTGCTTTTTCCATATTTTAACTGAATGAAAAGAACAATAATCCAAACAATAACAGCTGGTATGAAGAGGATAAGCCATAACATATTTTTGCACCTCACTATATATTACTGTACTTTGAACATACTATTCTTATATGAAGGAAATATGAACGGCCTGTAAATAAAAAAATAACAACTGGTAAAAAATATATAGCCATTGATGGATGGAGGTGAGGGAGAACAACAAGTGTGAACAGTTTGTAGCATAATTTGTCATAAAGAAAAAACATGTTTTTTTTGAAGTGGTCTTGCCAATTTTGAGTGAAACTTGGTATTATTACTAGGTGATAATTTTTAGCGAAATACTATTTTTACAGGAATTTCGATTTATCGTAAAGAAATATAAAGTTGGAATGTTAAAAATATTTATCGTAAGATAAGAGTAACAAAATTTCTATTAGTGAGTTTTATAGGAATGATTTCCCTAATAGAATCGATCGTATTTTTACAGACAATGCGTATAGTTATTTTAATAAGGTTCTGTAAAAGTGTGACAAACAAGTGCATGGGAGTGGATTTTATATGTTTAAAATTCAAGAAGTTTGTGAATTGATTAAGTTAATTGATAGTTCTAATATTGATGAATTTGAATACGAAAAAGATGGCACTACAATTAAAATGAAAAAACGCGGTAATGAAGTTGTTTCAGTGCAGACAGCTTCAGTAACGAAACAGCCTATACAAACACAAACGGTAGAATTGGAGACGGCAGTAGCTCCTGCACAGGTGGAAACACCGAAACAGGAGGAAAAACAAGTAGTTCAAGCTGAAAATTTACATAAAATTACGTCCCCAATGGTTGGAACATTCTATGCTTCTTCTTCGCCTGATACATCTGCATATGTAAGTGTTGGTGATCGTGTATCGAAAGAATCTATTGTGTGTATTATTGAAGCAATGAAGTTGTTTAATGAGATTGATGCAGATATTGAAGGGGAAATCGTTGAAATTCTTGTTAATAATGGACAACTTGTTGAGTATGGACAACCGCTATTTCTTGTAAAGGCGTAATAAGGGAGTCTTTGTGATGATAAAAAAAGTATTGATAGCGAATCGTGGGGAAATTGCTGTACGAATTATTCGAGCTTGTAAAGAGATGGATATCGAAACAGTTGCAATTTATTCAGAAGCAGATAAAGAATCGCTTCATGTGCAGATCGCAGATGAGGCATATTGCGTTGGACCAACGATGTCAAAAGAAAGTTATTTAAATTTAACGAATATTATTAGCGTTGCAAAACTAACAGGCTGTGATGCGATTCATCCTGGTTATGGATTTTTAGCAGAAAATGCTGATTTTGCAGAACTATGTCGTGAGTGTAACTTGATTTTTATCGGACCAAGTCCAGAAGCAATTTCAAAAATGGGTACAAAAGACGTTGCCCGTGATACAATGAAAGAAGCAGGGGTTCCAATTGTTCCGGGATCACAAGGGATTATAAAAAACACAGAAGAAGCGATAGAACTTGCAAATAAGATTGAATATCCTGTTATTATTAAAGCGACTGCAGGCGGCGGTGGAAAAGGAATTCGTGTTGCACGCAGTGAAGAAGAGCTTGTAAAAGGGATTCAAATTACACAGCAAGAAGCTAGTACCGCTTTTGGAAACCCTGGTGTATACTTAGAAAAGTATGTAGAAGATTTCCGCCATGTTGAGATTCAAGTAATGGCAGATACACATGGCAATGTCATTCATTTAGGAGAGCGTGATTGTACAATTCAGCGCCGTTTGCAAAAACTATTAGAAGAAAGTCCTTCTCCAGCTCTTGATGCTGGTATTCGTCAGCAAATGGGTGAAGCGGCAGTGAAAGCAGCGGCAGCGGTTGATTATACAGGTGCTGGTACGGTTGAGTTTATTTATGAATATAAAACGAAAAGCTTTTACTTTATGGAAATGAACACACGAATTCAAGTAGAACATCCCGTTACAGAGCTAGTAACTGGAGTAGATTTAATTAAAGAACAAATTCGCGTCGCTTCCGGAGAAAAGCTATCGTTACAGCAAGAAGAAGTACAATTTAACGGCTGGGCAATTGAATGTCGAATTAATGCGGAAAACCCTGCCAAAAACTTTATGCCATCTCCAGGTAAGGTAGAAATGTATTTACCACCAGGAGGATTTGGTATTCGCGTCGATTCAGCTGTTTATCCTGGTTATTCCATTCCACCTTATTATGATTCAATGATTGCGAAATTAATTGTTCACGGGAAAACACGTGAAGAAGCAATTGCAAAAATGAAGCGAGCACTTAGTGAATTTGTCATAGAAGGCGTACATACGACAATCCCGTTCCATTTGCAATTGCTAGATCATCCTGATTTTATAAAAGGGGAATTTAATACGAAATTTTTGGAAGAGCATGAACTTGTGACGCAGTGATACATTTAAAGGAGGTTTTTTTCATGACTGAACATATGTTAGATATGGGTCAAGATACAACTCTTGGAAAAGTAGAAATTGCACCAGAAGTAATTGAAGTAATTGCAGGCATCGCTGCTGTTGAAGTAGATGGTGTAGCGGCAATGCGTGGCAACTTTGCTACAGATGTTGTTGAGAAGTTAGGAAAGAAAAATCATGGTAAAGGCGTGAAGGTTGAATTAGTAAACGACGACATTATCGTTGATGTTTATGTTCTCATGTATTTTGGTGTAGCAATTCCAGTTGTTGCACAAAAAATTCAAGATAACATTCGCCAAGCGCTCTTTACAATGACAGGTCTTGAGCCAAAAGAAGTGAACGTTCACATCGTTGGCGTAACATTCGAAACGCAAAAAACAGAAATCGAGCCAATGTAACACTGAAAAGGTGCCTCGTCAAATAGGCACCTTTTTTATCGTTTCATTTTCTTCACAACTAAACCTTCTAATTATTATATTATTTCAAAAAATAAGAATATACGCAGAAAGATACTCATTTTTCAAAAAACGTACATTGTGATATGATATGGAACCTGAAGTTAACCTTTTTATTATTTTTCAGCCTTGTAACTCGTGTATCAAACGATAAATTGTGGTATTATCATTGTATTATAAGGTTGAAAAATCAATGAAAACTGTAAGAGTAAGTAAATTGACGGCTTATAAATTATAACAATATAACAAAACATAATGAAAGACTTGAAGTATAAAGGAGAGTTACAATGAAACGTAGGACGGCTAGAGAAAGAGCCATGCAAGCATTATATCAAATGGATATTACCGGAGAATTAGATCCGAAAGTAGCGGTGGAAAACACGCTAGAAGAAGGCGAAGAAACAAATGAGTTTTTAGAATCACTTGTCTTTGGTTGCGTAGAACAAAAAGAGACAATTGATGAATCTATTCGTCAAAATTTAAAAAAGTGGAAATTAGAACGTATTAGTATTGTGGATCGCAGTATTTTACGTCTAGCTGTGTATGAAATGAAGTACATGGAAGAGATTCCACACAATGTAACAATTAACGAAGCGATTGAAGTGGCAAAAACATATGGGGATGAGGAATCTCGTCGTTTTATTAACGGCGTTTTATCTAATATAAAAGATACACTGTAATTTCTTTAAGGGGGAATCTTAAAATGGTAGCAGTAATCATCAAAGGAAATGAAGTTGCGGAGAAAAAGCGAGTACAACTAAAAGAAGAAGTTGTGAAGTTGAAAGAACAAGGAATTGTACCAGGACTAGCAGTTATTTTAGTTGGAGAAGATCCAGCTTCTCATTCCTATGTAAAAGGGAAAGAAAAGGGTTGTGAACAAGTTGGAATTTATTCAGAGCTAATTGAGTTTCCAGATACAATTACAGAGGAGCGTTTGCTAGCTGAGATTGATCGCTTAAATGAAGATGACCGTATTAATGGTATATTAGTGCAATTACCTTTACCGAAACATATTGAAGAGAAAGCTATCATTGAAAGAATTTCGCCTGAGAAGGATGTAGATGGTTTCCATCCAATTAGCGTTGGTCGTATGATGACAGGGCAAGATACGTTTCTACCATGTACACCACATGGTATTGTGGAGTTAGTAAAAGAGACAAATCTTGATATTTCAGGAAAACACGTTGTTGTAATTGGAAGAAGTAATATTGTAGGGAAACCAGTTGGTCAGCTATTTTTAAATGAAAATGCGACTGTAACATATTGCCATTCTAAAACAAAAAATATAAAAGAATTATCAAAGCTAGCTGACATTTTAATTGTGGCAGTTGGAAGAGCGAAGATGGTAACGGCTGATTATATAAAAGAAGGCGCAGTCGTAATTGACGTTGGTGTCAACCGTTTGGATACAGGGAAATTATGTGGCGATGTTGACTTTGAGAATGTCCTGGATGTAGCAGGTTATATTACACCTGTTCCAAAAGGAGTCGGTCCAATGACGATTACAATGTTGCTTCATAATACAGTAGAATCTGCAAAACGCGCAGGTGTTGTTTGTAAATAATTTGAATCGGCTATGAGGAGAGAAAGATGGAAAAGCAATATTTAACCGTTACAGCATTAACACGCTATATGAAAACAAAAATAGAGTACGACCCGCATCTGCAGTCTGTTTGGTTAAAAGGAGAAATTTCAAATTTTAAATTTCATAGCCGTGGTCATATGTATTTCACATTAAAGGATGAAAATGCAAGAATTGCGGTGGTTATGTTTGCGGGTCATAATCGCAATATCAAGTTTAGACCAGAAGATGGAATGAAGGTACTTGTAAAAGGGAAAATTTCTGTCTATGAAGCAAGTGGTTCATACCAAATTTATGTTCAGGACATGCAGCCTGATGGTGTTGGTAATCTTCACCTAGCTTATGAGCAATTAAAGGTTCGCCTGGAGGAAGAAGGTTTGTTTTCCCGCGTTTATAAACAGCCGATGCCAGCGTATGCAAAAACAATTGGTGTCATTACATCACCAACAGGAGCAGCAATTCGAGATATTATAACGACGATTACACGCCGTTATCCGATTGGAAATGTCATTGTATTTCCGGTACTTGTACAAGGGGAGTCTGCGGCTCCCTCGATTGTACAAGCGATTCGAAAAGCAAATGTGATGAATGATATAGATGTACTCATTGTTGGACGTGGCGGTGGTTCTATTGAAGAGCTGTGGGCTTTTAATGAAGAAATGGTTGCACGAGCGATTTTTGCAAGCAAAATCCCAATTATTTCAGCGGTTGGACATGAAACTGATTTTACAATTGCTGATTTTGTTGCGGATTTACGTGCACCAACCCCAACAGCAGCAGCAGAACTTGCAGTCCCGAATGTACTTGAATTAGAGGAGAAAGTGCTGCAACGTACACTTCGTTTACAAAGAGCAACAAGAGAGACGTTACATAAAAAACAAGAACGACTACAAGTACTGCAAAAATCGTATGCGTTTCGCTATCCAAGGCAGCTGTATGAGCAAAAGGAACAGCAGCTAGATCGAACGCTTGAGCAGCTTATATTAGCAAAAGAACGTTATGTAGAGAAAAAGGTAAATCAATTGCAGCAATTCTCATTTTATTTAGAAAAACATCATCCTTCTCAAAAGATTGCGCAAACAAAGACGGCGATTGAAGCACTGCAAAAGCAATTGCAACGTGAAATGCAAACAGTGCTGCAAACGAAAGAGTTTACGTTTGTGAGAGCAGCGCAAAAACTAGAAGCGTTAAGTCCACTTAAAGTGATGATGAGAGGGTATGGGCTTGTATATAGTGAGAAAAAGCAAGTTTTAAAAAGTGTGAACGATGTCGGTGTTGGTGATGCTATTTCAGTACAATTACAAGATGGGGTACTAGATTGTAACGTACGGAGTATAGAGGAGCGTGATTTGAACAATGGAAAATAAATTAAGCTTTGAAGAAGCGATCTCGCAGCTTGAACATCTCGTTTCTAAGCTTGAACAAGGCGATGTTCCTTTAGAAGAAGCGATTTCCTACTTTAAAGAAGGTATGGAATTGTCTAAGCTATGTGATGAGAAGTTGAAAGATGTACAAGAACAAATGGCAGTTATACTTGGAGAGGATGGAGAACTCCGACCATTTACTGCTTTAGGAGATGAAGCATAGTGGCATATGTAGCTTTTGATGCTTTTGTGAAAGAGAGTAAGACTTTCGTAGAAGAACAGCTTGTACGCTATGCAAATCAATTACAATGTCCAAATGTGCTTCGCGAAGCGATGGCATATTCATTGGAAGCGGGCGGGAAGCGTCTCCGTCCGTTACTTTTATTTGCAACGTTGCAAGCGTTTGGGAAAGAAAGAGAACTTGGAATTGGAGCGGCTTGTGCTCTTGAAATGATTCATACGTATTCATTAATTCATGACGATTTGCCATGCATGGATGATGATGATTTAAGACGAGGAAAGCCGACAAACCATAAAATATTTGGTGAAGCGATGGCTGTTTTAGCTGGTGATGGATTACTAACATATGCCTTTCAAATTGTGACAGAGTATGACCACCCAGAAATCTCTGCCCAAACAAAGCTAAGGCTTGCACTGGAGCTTGCAAAAGCAGCAGGACCGGAAGGGATGGTTGCAGGGCAAGTGGCAGATATGGAAGCGGAAAGAAAACAGCTTACGCTTGAAGAATTAGAATATGTTCATAAGCATAAAACGGGGCGGTTATTAGAATTTGCTGTATTGGCAGGAGCGTTGCTTGCAGGAGCTACAGTAGAACAAGAAAAAAATTTGCTTACATTTGCAAAATACATTGGACTTGCCTTTCAAATTCGAGATGATATTTTAGATGTAGAAGGAACAGAAGAAGAGATTGGAAAGCCAATTGGTAGTGATGTCTCAAATGAAAAAAGTACATATACAACGTTATTTACTGTAGATGAGGCAAAACGCATTTTAGAAGAAACGATTGCCAAAGCAAAAGATGCAATTGCATCTTTACAATTACAAGACGAATATTTACTATCTATTTGTGATTTAATTGCAAAGCGCAATAACTAGTATAAGAACGTTTTCATTTGTTGAGTCATTCATCATTTTATGGTATAAATGTAGGAAAAGGTTTTTCTTTTCTTGTTATTGGCAAAAATAAACCTAGATCACGTTGCCGTTATCACTTTGTGTTAGCGGCTCTTTTTTCATCGTATAGAGGAATTACTATCAATAGAACCTTCCATTTCTATCGATGATAAGTTGAACTAATCAGCTTCTTATGGAAAGTGATTTTTCACTTTCTCTGAACATGGAGAAGAATTGCTTACTGTCTGCTAGAGCAGGATAAAATAAAGTAGAATTTGAAAGATAGCGAAGTATTTCTTGTGTTGTGTAAATATTTTTTATAATATTTGACATGTTGACAGATTATGAAACGAAAGTGAGTGATCCATGTGGATCTAACGCAAATTCAAGACCCTAGTTTTTTGAAAGATATGTCTATCAGTGAACTAGAGGCATTGAGTGAGGATATTCGTAAGTTTTTAATTGAAGAGCTCTCTCAAACAGGTGGACATATTGCTCCTAACTTAGGTGTAGTAGAACTCACAATTGCTTTGCATAAAGTATTTGATAGTCCGAAAGACAAATTTTTATGGGATGTAGGACATCAATCCTATGTGCATAAAATTTTAACAGGGCGTGCAAAGGAGTTTGGCACATTAAGACAATATAAAGGTCTGTGTGGTTTTCCAAAACGTTGCGAGAGTGAACATGACGTATGGGAAACCGGTCATAGTTCGACTTCATTATCTGCTGCAATGGGAATGGCACTAGCACGTGATTTGAAGAAATCGAAAGAGTATGTTGTACCAGTTATTGGAGATGGTGCATTAACAGGTGGAATGGCCTTAGAAGCACTCAACCATATTGGACACGAAAAAACAGATATGACGGTTATCTTAAATGACAATGAAATGTCGATTGCTCCGAATGTTGGTGCCCTTCATAATGTTCTTGGACGCTTACGTACTGCTGGCAAATACCAGTGGGTAAAAGATGAACTTGAGTATTTACTGAAGAAAATCCCAGCAGTGGGTGGAAAAGTTGCAGCAACTGCTGAGAGAGTAAAAGATAGTTTGAAATATTTACTTGTATCAGGCGTCTTTTTTGAAGAGTTAGGATTTACGTATTTAGGTCCTGTTGATGGTCATAATTACGAAAATTTATTTGAAACACTTCAATATGCAAAGAAAACAAAAGGTCCAGTACTTGTCCATGTTATTACGAAAAAAGGAAAAGGGTATAAACCGGCCGAAAGTGATGTTATCGGAACTTGGCATGGAACAGGAGCATACAAAATAGAATCTGGTGATTTTGTAAAACCGAAAGAAGTTGCACCAGCTTGGAGTTCTGTTGTAAGTGAAACTGTCCGTAAGCTTGCAAGAACTGATGAGCGTATTGTTGCGATTACACCGGCAATGCCAGTAGGCTCTAAGCTTGAAAAATTTCATCAAGAATTTCCAAATCGTATGATTGATGTAGGAATTGCTGAGCAGCATGCAACAACAATGGCTGCTGGAATGGCAACACAAGGAATGAAGCCTTTCTTAGCAATTTATTCAACGTTTTTACAAAGAGCATACGATCAAGTTGTACATGATATATGTCGACAAAATTTAAATGTCTTTATTGGAATTGATCGTGCTGGATTAGTTGGAGCGGATGGTGAAACGCATCAAGGCGTATTTGATATTGCGTTTTTACGTCATTTGCCGAATATGGTACTCATGATGCCGAAAGACGAAAATGAAGGTCAACACCTAGTGTATACAGCGTTGCAATATGAGGATGGTCCAATTGCACTACGCTATCCGCGTGGGAATGGTCTTGGAGTCCCGATGGATGAAGAGCTAAAGGCTATTCCAATTGGGACATGGGAGACGCTCAAAGAAGGTACACAAGCGGCAATTTTAACATTTGGTACAACAATTCCGATGGCAATGGAAGCGGCAGAGCGTCTTGAAAAAGCTGGAGTTTCTGTGAAAGTAGTGAATGCACGTTTTATTAAACCGATGGATGAAACGTATTTACATGAGCTACTTGGCAAAAATATGCCAATTTTAACAATTGAAGAAGCCTGCTTAATCGGTGGATTTGGAACAGGTGTAGTAGAATTTGCTTCAGAGCATGGTTATCATCAAGCTTTAATTGAACGAATGGGTATTCCAGATCATTTTATTGAACATGGTAGTGTTTCCAAACTATTAGAAGAAATTGGTTTAACGACAGAGGCTGTTGTGGACCGTATTCATACAATGATTCCATCAAAACAAAAAAGGGCGTAACAAATGAGTGTAAAAAAAGAAAGAGTAGACGTACTATTAGTAGAACGAGGGCTTATAGAAACGCGTGAAAAGGCAAAGCGTGCTGTTATGGCAGGGCTTGTATATGCAAATGAAATGAGACTCGATAAGCCAGGGGAAAAAATTCCGCAAGATACGCCAATTACGGTAAAAGGACAAGTGATGCCGTATGTGAGCAGAGGCGGTTATAAACTAGAAAAGGCATTAGAGACATTCCATCTTGATCTCCAAGATAAAATCATGTTAGATATTGGTTCATCAACTGGTGGCTTTACCGATTGTGCTTTGCAAAATGGAGCAAAGCTGTCCTATGCTTTAGATGTAGGATACAATCAACTTGCATGGAAGCTTCGGCAAGATGAGCGTGTCGTTGTTATGGAACGAACGAATTTCCGCTATGTAACACCGGCTGATTTAGAGCGAGGATTGCCGCAGTTTGCTAGCATTGATGTTTCATTCATATCATTAAAATTAATTCTTCCTGTTTTAAAAACAATCCTTACTCCAAATGGTGATGTTGCAGCATTAATTAAGCCGCAGTTTGAAGCAGGACGAGAACAGGTTGGGAAGAAGGGAATTGTCCGCGATCGTAAAGTACACGAAGCGGTCGTAGAGATGATTGCCCGATTTGCAGTGCAAGAAGGATATGATGTTGAAAACTTAACATTCTCTCCGATTACAGGTGGAGATGGCAATATTGAGTTTTTAATTCATTTAAAATGGCACGGAGAACGCGAGAACGGTGAGAATCACTCTCCGATGTCTGTAGAGCAAATTGTAACAGAAGCTCATACGGCCTTAAAACAAAAAGGAAAAGAGGAATAACAGTTGTTATTCCTCTTTTTGTTGGAATTGTATAATGATTGTAAAAACAATTATGTACAAGTAAACGATTATACGTTAACATAAATAAGTGAAGTATACGAATACTTAAACTAAGGTAAGAGATAGTGTGAGGTGCAAATGTATGAATAAAGGTCAGCGCCATATTAAAATCAGAGAAATTATTGCGAATAAAGAAATTGAAACACAAGATGAATTAGTTGATATTTTACGTAATGAAGGCTTTAACGTAACGCAAGCAACAGTATCACGCGATATTAAAGAATTGCACTTAGTAAAGGTGCCATTACACGATGGTCGCTATAAGTATAGTTTACCAGCAGATCAACGGTTTAATCCGTTACAAAAATTAAAACGCAATCTTGTTGATTCGTTTGTGAAATTAGACACGGCAGGACATATGCTTGTGCTAAAAACATTACCTGGTAATGCGCACGCGCTCGGGGCACTTATTGATCATCTAGAATGGGATGAGATTGTTGGAACTATTTGTGGTGATGATACTTGCCTGATTATTTGCCGTACGCCTGGAGACACAGGTGTTGTATCTGATCGCTTCTTAAATATGCTGTAACAAAAAGAATCTTGTCTACTTTTTTGCTAAAGACAGCGGAAAGTAGGCAAGATATTTTTGTTATGGAAAAAATGGATGAAATCTAAGTAGGATGTATGGTTTTTCCAGGCTGCTTTACGGAAATGAGTACATTGACCGGTAAAACGAATGTTTGGTACAATGGAGCGGGCTAGAAGAGCCGGTTTTATATACAACATATATAAGATAAACATTGAGTGATATTTGCTCAGCGAAAGCCCTTTTTAGGGGATTAGTTTATAACGAGGTGAATGGAGCATTGTTATCGGAATTATCGATTAGAAACTTTGCTATTATTGAGTCATTAAATATTTCTTTTCAAAAAGGTTTAACAGTTTTAAGTGGTGAAACAGGCGCAGGAAAGTCGATTATTATCGATGCGATTAGCTTGCTTGTTGGAGGTCGTGGTTCAGCTGAATTTGTACGGTACGGTACAGATAAAGCTGAAATTGAAGGGCTATTTTACGTGGAGGATGAAAAGCATCCATGTATTAAGAAAGCTGAAGAGCTGGATATTGAGATTGAAGATGGAATGATCATTTTAAAGCGTGACATTTCCGTTAACGGAAAAAGTGTATGCCGTGTAAATGGAAAGCTTGTTACATTAAGTATATTAAAGGAAATTGGTAAAACGCTTGTAGATATTCATGGACAACATGAAACACAGGATTTAATGAATGAGGAACGTCATTTGTTTATGCTCGATCATTTCGATGGAAATCGTATTGTCAATCAGTTAGGAAAATATCAAGATGTATATGGTGAATATGAGCAATTAAAGAAGCAATTGCGATCTTTGACGGAAAATGAACAGCAAATGGCACATCGTCTAGATTTAATTCAATTCCAATTAGAAGAAATTCGAAACGCAAATCTGACAGTGGATGAAGAAAATGAATTGGTTGAAGAACGTCTTAAAATCTCTAACTTCGAAAGAATCTACAAAGCACTTGGTGATGCATACCGTTCACTAAATGAGGATGGATGTGGTCTTGATCATGTGCGAAATGCAATGGGGCAAATGGAAAGTATTACGCATTTAGATGAGGCATATCAAGAGAATTATGATACGATTGCAAACAGCTATTATGTATTGGAAGAAGCTGCATATCAGCTTCGAGAAAAGCTGGATATGATGGAATATGATCCGAATCGTTTGGATGAAATTGAAACACGTTTAAACGAAATTCGTATGTTAAAGAGAAAGTATGGAAATACTGTAGAAGAGATATTAGTGTATGCAGATAAAATTGAGCAAGAAATTTTTACAATTGAAAATAAAGATGTGCATATTGAAACGACGAAAAAGAAATTAAAAGAATTAGAAGAAGTTATTTTAAAGGAAGCAACAGTATTAAGTGATATGCGTCATGAACTTGCAGAGCGCCTAACCATTGCTATTCATCAAGAATTAAAAGAACTATATATGGAAAAAACAAAATTTGAAGTGAGAATCGCAAAAAGAGAAGGCGTTGTCGAGGATCCTCTTGTAGAGGGTATTCCAGTGAAACTTACATCAGCTGGATATGATCATGTAGAATTCTATATTTCAACGAATCCAGGTGAACCGTTAAAACAACTTTCAAAAGTTGCTTCTGGCGGTGAGTTATCTCGTATTATTTTGGCGTTGAAAAGTATTTTTTCTAAGCACCAAGGCGTTGCATCTGTCATTTTTGATGAGGTAGATACAGGTGTGAGTGGACGAGTTGCACAAGCGATTGCTGAAAAGATTTATCGCGTATCCGTAAATTCACAAGTGCTTTGTATTACGCACTTACCTCAAGTAGCGTCGATGGCAGATTCACATTTATTTATTCGCAAACAAGTTGCGAACGATCGTACGATTACATCAGTTACTGTGTTAAGTACAGATGAAAAAGTAACAGAAATTGCTCGTATGATTTCCGGTGTAGAGATCACGGATTTAACGACGGAACATGCAAGAGAGTTGCTCACGCAAGCGCATCGTTTTAAACAGACAGCAGAGGCTATCCAATAATGGATAGCTTTTTTGCTCAAAATATGATTTCTTAATTCTTCCGGTTATAAACAAAGCGTTGCAAGGAGAAATTAAAAGATGAAGCCATTAGGCTGAATGTGAGGTAGGAGCGAGGAGAGTGAATAGATTGAAGTCAGAGCAATTCCGAAAAATAATAGGTCTTTGTCTCCTTGTTTCGCTAATTTTTATCGGATGTTTTAAACCGTTACGTACGTTTATCACATTTCCAAAACAACTGGTTATCTTTGAAGGACAACAATCGGAAGTATCATCATTGCCTGTCTTTCAAGCTTCATCGACAAATCAAAGCATTTTTACAGTAAGTTCTAATACGGAACGGCATGAAGGGCTCACACTAAATTCGCATCAAAACGGTGAGGCGGATATGGTCTTTCAACTTGCTGGTTTTCCTGTAAAAAAAGTAAATGTAAAAGTGTTAAAAGACTTTAAAGTTATTCCAGGTGGACAATCGATTGGAGTAAAGTTAAATACAAAAGGTGTACTTGTGGTTGGACATCATTTAATTCAAACAGAAAGAGGGAAAGTATCTCCTGGAGAGTTAGCAGGTGTACAAGTAGGGGATATGATTACAGAAATTAATGGGAAGACAATTGAGCGAATGAGTGATGTAGCACCTTTTATTCATGATAGCGGGAAAACAGGCGAACCACTTAACCTTGTCTTATTACGGGATGGTAAATATATTCGAACGAAATTGACGCCAGAAAAAGATAATGGTGAGGCATCTTATCGAATTGGTTTATATATTCGTGATTCAGCAGCTGGTATCGGGACAATGACTTTTGTTCATCCGGATTCCATGAAATATGGCGCACTTGGCCATGTGATTTCTGATAATGATACGAAGAAACCAATTCAAGTAGAAGATGGACAAATTGTTCGTTCGACAGTTACTGCTATTGAGCGTGGTAGCAATGGGAATCCAGGAGAAAAATTAGCAAGATTTTCACCAGATCGTGAAATAATAGGTAACATTACAACGAATAGCCCGTTCGGTATTTTTGGGAAATTAAATACTGGAGTGAGAAATGGTGTCATGGATAATGCGATGCCGATTGCTTTGTCTAACCAAGTAAAAGAAGGGCCGGCAAAAATGTTAACAGTCATTGATCAAGATAAGGTAGAGGCATTTGATATTGAAATTATAAGTACTGTACCACAAAAGTTTCCGGCTACAAAAGGAATGGTTGTTAAAATTACAGATAAACGCTTATTAGAAAAAACAGGTGGGATTGTCCAAGGGATGAGTGGTAGTCCTATTGTTCAAGGTGGGAAAGTAATCGGTGCAGTAACACATGTATTTGTAAATGACCCAACTTCAGGGTATGGTGTTCATATCGAATGGATGTTACATGAAGCGGGAATTAATATTTATGAACAAGAGAAAAAAGCAAGCTGATAAAACATCAGCTTGCTTTTTTCTTGAGAAATTCGTTGAAATGTTGTAAAAGCTCCGCAAGAGCTGTTTTTTGTTGTAAAATGAAAGGAAAGAATAAACATTTTATTGTAATCCTATGAAGGAATGTGTAAAGAAAGAAAATAAATGAGCGATAAACATATTTTTTTGTGATTTTATTGGAAGTTAAGAAACTTTAAAGGGAATTTTCACACAATTGTCGAACAATTCATGTAGCCTAGAAGCTTACACATGTCGGGAGAATCAATTCGGTAAGGGAGGAAAAGCAGTGGAAAAAATCAAAGTATGTCTTGTGGATGATAATAAAGAACTTGTATCAATGTTAGAAAGTTATGTTGCTGCTCAAGATGATATGGAAGTAGTCGGAATTGCCTATAATGGTCAAGAGTGTTTAAACTTACTAAAAGAAAAACAACCAGATGTGCTTGTTTTAGATATTATTATGCCACATTTAGATGGCCTAGCGGTATTGGAAAAAATGCGAAACATTGAACGACTGAAACAACCCAATGTCATTATGCTAACGGCGTTTGGGCAAGAAGATGTAACGAAAAAAGCAGTTGATTTAGGTGCTTCTTATTTCATATTAAAGCCATTTGATATGGAGAATTTAACGAGTCATATTCGTCAAGTAAGTGGTAAAACGAGTACTACAATTAAACGCCCACTGCCATCTTTCCGATCTGCAACAACAATAGATGGAAAACCGAAGAACTTAGATGCAAGTATTACGAGCATTATTCACGAAATTGGTGTGCCGGCTCATATTAAAGGATACATGTATCTGCGAGAGGCAATTTCTATGGTATATAACGACATCGAACTACTTGGATCTATTACGAAAGTCCTATATCCAGATATCGCGAAAAAGTACAATACAACAGCAAGCCGTGTTGAACGCGCGATCCGCCATGCAATTGAAGTAGCTTGGAGTCGCGGGAATATTGACTCCATTTCGTCCTTATTTGGTTATACAGTATCCATGTCAAAAGCGAAACCTACGAATTCAGAATTCATTGCGATGGTTGCTGATAAGTTGAGACTGGAACATAAGGCTTCATAAGCATTGATATCATAAGTTTTTTAAGTGTTTCGTAACAAAATTTAATAGCCAACAAATTACATATGTAAGCAATAAAGTACATAGGTAATTGGCGGTTAATTTTAAAACCTTCTATTTATTGGATTGAAATTTTTATTCCAATAGCTAGGAGGTTTTTTTGTTGTATGAATAACTTTCAGATGAATGTTGAAAATTTTTTACTTCATTGACGTTGAATCGCGTTTAGGCATGAAACCAATTGATATGCGTAGCCGTCGTTTGGTGGATTACAACTCAGCGCAAAACTATTATAAAGGGCTTCACATTACCGTTGAGAATGTTCGTGCGGATTATTACGGGGAATTAGATTTCGAATCTCAACAATATGCAGAACAAAAATAATGAAATCATAGAAAAAGCAAGCTTCGTGCTTGCTTTTCTTTTTATAGAATCAAGATTATTTTATTCCTTATTTTTCTTCTTCTCTTCTTCTTCTATATTCCATTCATCGCCCCAATAAATTTCAATTGTATCTCCCGCTTGCATATTTTCATAAGCAGGTATTTCAACTTTAATCCCTTCAATTACATCTTTTTCATCAATTGTGTTATTTGTTTGAGGCTGTAATTTCTTTTCTGAATCATTGGATTTATTAGTAGTCATACAACATCTCTCCTGTTTAATTAAATAATTACTACGCACCCCGATATTATTTCTGTTTTATGTAAACTTATACCTTCCACATTAATTAGTATTATTTAGCGTCGTTATGAGGATGATATGGGCGTTTAAAGTGACGGTGCAATTCCAAAGGAATCGCCCAAACGTGTAGCAGATTTCATTTTCATATTTGAGTAGGAAACAAGCAAGAATATGTGTCCTTACTGGATTTGTAAGCAATCGTAAAGGATAGTGATTAATGACCGATGGGAAAGTATAAAAAAAAGAACGCGGGGCATTGTCGCCGCCCTACGTCCTTATAAAACGAATTGATTTAAACTATCTTCAATTTCCTCTTCTGTAATGTCGATGTATCTTAGTGTGATTTCGGGGTGGGAATGGTTTAAGATCGCTTGCAGTTTTGCAACGTCCTTTGTTTATAGAACCAGTAACCGAAAGTCTTACGCATTGTATGAGTGCCAATACCTTCTGTAATATCAGCCATTTTAGCCGCCTTATTTAGCTGTCTATAAGCTTGTGTCGTTGTAATAGGCTTATCCCCTTTACGAGAAGGTAACAGCCATTCAGAAGTTACTGTATTAGCGTATTCTTGTACTTCATCGTCTTTCCTTCTTGAATAGTAATCTTTCTTTTAACGCTTCCTTAATATCTGTTTCTAAATTACTTTTTGATAAATCATATAATGTCCCTGCACTTTTAAAGTACCCACCAAAGTAATACCATAACTCAATGTAATATGCGTAAAAGTCATCACCTTCGAATTTAGGACCATCATAATCCATCGCTATTTGAGTATCTTATCATTATTCCGCTAGTTAGCTGAAATCAAGTGTAAATGATCTGCAGAGGTTGAAGAAACAGAACTACATCCTCAATAAACAAAAAAAGTCATACACATTGGTATTGTATGACTTTTGCATTTTAATCTTGTAATTCAAGAGCATTATTTACGCTTTTGCGTATAAAAATCAACCTCCACCGTCACCTACTGAAAGTCCTTGAATAATACCGCTAGGTTGCTGAGATTTTGTTGAATTTGTTACACCAACCGTTAATGCTAAAACCGTAACGATCCCCATCAAACTTAAAAGTACCTTTCTCATTTTAATCCCCCTTTATCAATTGCTTTCTTTTTTGCCTGTAAACCTAAATAAAAATATTTACTTGCTTCAGAATGTTGATCCTCTTCATAGAATTTAATCGCTAATGATTCATAATGTTCCTGAACATTCTCATATAGTTCTTCTCTTTCAAAATACTCAATTCCTGCTAACACTACTTTTGCAAGTGTTTTAGCAGGTGAATTGTTGTTCATTTCTCGTAAAATCATGTAGCGATGTTGGAATTCTTCCTGTTTTAGTTCATTACTAATCTTTAACCCTCTTTCGATCAATTCACCTGCAATGTCAGTTTCTTTTAACTTGTAGTGTTCTAAAGCCTTAGCAAAGATAGCTTTATAATGATTTGGGGACTTCTCAACAACTTCAGAAAGATAACGAATTGCCAATGGAGAAAGGTTTTGATTGGAATACATCCATCCTAAGTTATGTCGAACCATTAAAATGAATTTCTCTTCCCTGATTTTCTGGAACTGATCCATTGCAGCTGTGAAATGTTCTTCAGCTAGTTCCCATTCTTTTAAGTTTATACAGGCTAATCCTAAAATATTATTACAAAAAGCCACATTCACTTCATATCCTGAGTGCTTAGAAAACATATCTTTGGCTTTAGTTACTTCTTTGATAGCTTGAAGTGCTTGCTGATTATCATAATAAGAATACCCTAACTTATAATGAAATTCAGCCTTTTCAAGTTCATCAGGAATATATTGAAGTAAAGATTCAGCTTTATAATAATGGTCTTTTGCTAGAATGTAGTTTCCGATTGTATCAGAATGGATCGCTTTAAAGAAATGATAATAGTATGATAAAAAATTATCTGTCGGTATCTCGAATGATTCAATTTTATCAAAACTCTCTTTAGATACACCTAGATTATCAATTAAATAGTTATATCGGAAATTTAGTAAAGAATAATAGAGTAGCAGGTTTTGATCCTGTACTGTTTCTCCGCTTTCGTCTCTCAATTTATTAATTTTAACATCTATTTGTTCTTTTAAACGATTTGCATTACCTATACGCCTTGATCTGATTTCTATGTACCACTCATTCAATAGTTGTGTGATCTTCTCGCTTTTAGTGGATGTAAACATGAAACCCCTCCTCATCATCCTTTATATATTATTTTAATAATAACAGAAAATTACAATATTAAACACTTCGCCTAATCCATCAATGAACTTTCTCTACAATTGACAGAATATTCATCTGTTTCTGTGCAATTTAGGATGACCACTATACTTTCGATCGTTTTTGTTTATACTAAAATTTTTAAAATTGAAGAAAAAGGATATTCAGAAAAAATGTCGTAGATAAAGTAAAATATATGTGAATGTTGTTAGGATAATAATGGAAAGGTAGAGGGAATGCAATGCCTAAAGTGATTGTCCAAAGAAAAGGGGAGTATATAAGAATTATCGTTGAAAATAATTTAGCAAAAGAATATGAAGTAAATGGTATTCCTGTCATCGTAGAAGAAGTGTTTACTGAACGGATTTTATCTCGATATAAAATGTACAAGATGAGTAAAGAAGCCTCTGTACTTAAAAGGTTTTGGAGTACAGTTGAGGATAAGGTAGTGTTTCATACTCGTAAGTGGTTTCTTCCTGCGAAGGTAAGAATATATTTTGATGAATTAACTGATGTATATGCAGAGTTTTATGATGGTTTTTTTCTTGTTTCGCAGGAAATACAGAAAGAACTAAAAGCTATGCAGCAAAAAAATTTACAACCTAAATTAAAAACGGAATTTGTCTTTTTTGAAGAATTTATTAATCAAGTATTAGATATTGTTCCAGCATTCATATCAACTTACGATGGAGATGAAATAAGGATTTATACAAGGGATGAGGAGTTTATATTTTTTGTGATTGAGGGGTTAAAAAACGATATAAACAGTGAGTTCTCGTATTTTAATCCATATGATTAAAACTAGGATAGAGTTAATTGTGAAAGATGTAGAGGACGTATAAGAGGCTTCAATACAATGCTTAAAGAAGCATTAAAAGCAAGTCTTAGTTGAGAGTAAATTAAAATCAGAGCGTAATTTAATTACAAAGATAAGCAAAGAGAGAAAACGAGTGCAGGTCACCTTTTGTTATCTATAGCCGCGGCTTATATGTCGAAAAATCAAAATGGATTTATATATATCCATAAAAAAAGCAACTAAGGTGCAGCATGAATTATTCAGCTTCAACTAGGGGGATTTATTATGAAAAAGAAAATTACTTACGGTGTACTTATATTAACAATGGTAGCATTAGGAATTTACACTACTCTATCATACAACGGCGATAAAACAGAGGCAAAAGCAAAAACAGAAACAAAAGCAAAAACAGAAACAAAAGCAGAAAAAGTAGCAAGTCCAAAAATATCAGATGCTCAAACTAAATATGTAGCTAGCAATGAAGAGCATGCCAAAGCTGTCAAAGAAATTGGAGTAGTAAATGATGAAGTGATTCTAATTAGTAGAATGGTAGAGATATCCCTTCAAAAAGTTAAATTTGGGGACGAAAAATTCACTCCGAGAGGAATCCAATCTAGCAGCATGCATCGTATTCAAATGACTAAAGGGAATATAGATTATTTAAAGCAAAACCTTGATTCCATTCGAATTTCTAATAATAACACTGATGGCTATGACTATGAAAGCATTTTAAACAGGTGGATGGAAGGAAACTTTAAAGATATAACAAAAGAAGCTGAGGTCCTTCTAAGTTTTCTTTCTAATGGCAAGTATACTGGTGATGAGATAACTAAGAAAAATAAAACCGAGGAACAAGAATATATCTTACATTTCTTCGGTGATGAGGGTTTAAAACTTCAAGATACGCAATGGAATACAAAAGATTAACTAGAGTTGAGTCATAGTAGTAAGCTATGAGCCTTTCGCGGCTTATTTTTTTGATTTTTTTATGTACTATGTTTATCTTGCATTAACGGGCAGTAATACCCCCACCTCAAAGTTCGATAGGGAGCAAAGAAGGGATAAACTGCCCGTAAAAGCCCGATTGGTGAAACTTTATTAAATGGGCTTTATCCCGATATAAAATGTACGTGATGAGTAAAGGAGTTTTTGTATTTGAGTGATTTTTCATATTTTGTTGAAGAATTCTCGCGTGATATAATAAAATGAGGAAAAATACAGTGTGTCATAATAAAAAGCCCTGTAAAACAGGACTATATTATTCTTCGTCTTTCGATTGTTTTTCTAACTCAACTAATTTTTGAATTAAAATATGTTGAGGCATATGCATAAGTTGTTCAAGAGGAACACCAAGAGCTTTTGATAATCGAACTGCCGTATCTGGAGAAATTTGTAATGGTTTCATAGAAGTACCTCCTTTTTCGTATAGTATAGCATAAGATTGGGGGAGAGAGGATGACTCTTATATTTGCACACCGCGGGGCTGCGGGAACGTATCCAGAGAATACGATGATTTCATTTGAAGCAGCGGAATCGTTTCGAGCAGATGGTATTGAATTAGACGTACAATTTACGAAAGATGGGAAAGTTGTTGTTATCCATGATGAAACGGTCAATCGTACAACGAATGGAAAAGGTGCTGTTCGAAATTATTTATATGAAGATTTACGGAAGTTAGATGCAAGTCACACGTTTTTTGAGAAGGTAGGTTTTTGCCACATTCCTTTATTAGAGGAAGTGCTAGAGTGGCTCGGATCAAATCAATTGTGCCTGAATATTGAATTGAAAAATAATAAAATACCATATCGTGGTTTAGAAGAAGAAGTCATTACACTTGTACGAAAGCATGGGTTAGAAGAGAGGACGATTTTCTCTTCTTTTAATCATTACAGTATGAAAAAATGTCATATGATGGCTCCAGATATCCAAACAGCGATTTTATATCGAGAAGGTTTACATAGCCCATGGGCATATGCACAAAAAATGGGGGCTAGTGGTATTCATCCTAATTATCGTTATCTTCCTGATGGAATTGCGGAACTGACAATGGATAGTGGTGTGGATGTTAGGCCGTATACAATTAATGATGAAACAGTTATGCGTAAATATTTTGATATGAATATTTCAGCGATTATTACGGATTATCCAGAAACAGCGAGAACGTTATTGCAGACAAAAAAATGAGACGCTAATAGTAAACATACTATAATTAGAAGGGGATATTATGTCCAATATGAGGGTATAGGTCCTCTTTTTCTTTATATTTTAGGCTACATAATTAGACATTGAAAAAACAGTCTATAATGTTAATAGTAGATTTTTGTGAAAAATTTAAAAAGCAGGAATTAACTTTCGGTTTCCTGCTTCTCTTAATGAATATGAAAGGATGAGTTTTGTGACAAAAGATTTTCAAATGAAGTTATCCCTTCCTGTGCCAGTTGAAAAAATTTATGAAGCCGTTTCAACACAGGAAGGTGTCCGCAAATGGTGGACACAATTTGCTACTGTAGGTAATAAAATCGGAAGTATTGCCGAATTTGGTTTTCCAAAGGCAGGCTTTTATGTTAGGGCGGAGATTCAAACTCTACAATCTAATCAAGTGGTTGAATGGAATGTGATTGATTCAATGCATCCAGAGGCAAGTGGATTTAGCAATTTAAGAGACTGGGAAGGGACAATCATTCGATTTGAAATGGAAAAAGTTTCAGTAGAAGATTCTGTATTAAACTTTACTCATATAGGGTTGTCAGAAGAACTAGAATGTTATCATGTTTGTGAAAGAGGTTGGACCTCATATCTATCAAGTTTGAGACAACTACTTGTAAGTGGGAAAGGAAACCCATATGCGGATGATTCAGAAAATAACATAAAATGAAAGTGTAATGTACTTGGTCCGATACAAGTTACTCTTATTACGATGAATGAAATGAATTTTAACATATAAAGTGAAACTTTAATCAGTGGGGGATTACTGCTCATTAATGCGGGATAAAAAATTAATGAGAAATGTAAGTCTTAAGAAATCCTTCAAAATGTTAATTAAATCTAATTTTAAATAGTAAAGTGATTTATTCACATTAACGTTTTTTTATTTTCCTTAAATTTTCAGTTCAATTCGTTTTATCTCCATTTATACTGTCTGTTCAACTAACGGGTGCGATTCTTTAGTAATAAGGATCGCATTTTCTTATTCAGCTAAAGGGATAGGTTAGTACAATAAGAAAATGTTATTGAAGCGTTTGTATACTTGAATATTGAACAACCGAAATACTAACAATAGAATGGGCTAATGAAGAAAGGAGAATTAATAATGATTAACATTTAACATCAAATAATGGATCAATCTTTCAAATGCACATCAATCTGCTCAAACCATTTAACCTGGTAGCATAGACTGTCCAGCATATATCAAAGTAGTCAATATATAAATGGAGGAATAAAAATGGAAAAAATCTTTGAACAACTTCAATTTTTTTGTGGGTTTACTTTAAATAATTTACAAAAGCTAGAAAAAAATCATGCTGACGTACAACCAACAGGTTTTAGCAACACGCTTCGTTGGAACTATGGCCATATTTTAACTGCATATGAAGGATTAGTATTTCAGCTTACTGGAAAAGGAAGTAAGCTCGACCCGAAGTTCATGGAATTGTTTAGTCAAGGTACCAGACCAAGTGAGTGGACGATTGAAGCTCCCTCGCTAGAGGAAATTGCTACGGAGCTTGAAAAACAAGGGAAATTAATTGTTGAGACTTTCCAAAATTCACTTGATGAAAAGTTGGTGCAACCATTTGAGGTTTCTGGAGCGCATAAACTCGAAACAGTACGAGAAGCATTAGTATTCTGTATATGGCATGAAGGGTTACATCAAGGTGTAATTAATGGGCTAACACGAGTTGTTACTACTAAATAATTGCCTTCTATTTAATAAACTATTGAAAATACTATACTTTGTTAAAGGTGAAAATAAGATGATTGCACTAATTAGAACAAAATCAATTAAAGATTTAATAGAGCATTGGGCAAAAACTGCAAAATTTGAAGTGAAAGGTTCAATGCCTGAACAAGATCCTATTTGGGCATGGCTTACAAATGGAAAAGGAAATGAATTTATGGTTTTAGAAGAAAATGTATTCAACAAAATGTATCCTTCTGCATCTGAAGGTAACGTGCAAGGGGTTGTGTTCTGGGTATGGCCAAAGAATTTCGACCAAGCTTGGGCTACTGTTCAAGAACAAGCGACTGCTGGATATGGTAAGAAAATTATTCATGAACCAATTACAAGTGATTGGGGAACTCGTTTATACACCATTCAAGATATTAACGGAATGATAATCACATTTGAAGAACAAAAAGAAAATGGAGTTGAATAATTGCAAAAGTCCAAAAAATAATTTTAAAAAGGGTGAGCATCTAATGGTTGTGTTCACCCTTTTGCTGTTCTTATTGATTCCACGCTTATTCTGTGGCAACTCGTGATCTTCAACTAACGGGTGCTTTAATTGAAAAAAGAAAAACAATAAAGGTATTTACATATTAATCATATCTAAAATGTAAATATCTTTATTTATTAGGATTTTTAAAATTTAAGTCTTGATAAATTTTGGGTTTTATTTTTTTATTTTCTTTAAATTGACGCTCTACATTACCTCCGAAAACGCGCTTGTACTTTATTCCGTTTCCGATCGCGATGTAAAATAAAACCTCCAAAGAAGAAGAAACCAATTGAGAAAGAGAAAACACCAATTAAAAATTGTAACCATAATACAGGGATTGGAGATAATAGAATGCCAAATAAAGTATCCCGCATTAATTTAATACCTAGCACTGCTAGTGAAATTGGAATGAGTGCTAATAGAAGAGCGAGGTAACGCTGCATAGAAAACTCTCCTTTTCAGATAATTTCGTATATATCAAATGATGTTATATGTAAAGGGCATTTGTCAAGTGATTGCTGAACGAGTAAGATAAAGGTGTGAAAAATTTTGCAGAGATGCTTCGAGGGGAAGGATCATATGAAACAAAAAGTATTAATTATTGGAGCGGGTGAAGGGGGCAGCTTGATTCTTGGCCTGCTGCAAAATTCAAATATATTTGAGGTTGTTGGAATTGTTGATATAAATCCAGATGCGAGAGGACTGCAGCTTGCTAAACAGCAGAATATTGCAATTGGGAGCGACTGGGGAGCGTTTCTTACAGAAGATATTGATGTGATTTTTGATATGAGTGGAGATTATCATTTATATAAGGTTCTGTTAGCAAAGAAACAAGAGCATATGCTTCTTATACCAGGAAATGTCGCAAAAATTGTTACGAAGTTGGCCCATGAGAAAGAAAAGTTAATTGAAAAGCTGAAAGAACAAACGCAGCAAGAAAATTTGATTTTAAATTCTACACATGACGGGATGATTGTCATTGATCAAGGAGGGCATGTGCGATTATTTAATAAAAGTGCAGAACGAATGACAGGTTATAAAAATGAAGAAGTGATAGGGAAATATATTTTAGAAGTGATTCCAACAAGTAAATTACTTCGTATTATGCGAACGAAACAAACAGAAGTGAATCACGAGTTAACACTAGATAATGGAAAGAAAATCATTTCAACGCGCATCCCAATTTTAAAAGAAGATGGAGAAGTACAAGGGGCATTTGCTATTTTTAAAGATATTACAGAAATTGTTGATTTAGCAGAAGAAGTCACTGATTTAAAAGAAATTCAAACATTGTTAGAAGCGATTATTCATTCGTCTGAGGAAGCAATTTCAGTTGTGGATGAACAAGGAAGAGGGCTCGTCATAAACCCTGCTTATACGAAGTTAACAGGTCTTTCTGAGGAAGATATTATCGGGGAACCAGCAACTACTGATATTGTAGAGGGCGAAAGTATGCATATGAAAGTGCTTCGGACGCGAAGAGCGGTGCGAGGTATACATATGAAAATCGGACAGAAAAAGCGCGATGTAATTGTGAATGTTGCACCAGTTATTGTTGATGGGATATTGAAGGGGAGCGTCGGTGTGATTCGCGATGTATCCGAAATTCAAAAGTTAACACACGAATTAAATCGAGCGAGACAAATTATTCGGACTTTAGAAGCAAAATATGCATTTGATGATATTGTTGGAACATCCGATGAGACGATGGCTGCAATTGAACAAGCGAAGCTCGGGGCAAATACACCGGCAACTGTGCTGCTGCGTGGAGAGTCAGGAACTGGAAAAGAGTTATTTGCACATGCGATTCATAATGGGAGCAATCGGAAATATAATAAATTTGTTCGCGTGAACTGTGCGGCTATTTCGGAATCTTTATTAGAAAGTGAATTATTTGGTTATGAAGAAGGGGCATTTTCCGGTGCGAGACGAGGCGGTAAACGAGGTTTTTTTGAAGAAGCAAATAACGGTAGTATATTTTTAGATGAAATTGGTGAATTGTCTGCAAGTACACAGGCGAAGCTACTGCGTGTTTTGCAAGAAAAGGAAATTGTAAAAGTTGGAGGAACGAAGGCAATTCCCATTAATGTTCGGATCATTGCCGCAACGCATGTGAATTTGGAAAAAGCGATCATAGAAGGTGGGTTTCGAGAAGATTTATATTATCGTTTGAATAAAATTCCAATTCAAATCCCGTCTCTTCGGCAGCGGAAAGAAGATATTCCTATTATCTCGGAAAGGTTGATTCAAAAAATTAACCAAGACTACGGCCGTAATGTAGAAGGGTTAACAGAATCAGCAATTCAATATTTACAATCGTATGATTGGCCGGGAAATGTACGTGAACTGGAGAATATTTTAGGGCGAGCTATTATTTTTATGAATTATAACGAAATGTATATTGATGTACATCATTTGCCGTCATTGCACAAAGAAGATCAAGCAGAATCGAAAGGAAGTAACCTCCTTCCGATGCTAGAGGAAAAACCTCTGGATGATTTAGTGGCTGAATTTGAGGGGAATATAATTTGTGAATATTTAGAGAGGTTCGACGGAAATAAAACGAAAACAGCACAAGCTTTAGGAATTTCCGTTCGAAACTTATATTATAAGCTAGAAAAATATGACCGTGCAAAAAATAGCATGCAATAAATTGCGTACCGTGCAATTTATTGCATGGTTAAAATAAAACGACAATTAAAGACAGAATATTGTATAAATTTTCAAAGTATTGATTTCACTGTGTTTTGTATGCGTTTTCATAATTGGTATGACCAATATAAAAAGTTGGCACGGTATTTGCTTATTAAATAGACGAGGGACGATGGAAAGGGTTGATTACAAAATATGAAGTTACAAAACCTAATCGATCAAACAGCTGAGCAGCCAAAAAAAACGGTTGCTGTAGCAGTAGCTGAAGATCATGAAGTGATTGAAGCAGTAGCTAAGGCAATACAATTACAGTTAGCTCAATTTCGTCTATATGGGAATCAAGAAACAATTATAAGTATGTTACAAGACCATGGATTACAGCCTTCAGAACATATTGAAGTGATTTCAGCTTCATCAAATGCTGAAGCTGCGGAACTCTCTGTAAAAGCTGTAAGAAATGGCGAAGCAGATGTACTTATGAAGGGAAACATCCCGACAGCAAGTATTTTGAAGGCAGTATTAAATAAAGAGTGGGGACTTCGTAAGGGCAGTGTGCTTTCACATGTTGCAGCGTTTGAAGTTCCGAATTACGATCGCTTTATTTTTGTTACAGATGCAGCCATGAACATTGCACCTGATGTACAACAAAAAGCTGCTATTATACAAAATACTGTAGAAGTTGCTCGGGCAATCGGAATTGAATTGCCGAAAGTGGCTCCGATTGCAGCGGTAGAAGTTATTAATCCAGCAATGCAGGCAACAATTGATGCAGCGATGTTAACACAAATGAATCGCCGTGGCCAAATTAAAGATTGTGTTGTTGATGGACCACTTGCTTTAGATAATGCTGTGTCACAAATTGCAGCAGAGCATAAAGGCATAGTAAGTGATGTAGCAGGTAAGGCAGACATTTTACTCGTCCCAACGATTGAAGCTGGAAACGTGCTATATAAATCACTCGTCTATTTTGCAAATGCAAATGTAGGCGCGATGATTGCAGGCGCAAAGGCACCGATTGTTTTAACATCTCGTGCTGATTCAGCGGAAACAAAAGTATACTCATTAGCATTGGCAGTTGCGACTGCTTCTAAATAAACCAAAAAGAGTAAAACAATTAGGGGGAAATGACAATGGCTTTAGAAATATTCGAATACTTAGAAAAATATGATTATGAGCAAGTAGTATTTTGTCAAGATAAAGAGTCTGGCTTAAAAGCAATCATTGCAATTCATGACACAACACTTGGACCAGCTCTTGGTGGAACAAGAATGTGGACATATGATTCTGAAGAAGCGGCGATTGAAGATGCATTGCGTCTTGCAAAAGGGATGACATATAAAAATGCAGCAGCTGGTTTAAATCTAGGTGGTGCAAAAACAGTTATTATCGGTGATCCACGTAAAGATAAAAGTGAAGCAATGTTCCGTGCATTAGGACGTTACATTCAAGGTTTAAACGGACGTTACATTACTGCAGAAGATGTTGGTACAACAGTTGATGATATGGATATTATTCATGAAGAAACTGATTTTGTAACAGGTATTTCACCTTCATTCGGTTCTTCTGGTAACCCATCTCCAGTAACTGCTTACGGTGTTTATCGTGGTATGAAAGCAGCTGCAAAAGAAGCATTTGGTACAGATAGCCTAGAAGGTAAAGTAATTGCTGTTCAAGGTGTAGGTAACGTAGCGTACCACCTATGCAAACATTTACATGCTGAAGGTGCGCAATTAGTTGTTACAGATATTAATAAAGAAGCGGTACAACGTGCAGTAGAAGAGTTCGGTGCGACTTCTGTTGAACCAAATGAAATTTACGGTGTAGAATGTGACATCTACGCACCATGTGCACTAGGTGCAACAGTAAATGACGAAACAATTCCACAATTAAAAGCAAAAGTAATTGCAGGTTCTGCAAATAACCAATTAAAAGAAGATCGTCACGGCAATACAATTCATGAAATGGGAATCGTATACGCACCAGACTACGTAATTAATGCAGGTGGTGTAATTAACGTAGCGGATGAATTATATGGATACAATAGAGAGCGTGCACTTAAACGCGTTGAATCTATTTACGATACAATTGCAAAAGTAATTGAAATTTCTAAACGTGACGGTGTGCCAACTTATGTGGCAGCAGATCGTCTAGCTGAAGAACGTATTGCAAGCTTAAAAAATACACGTAGCACATACTTACGCAACGGTCATGATATTATTAGCCGTCGCTAATCTTATCTGTACAACTTATACAAAAGCTGTGGTTACCTCTCGTGAGGTTTCCACTGTCTTTTGAATTTAAAGGTGGAGGTATTAACATTGTCTTTAAATCGAATCCTTGTTATTAATCCGGGTAGTACATCCACAAAAATAGGTGTTTTTGATAATGAGAGACCCGTTTTAGAAGAAACAATTCGTCATGATGTAGAGAAAATTGGAAAATATAAACGTATTATTGATCAATATGAATTTCGAAAAGAAACAATTTTAGAAGTTCTGCATTCTCATGGCATTAATATTTCGAAATTGAATGCTGTTTGTGGTCGCGGAGGATTACTTCGTCCGATCGAAGGCGGTACGTATACTGTAAATACAGCGATGTTAGAAGATTTAAAGAATGGGTATAGTGGGCATCATGCTTCAAACCTTGGGGGCATTTTAGCGTATGAAATTGCTTCTGGATTAAACATTCCAGCATTTATTGTCGATCCGGTAGTTGTTGATGAAATGAACCCGATTGCTCGCATTAGCGGGATTGCTGGTATGGAGCGCAAAAGTATTTTTCATGCACTGAATCAAAAAGCAGTCGCGCGTAAAATTGCGGAAGAGCTAGACCGTAAGTATGAAGATTTGAACCTGTTAATTGCTCATATGGGCGGCGGTATAACAGTGGGTGCTCATAAAAATGGAAAAGTAATCGATGTAAATAATGGTTTAAACGGAGAAGGTCCATTTAGTCCAGAACGTGCGGGTACAGTGCCAGTTGGACAATTAGTAGAAATGTGTTTCTCTGGCGAGTATTATCGTGATGAAATGATGAAAAAGATTGTTGGACAAGGTGGATTGGTTAGTCTAATCGGTACAAACGATGCAATTAAAGTCGAGAATATGGTTGAGCAAGGTGATCCGGAAGCGACGCTGATTTACAAGGCAATGGCATACCAAGTTGCAAAAGAAATTGGCGGGGCTAGTAGCGTTCTTCATGGAAAAGTAGATGCAATCGTTTTAACGGGAGGACTCGCATATAGTAAGATTCTTGTTGATGAAATAAAAGACCGTGTTCATTGGATTGCAGATGTAATTGTACATCCTGGAGAAGACGAACTACAAGCATTAGCAGAGGGCGCACTTCGTGTGTTACGTGAAGAAGAAGCTCCAAAAGAGTATGTTGTACGAGAAAAAGAAACGGTAGCTAGGGGTTGAGGATATGGCAAAAGAATATGATTTAGTCATCGTTGGCGGCGGTACTGGTGGATATGTTGCTGCTATTCGTGCATCACAACTAGGACTGAAAACAGCACTTGTTGAAAAAGATAATCTAGGTGGTACTTGCTTACACAAAGGGTGTATTCCTAGTAAAGCGTTACTGCGCAGTGCCGAAGTTTTTGCGACTGCAAAAAAAGGGGAAGAGTTTGGCGTTGTAACGAGCAATGTAGAATTGAACTTTGCGAAAGTGCAAGAGCGTAAAGAAAAAATTGTAACGCAGCTTCATAAAGGTGTTCAACATTTAATGAAGCAAGGTAAAATTGATGTGTTTGAAGGTATTGGCCGAATCCTTGGACCTTCTATTTTCTCTCCAATGCCGGGAACAATTTCTGTTGAATTAGCGAGCGGAGAAGAGAATGAAATGTTGATTCCGAAAAATGTTCTCGTTGCAACGGGATCACGCCCAAATTCTTTACCAGGTTTAGAACTTGATGGTGAATATGTAATGTCATCTGATCACGCCCTAAAAATGGAAGCGCTTCCTGATTCTATCATTATTGTTGGTGGTGGCGTAATTGGTATTGAATGGGCATCTATGCTTGCTGATTTTGGCGTAGAAGTTACCATATTAGAATATGCAAAACATGTCCTGCCACTTGAAGACCAAGATGTTTCAAAAGAAATGCAACGTCTTCTGAAGAAAAAAGGAATTAAAGTTGTGACTGGTGCAAAAGTATTGCCAGAAACGTTGGTAAAAGATAATGGTGTACGAATCCAAGCAGAGTTGAATGGTGAAAATAAAGAATTTTCAGCTGAAAAAATGCTTGTATCTGTAGGAAGACAAGCAAACACACAAAATATTGGCTTAGAAAATACAGATATCGTTGTAGAAAAAGGATACATTCAAACAAATGAATTTTATCAAACGAAAGAATCACATATTTATGCCATTGGCGATGTAATTGGTGGCTTACAGCTTGCGCACGTTGCTTCTCATGAAGGCATTGTCGCTGTAGAACATATTGCTGGTAAAGAAGTAACGCCAATTGATTATTCTATGGTATCGAAATGTGTATACAGTAGTCCAGAAGTTGCTTCTGTCGGTTTGACAGAACAAGAAGCCAAAGACAAAGGATATCAATTAAAAATAGGTAAATTCTCATTCCGTGCAATCGGGAAAGCACTTGTATATGGAGAATCAGATGGATTTGTCAAACTTGTTGTTGATGAAGAAACAAATGACATTCTTGGTGTTCATATGATCGGTCCACATGTAACGGACATGATTTCTGAAGCAGGTCTTGCAAGAGTACTTGATGCAACACCTTGGGAAGTTGCACATACAATTCATCCGCATCCATCATTATCAGAAGCAATTGGTGAGGCTGCATTAGCAGTAGATGGAAAAGCAATACATGCATAAAATGTGGATTTAGGAGGGTGTTAAAATGGCAGAAGTAAAAGAAAAGCGCCATGAAGAGCTTGGCTTAAGCGATGAGCGAGTATTAGAAATGTATCGTACGATGTTGCTTGCACGTAAAATTGACGAACGTATGTGGTTATTAAACCGTGCAGGGAAAATTCCATTCGTAATTTCGTGTCAAGGGCAAGAAGCAGCGCAAGTAGGCGCAGCATTTGCACTTGATCGTGAAAAAGATTATGCATTGCCATATTACCGTGATATGGGTGTTGTACTAGCGTTTGGTATGACAGCAAAAGAGCTTATGTTGTCTGGCTTTGCAAAAGCAGGAGATCCAAACTCTGGTGGTCGTCAAATGCCTGGCCACTTCGGTCAAAAGAAAAACCGTATTGTGACTGGTTCATCACCGGTTACAACGCAAGTACCTCATGCAGTAGGTATTGCATTAGCAGGGAAGATGGAAAAGAAAGATTTAGTAACGTTTGTTACATTTGGTGAAGGTTCTTCTAACCAAGGTGACTTCCATGAAGGTGCTAACTTTGCTGGTGTGCATAAATTACCTGTTATCTTCATGTGTGAAAATAATAAGTATGCAATTTCTATCCCAGTTGAAAAGCAATTAGCATGTAAAAACGTATCAGACCGTGCGATTGGTTACGGTATGCCAGGATACACAGTGGATGGCAATGATCCACTTGAAGTATATAAAGCTGTAAAAGAAGCAGCAGATCGCGGACGTCGCGGAGAAGGCCCGACGTTAATTGAAGCGGTATCATACCGTTTAACGGCTCACTCTAGTGATGATGATGATCGTGTATACCGTGATAAAGAAGAAGTAGAAGAAGCAAAGAAACAAGATTCAATCTTTACATTTGCTGCTTACTTAAAAGAAGTTGGCGTGTTAACAGAGGAGTCTGAAAAACAAATGTTAGATGACATCATGCATATCGTAAACGAAGCAACAGAATATGCAGAAAATGCTCCGTATGCAGCACCTGAAGATTCATTGAAGCACGTATACGCAGAATAGGGGGGAACGTTTCATGGCTGTAATGTCTTATATTGACGCAATTACATTAGCAATGCGCGAGGAAATGGAACGCGATGAGAAAGTATTTGTATTAGGAGAAGATGTTGGTAAAAAAGGTGGCGTATTTAAAGCAACGCACGGCTTATATGATCAGTTTGGTGAAGATCGTGCACTTGATACACCGCTTGCAGAATCTGCAATTGCTGGGGTAGCAATCGGTGCAGCAATGTACGGTATGCGCCCAATTGCTGAAATACAGTTTGCTGATTTCATTATGCCAGCAGTAAACCAAATTGTTTCTGAAGCAGCAAAAATTCGTTACCGTTCAAATAATGACTGGACTTGTCCAATCACGATTCGTGCACCATTTGGTGGCGGCGTTCACGGTGCGTTGTATCATTCGCAGTCTGTAGAAGCAATGTTTGCAAACCAACCAGGTTTAAAAATTGTCATTCCTTCTACACCATATGATGCGAAGGGTTTACTAAAAGCAGCAATTCGTGACGAAGATCCGGTATTGTTCTTTGAACATAAACGTGCATACCGCTTAATCAAAGGCGAAGTGCCAGAAGATGATTATGTATTACCAATCGGAAAAGCAGACGTAAAACGTGAAGGTGATGATATTACTGTTATCACGTACGGATTATGTGTTCACTTTGCTCTTCAAGCGGCTGAGAAATTAGCACAAGATGGCATTTCGGCTCACATTCTTGATTTACGTACTGTATATCCATTAGATAAAGAAGCGATTATTGAAGCGGCTTCAAAAACAGGTAAAGTTCTTCTTGTAACGGAAGACAATAAAGAGGGCAGCATCATAAGTGAAGTAGCGGCAATTATTGCAGAAAACTGCTTATTTGAACTTGATGCACCAGTTGCACGTCTTGCAGGTCCAGACGTTCCAGCGATGCCATATGCACCAACAATGGAAAAATTCTTTATGGTAAATCCAGATAAAGTTGAAAAAGCAATGCGTGAACTTGCGGAATTTTAATCGGGGGGACTATACATGGCTGTAGAAAATATTACAATGCCTCAGCTTGGGGAAAGTGTAACGGAAGGTACAATTAGTAAATGGCTTGTAAATGTTGGCGATCACGTAAATAAATACGATCCGCTTGCAGAAGTAATGACGGATAAAGTTAATGCAGAAGTACCGTCTTCTTTCACAGGAATTGTGAAGGAGTTAATCGCTAGTGAAGGCGATACACTTGCTGTTGGAGAAGTAGTTTGTGTCATTCAAGTAGAGGGTGCAGACGAAGTAGCTGCAACAGCAGTGGAAGAGAAAACAGGGGAAGCAACAAATGCAGAATCAGTAGCAGTTGCACCTGAAAAAGCAACAAAAGTTAAACAACCGACTGACGGTAAACTTCGTTTTTCTCCAGCGGTATTAAAGCTTGCGGGTGAACATAATATTGATTTAGATCTAGTGGAAGGTACGGGAGCAAATGGCCGTATTACACGTAAAGATATTTTAAAATTAGTGGAGTCTGGAAATATTCCACAAGCAGGTGCTAAGAAAGCGGAAGTTGTTGCGCCAGCGTCAACACCACAAGAAGCGCCAAAAACAGCTGCACCAGCACCAATAGCAGCAAAACCAGTATCAGTACCAACAATGCCTGGAGATATCGAAATTCCAGTTACAGGTGTACGTAAAGCAATCGCTGCTAATATGTTGCGTAGTAAACATGAAGCACCACACGCTTGGATGATGATTGAAGTGGATGTAACGAATCTTGTAACATACCGTAATTCAATCAAAGGTGAATTTAAAAAGCGTGAAGGCTTTAACTTAACATTCTTTGCATTCTTCGTAAAAGCAGTTGCACAAGCATTAAAAGAATATCCACAAATTAATTCAATGTGGGCTGGCGATAAAATCGTTCAGAAGAAAGATATCAACCTTTCTATCGCTGTTGCAACGGAAGCGGAATTATTTGTACCGGTTATTAAACAAGCCGATGAGAAAACAATTAAAGGCATCGCTCGTGAAATTACGGAACTTGCAACAAAAGTACGTACGAAATCATTAAAAGCAGATGAAATGCAAGGTGGTACATTCACAATTAATAACACAGGATCATTTGGTTCTGTTCAGTCTATGGGAATTATTAATCACCCACAAGCAGCTATTTTACAAGTTGAATCTATCGTAAAACGTCCAGTAATTATGGATAACGGTATGTTCGGAGCACGTGATATGGTTAACTTATGCTTATCACTTGATCACCGCGTACTTGACGGCTTGATTTGTGGTAAGTTCTTAGGTCGTGTAAAAGAAATTCTTGAAAATGTATCAGAAAATAATACGTCTGTATATTAATAAAAAGCTCGCGTTTGCGAGCTTTTTATATTCCTCAATTAATCTTCTATCGATGAAATAATCCCTTTTCTTCTTTGTTTAATCATGAAATTCAAAGTTTATCCCGCATTAACGGGCAGTAAAACCCCTACTGATTAAAGTTTCACTTTATTTCTCAATGCTAATCTTACAATGAATATCAATGTATGATGAATTTACGAAAATGCATTGCTGATATCTTGTATATAGAGATAAAATAAGTAAAGAATATTTTTTTGGAAAATTTTACTGATGTAACTGTAGTTTAATAGCTTGTATTGTATAAGTAAGAAAGTTATTCTATATAAATCCATTTTGATTTTTCGACATATAGCCGCGGCTATGGATAACAAAAGGTGACCTGCACTCGTTTTCTCTCTTTGTTTTCACTGTGTCTGGGCAGGAAAAGGATCTGACCGCTTCTATGCATGGTCGGATGCTCTCTCCCACCTAAAAAGAAGGGTTTTATGTCGGTTTTTTAATTTGTATTTATATATATAAAGATTTTGTAGCTTGTGTGTATGCACATATCGTTATGTATAATCAGTCGTCAAAACATGAAGGTTGTTGACTCCTGGTTTTTTATTTATGCTTAACAACGATTCAGGAGGATATCATATCATGAAGAGAAGTACCGAGTTTCTAAAGAGTTTAGATGTGAAGTTAATTTTAATCCTGTGTGTTTTATGTGTAACTAGTTTAGTTGCCATATATAGCAGTCAGCAAACAGGACAATATGGAAATTCGAACTTTGCTATGAAGCAAGGGGTGAACTATTTAATAGGCATTGTACTGTTACTGCTCGTTGCAAGTATTGATTTAGATCAAATGCAAAAACTAGCTTGGCCATTTTATATTGTTGGCTTTGCCTCTATTATCATACTGAAAATATTGCCAGTTTCAAATTTTACACCTGAAATCTTAGGTGCAAAAAGATGGTTTAGATTTCCTGTTTTAGGGGCGATACAGCCATCGGAGTTCTTTAAAATTGCATTGCTTATTTTAGTTGCTAGTCTAGCAGTGAAGCATAATGAAAAATATATGGTACGAACATTTCAAACGGATTTGATATTGGTGGGTAAAATCATTTTAGTATCGATTCCGCCTGCGTTGTTTGTATATAGTCAACCTGATACAGGAATGGTTTTCTTATACGGTTCAGCCATTGCATGTATTCTTTTTATGTCAGGCATTCAGAAGAAACTGATTGCAATATGTACAGTGGTTCCATTAACCATTTTGTCTACGTTAATATTTCTATTTCTGCAATATCCAAGTATTATTTTTGATAAATTGATTCCTTTGTTAAAGCCACATCAACAATCACGAATTTTAGGGTGGTTAGCACCTTTTGATTACGCTGATCAAGGATATCAAACGCAGCAATCGATTTTAGCAGTAGGTAGTGGAGGCATGAATGGAAAAGGTTTAGGATATGGAAACGTCTATATTCCAGAAAAGCATACGGATTTCATTTTCGCTACGATTGCTGAAGAAGGCGGATTTTTAATAGCAGCTTTCATTGTGTTGATGTTTCTACTTCTTATTTATCGTACAATTCTCATTGGATATGCAGCAGATAACCTGTTTGGCACATTATTATGTGCGGGAGCAATCGGTATTTTAACCCTGCAAATCTTCCAAAATATCGGTATGATTGTTGGATTAATGCCAGTAAAAGGAATTGCTCTTCCATTTTTATCATATGGAGGAAGTTCCTTGTTCTCTAATATGATGTTAATGGGGCTTATATTATCGGTACGAAAGACATACAAAAAGTATATGTTTTCAGTGAATTAAATCATATTGATAGAGAAAAAACTGATTCGTTCTTATACGGATCAGTTTTTTAATACATAGACAGCCTTCATAATCACAAACTAAAGGAACACAGTGTTTGTGAGGAGTGAGCTTCATGCATATGCATATTTTTGAAGGGGCACATCATATTTCTAATGTAGAGTGGGTATTTCGTGCTGTATTGGCATATATCTTTTTAATTATTGTTGCCAAGGCAATGGGACAACGCTCTATTGCCCAGCTTCGTTTTTTAGATGTTGTATTAGTTTTATTGCTAGGTGGAAATATTTCAAATGCACTGTCAGATGAAAAGGTAGGTTTGCTTGGCTCGATGATTACAACATTTGTTCTTGTAGTTCTTCATATCCTAAGCTCTATTTTGATGTTAAAATGGGATCGGTGGAGACGCTTTTTAGAGCCTGCACCCATTATCCTTATACATAATGGTTCTGTTGATTTTAATAATTTAAAGAAAGCCCGCATTACGGTAGAATATTTGTTTTCAGAGCTGCGTTTACAAAACATTACTGATGTTCAAACGATAAAATTTGCATTATGGGAAGCAAGTGGAGTTGTTTCCGCATTTCAGTATCCACAATATGAAACAGTTTCTCGGCTAGATATGAAAGTAACTGGAACACAAGCATCTGTTACATTTATTCTTGTGAAGAATGGAGAGATTCAAAAGGATGCTCTAGCCTTATTAGGGAAAACAGAACAATGGGTAAGAGTACAATTATCGACGAAAGTACCGATTCACTCTATTCAATTAGCAACGATAGATGAGAATGAACAAATTAATATAGTGGTGAATGACTCCTCCTTAACACTCTAACGAGCTGTTTGAAGAAGGGGCTTCCTGTTTCATAGAGCGTTGCTGATTGGATACCCAATCAGTCTGACATACTCTCCACAGGCGTCGTTTATACTGTTTGGACACAACCTTGCCCTACAGTCGCAAAAGAACGTACGTTCGTTTTTGTTCTTATCACTAGCATAAACTATGTTGCAAAAAAAGGAAATAAAAACTTCGTGCTTTCTACGACCACCATTCATCCCTTCCCTATCACCTAGGCCATGCCCTGCACATGCTTGAGGAAGGGGGATTCTGTTGGAGTGCTGTTAAAAAAATGAAATATATACGCGTTTTTCCATTTTATACATATGATACAATAGTGTGGACAACGAAATACAAAAAGAAGGGTTTGTTTCGATGGGATATGTAGAAGAGTTACGAAAAGTAGTTGGTCATCGCCCTTTAATTTTAGTCGGTGCTGTTGTTCTTGTATTGAACGAAAATGGACATGTTTTATTGCAGCAAAGGACGGAACCGTATGGGAAATGGGGCTTGCTTGGTGGCTTAATGGAACTTGGAGAATCCCCAGAAGAAACAGCGTGTCGGGAAGTGTATGAAGAAGCGGGGATTCATGTAAGAAACTTGAAGCTCATCAATGTATATTCTGGAGCTAACTATTTTATAAAATTAGCAAATGGTGATGAGTTTCAATCTGTCACGACGGCATATTATACAGACGAGTATGAAGGTAAGTTTTCTGTAAATAAAGAGGAGGCTGTCGAGCTGAAATTCTTTCCAATTACAGAGTTACCGAAGTATATTGTAGGATCACATAAAAAAATGATTGAAGCCTATGTCGAAATCGTAAAAAATACGTAAATATTATATAATAGTGATAGAAATGCAAAAACACAGTTCCGGTTGGTAGTCCGGACGCATGATTTCATGTCAGTAACCTTCCCCTCCGGGATGTCCAGTATTTCTGAATCGTTTTTAAAGGAGGGGCTGTCGATGAAATTGACAGTTTATCATGATGGTCAGTATTTTGTAGGGGTGATTGAAAACGAAGACAATGGGAAACTGTATGCAACGCAGTACATGTTTGGTACTGAACCATCTGATGAAGAAATACTTTTGTTTGTAAATGATACGTTATTACCATACTTTAATCGCTTTGCTAGATGTGGTGTAGACATCAAAGAGAAAAAACGTTCGAAAAGTATAAAGCGTATCATTCGCCAAGCGGCAAAAGAAATGAAAACAACACGTTTTACGAAAGCTCAAGAGGCAATTAGTTTATCGTACGAAGTGCATAAACAAGAAAAACAAGCGCAATCTAAAGAGCATCGTGAAGCAGAAAAACAGAGAAAACGTTTGATGAAAGTGCAAAAAGCGAAGCAAAAGCATCGTGGACATTAATAAAAACGTCTTAGAGCTTCTGTTCTAGGACGTTTTGTATGCCAACACTAGGGATAATACAAGTAAGTTCACTTGTATTTCTGAAACGGTTACTGGTAAGATACAAATAGATAGATTTGAGGAGGGAAAACATTGATGAACTTTAACTTTTTTATGAATGATGTTGTCCGTCAAGCGCGTGAAGAAATCGTATCCGCTGGCTATACAGAATTAACAACCCCAGAAGCGGTTGATGAATCATTACAGCAAAAAGGTACAACACTTGTGATGGTAAACTCAGTATGCGGTTGTGCAGGTGGAATTGCACGTCCAGCTGCAGCACATTCCGTACATTATGATAAACGACCAGATCATCTTGTAACTGTATTTGCAGGACAAGATAAAGAGGCAACAGCACGTGCACGTGAATATTTTGAGGGGTATCCACCATCCTCGCCGTCTTTCGCGTTATTAAAAGATGGAAAGATCGTAACGATGGTAGAACGCCATGAAATTGAAGGTCATGAGCCGATGCAAGTGATCTCAAAATTACAATCTTACTTTGAAGAGAATTGTGAAGAACTGTAATATAATTATAAAAAAGCGGTACGTACACGTATAAGTGTATGTACCGCTTTTTTTAGTCATAGATTATGAATTTTAACATGCATAAAAATATATTTTTATGCATGTTTTTATACAAGAAATATATAATGGATGGTGTTAATTAGGATTTTTTAATTTATTTTTATTTTAAATATTGCATAAAAATAAAAAAACTGCTACAATACGAATATCAAATAAAAATTCTATAAAACTTTTAAATATACATTATTAGGGGGAAGAAACATGAAGAAGTTATTATCGATTTCATTTGCACTAATTTTAATCGTAAGCATGTTTAGTGCTTGTAGTAAGGAAGAAACAAAAGAAGCGAATACAAATAAAAAAGTACTTGTTATGGGGACTTCAGCAGACTATAAACCTTATGAATATGTGGAAGCTTCAAAAAGTGATGCGATTATCGGTTTTGATGTAGATATTGCAAAGTATATTGGAAAAGAGCTTGGCTATGAAATAAAAGTGAAAGATATGGATTTTGGAGGATTACTAGCATCTCTTAGTTCAGGAAAAGTTGATTTTGTAATGGCGGGTATGACTCCAACTCCAGATCGTAAGGAAAATGCTGATTTTACAGATATTTATTTTGTTGCTAAAAACATGATTGTTTCAAAAAAGGATTCTGGTATTAAGTCATTACAAGATTTGAAAGATAAAAAAGTAGGGGTACAAACGGGATCTATTCAAGAAGAGAAGGCAGAGGAATTTAAAAAACAAGTAAACTTCCAAGCAGAAGGTCGTGACCGTATACCAGAAGTTGTACAAGAAATTCAAGCAGGGCGTTTTGACGCTGCTATTTTAGAAGATACAGTTGCTAAAAATTATTTAGAAAAAATGAAAGATTTACAAGGGATTGAAATCAAGGAAGCTCCAGAAGAAGTAGGAGCAGCAATTGCCCTTCCGAAAAATAGTGATAAAACAGCAGAATTTAATAAAGTAATTAAGAAAATGCAAGAGAATGGTGAAATGGATAAATTAGTGAAGAAATGGTTTGGCAGCGGAAAGTAAGCTGCCTTTCTATTTTCTGTGAGAGGAATGACAAAAGATGAACCTAGATTTTTCGGCAATTACTCCGTCGATACCATATATATTAAAGGGCCTAGAAGTTACACTGAAAATTGTAGCAGTATCTGCTTTAGTTGGTTTTGTATTAGGAACGTTATTAGCACTTTGCAAAATTGCTAGAGTAAGAGTTTTAAATATCGCTGCTGATTTATATACGTCGATATTTCGTGGCACGCCACTTGTCTTGCAATTAATGATTATTTATTTCGGTGTTCCGCAAATGATTGGATATGATATACCAGCATTTTTAGCAGCAGTACTTGCATTTAGTTTAAATTCGGGTGCATATATGTCAGAGGTAATTCGTGCAGGTATTCAAGCTGTTGATAAAGGACAGACAGAAGCTGCGATGGCGTTAGGTGTTCCATATGGAAAAATGATGAGAAATATTATTTTACCACAGGCATTAAAAAATATATTACCAGCGCTTGTGAATGAATTTGCAACACTTACGAAAGAATCGGCTGTAGTGACAGTAATTGGTGCGACAGACTTAATGCGCCGTGCATATATTGTAGGCGGTGAAACATTTAAGTATCTTGAACCGTTACTATTTGTCGGACTTGTTTACTATATTCTAGTGATTATTCTTACAGTTGTCGGGAAAGCGATTGAAGGGAGAATGAAGAAAAGTGATTAAAATAGAAAACCTTCATAAATCATTTGGACAAAACGAAGTATTAAAAGGAATTACAACAACGATCAAAAAAGGTGAGGTTGTAGCGATTGTTGGACCATCTGGATCAGGGAAATCAACATTTTTACGTTGTATGAATGTATTAGAAACACCGACAAGTGGTCAAATTTGGATTCATGATGAAGAAGTGACAAATCCAAAAACAAATATTATGAATGTGCGTCAACATGTTGGGATGGTGTTTCAACACTTTCACTTATTTCCTCATATGACTGTATTAGAAAATATTACGTATGCACCAGTAAATGTTAAAGGGATAGAAAAACAAGAAGGCGAGAAAAAAGCAAAAGAACTTCTTGAAAAAGTAGGGTTACTTGATAAAAAAGATGCTTATCCGAATCGTCTTTCTGGCGGACAAAAACAGCGTGTAGCGATTGCTAGAGCACTTGCGATGGAACCAGAAGTGATGTTATTTGATGAACCAACGTCTGCACTTGACCCAGAAATGGTAAAAGAAGTACTAGAGGTAATGAAATCGTTAGTAACAACGGGTATGACGATGGCAATTGTCACACATGAGATGGGCTTTGCAAAAGAAGTAGCAGATCGTGTACTCTTCTTAGATGGTGGAAAGCTCGTTGAAGATGCAAACCCAGAGCAATTTTTTACGGCACCAGAAAGCAAGCGGGCACAAGAATTTTTACAAAAAATATTGTAACATGTAAAAGTTACGTGAATAATAGGAGGAAAAGGATGACAGTCTGTCATCCTTTTCTTTATACTTATTGTAAGAATAAGTTTGTACATATAGGAGCTATTACATGTTTAAAATCGGATATCGTACAGTTAAAACAGCAGTTGGAACAGGTTTAGCAGTTTTTATCGCTCAGCTTTTAGGATTAGAATTTTATAGCTCTGCTGGAATTCTTGTCATTTTGTGTGTACAAAATACGAAGCGAAAATCGCTCCAAGCGTCATTGCATCGCTTTTTGGCTTGTGTCTTATCGATGGCTTTCTCATTTTGTATTTTTGAAACAATCGGTTATACGCCGCTCGCCATTAGTTTGTTACTTCTTACATTTATCCCGACAGCTGTCATGTTTAAAATTCAAGAAGGTATCGTTACAAGTTCAGTTATTGTGATGCATTTGTATTCGTTAAAGCATATTACATGGTCAGCGATTGGGAATGAAATAGCGATTTTAACAATCGGAATTAGTGTGGCATTGTTAGTGAACGTCTACATGCCAAGTGCTGAAAAGAAATTAAGAGGGTATCAGAAAAAAATAGAATCTAATTTTAAAACCATTTTATTTGAGATGGCAGTATATTTACGAAATCGTGATAGTACTTGGAGTGGGAAAGAATTAATTGAAACAGAGGAAATGTTGAAAGAGGCAAAAGAATTATCTTTTAAAAAACTTGAGAATCAATTTATGCGTGAAGATGACTACTATTATCGATATTTTGATATGCGTATGCAGCAATTTGAAATTTTAGAACGAATCATGCCACTTGCGGCGTCCTTATCATGGTCATATGAGCAAGCTGGTATGATTGCAGAAGTGATTGAAAATGTTGGGAACTCTATTCGTCCCGAAAGTACAGGTTTAATCTCGCTTAGACAATTACAGGAGATGAGAGAGATTTTTCGGGAAATGCCACTTCCAGAGACACGTGAAGAATTTGAAATGCGGGCGAAGCTTGTTCAACTTGTTTATGAAATGGAACAATATTTACTCATTAAAAGTCGGTTTAAAGGGAAGGATAACGTAAAAGAACTTATATAGAAGGTAGGAATGGACTATGTCGTATCTTCTGTCCTTACTCTTATGTATTTCTCTTTCACCGATTTGGCCTCTTGGCGATAACCCGCGTGCTGGAGACCCGTTTATTATTGTGAATAAGCAGACAAATAAGCTTGCTTATATTGATGATGGGAAAATTCAAAAGGTATTTCCTGTGGCAACAGGGAAGACGAATGATTTAACACCTGAGGGTACGTTCGATATCATCTTGAAAGCGAAAAATCCCTATTATATTGCTAAAAATATTCCTGGTGGTTCACCAAAAAATCCTCTTGGTTCAAGGTGGATGGGATTTAATGCGCGAGGTACAGATGGTAGTAAGTATGGTATTCATGGTACAAATCAGCCAAGTTCAATTGGAAAATATATTTCACAAGGCTGTATTCGGATGAAAAAACAAGATGTGGAATATTTATTTGATCGCATTCCAATTGGAACAAAAGTATCGGTTGTAAAATCGAAAAAGTCATTTCAACAACTTGCAAAAGAAAAAGGAGCAATTGCTTATGAAAAGGTCAACAATATAAGTTGGCTTTTTCTTTCTCTTTTAGTGCCTATTCAAAAAGGAGGATAAAGAGAGCCGAGTAGTTCGAGGCGTGGAAGCCAGGAGGATACGGAGTGGCGACGTAACGAAGAAATGCGATAGCTATCGTTACCGGACTTTTTGAACAGCTTCATTAACTTGTCTTGACATGTGTACATATACATGCGTTAATGAAGTTATACATAGATGATGTAAAAAGGAGCTGCTTGTATGTATTTGAATCCAAGGCTTTCTTATATGCAATTTTTCATCGGCTTTCTATTCATTGTAACGTTCATATTGGCAACCTTTCATATATGTTCTTTTCTCTTGTCTATCGCATTTATTGCACTTCTTAATTTTACTTTTGTAATAGGAGCTTTTCAGCAAAAGCATTACACTAGTTTTGTCATGGCACTTGCAATGGGATTTTCTTTTAGTATTGTAGCTCTTGTACTCCTAATTAAATAAAACATCTATCAATGGAAAAGCTCTACTAATCATGTAGGAAGATAATCGTGTTTTAACAGGCTGTTTATTCTCTATCTAGGGGAATAAATGGCCTGTTCGTGTTTAAACATGTATGAAAAATAAAAAAAGGACGAGTGGCATCGTCCTTTTACCAAAACATACTTGCGCCAGTAAGTAATGTTGTTACAAGCATGGAAATTAACATAACGTAAATCATAACTTTTTGAGCTTTTTTGTTCATCATGGGCCTCCTTACGAATCTTTCTTATCTATTGTATCGAGAAATGGAAATGTGGACAAGGGCATAGATGAGACAAAATTCGAGAAGGGTCTCTAATATTCAACAGGAAAATTCGGAATAAAGAGAGAATATAAAAAGGTATGAGTGAAGTAAAGGGGATATAATTTGATTGAGAAAACGGTTTAAATCATATGATCTTTTCCTTTTATCCCGCTATTCGCGGGCAGTAATACCCCACCTCAAAGTTTGGCAGGAAGCAAAGAAGTTAGGTGAGGGCTAATAATCAGTGGGGGATGAAGAAAACCCCCACTGATTAAAGTTTCACTTTATGCTACATGTAATCTCGTGAGCAGTCCCCTCTTATGAAAGTTTTACTAGATGAAGAATGGAGATACGATGATGAAAATATACGAAACAGAACGTTTACAATTGAGAGAAATCGATGAGTCGTATACAGAACAAGTTCTTCAATATTACGACAAAAATCGCGAGTTTTTAAAAGCGTGGGAAGAATACCGACCAGATGATTTTTTTACAATGGATTATCAAAAGAAACGATTGCAAAAAGATAGAAAAGAGTTTATAGAAGGGAAAATTATTCGATTATGGATTTTTAAAAAAGACGATGATACGAATATCATTGGTTGTATTTCTTTCAATTTAATTGTACGTGGGATTTATCAGTCTTGCGTTCTTAGTTATAAATTAGACAAAGAGGAATTGAATAAAGGGTATACGACAGAAGCGCTTAGAAAAGCAATTGATGTTGCTTTTCAAGAATTTCAGTTACATCGGATAGAAGCGCCGATTATGCCTCGTAATTTAGCGTCGATACAAGTCGTAACGAAGATTGGTTTTCAATATGAAGGTGTATCACGGAAAATGCTAATGGTGAATGGAATTTGGGAAGACCATATGCGCTGGGTGCTTTTAAATGAGTAGAAGAAAACAGAAGGTTATCTAGATGTGTGAACCATCTGTTTTTTGTCTTGTCTTTCGAAACTTTTGCGAAATTCTGTTATAATTAACGTTGTTACATACATAACGCAGTGCAGGAGGCGCATTCTTATGATTAATCAAGAACGTTTAGTAAATGAATTTATGGAGCTGGTGCAAGTAGATTCTGAAACGAAATATGAAGCGGAAATTTGTAAAGTGTTAACAGAGAAATTTACTGCTTTAGGTGTTGAAGTATTTGAAGATGACACAATGGGTGTGACTGGACATGGTGCTGGTAACTTAATTTGTACTCTACCAGCAACGAAAGAAGGAGTAGATACAATCTATTTTACTTCTCATATGGATACAGTAGTTCCTGGTAAAGGAATTAAGCCTTCTATTAAAGATGGTTATATTGTATCGGATGGTACTACAATTTTAGGATCAGATGATAAAGCTGGATTAGCATCTATGTTTGAAGCAATCCGCGTTTTAAAAGAAAAAAATATTCCTCATGGAAAAATTGAATTTATTATTACAGTTGGTGAAGAATCTGGTCTTGTTGGTGCAAAAGCATTAGACCGTGAACGTATTACAGCGAAATATGGCTATGCTTTAGATAGCAATGGAAAAGTTGGCGAAATCGTAGTTGCAGCACCAACACAAGCAAAAGTGAATGCAATTATTCGCGGTAAAACAGCTCACGCTGGTGTAGCGCCAGAAAAAGGTGTATCCGCAATTACAATTGCAGCAAAAGCAATTGCAAAAATGCCACTTGGTCGTATTGATTCTGAAACAACTGCAAATATTGGTCGCTTTGAAGGTGGTACACAAACAAATATCGTTTGTGACCATGTAACAATCTTTGCAGAAGCTCGTTCTTTAGTAGATGAAAAAATGCAAGAGCAAGTTCGCAAAATGAAAGAAGCATTTGAAACGACTGCAAAAGAAATGGGCGGACAAGCAGATGTAGAAGTAAAAGTAATGTATCCTGGGTTCAAATTTGCTGATGGTGATCATGTTGTAGAAGTGGCAAAACGTGCTGCTGAAAAAATTGGTCGTACACCTTCTCTTCACCAAAGCGGTGGCGGAAGTGATGCGAACGTAATTGCGGGCCATGGTATTCCAACAGTAAACTTAGCAGTTGGTTATGAAGAAATTCATACAACAAATGAAAAAATTCCTGTTGAAGAATTAGCAAAAACAGCTGAATTGGTTGTTGCAATTATTGAAGAAGTAGCGAAGTAATTGCATTATATAGGAAAAAGAGTGTGTAGGCCATAAAAGGTTTACGCGCTCTTTTTTATTGATCATTTAGATTCAATAGCTTTCACTAAACGAATGAACCAGTATAAAAAAATCCACGGAAGTATATACAGTGTTGAAATCTTTAATAAGTAAGGGAGAAGTGCAGAGGAATTAATACCGAAGATTGGGAGTAGCAAATGGTTTATAGCGATTATGAATACGACTATTAGAACAGCATAATTTAGTTTTGTCTGGCTTTTCATTTTTTCTCCTTTCTTTTTTTCTATAATTATCCATATGCATTTTGAGTATACAGGGAAAAGAGAGGATTGAAAAGGCGGTATTTGATAAAGAGTGGCCAACACCGTTGTTTTTGAGAACGAATTTTTGGTATAATACAACTAAGAACAAGTGTTCTTTCAGGGGGTGAGTTAAATGCGAGAAATGTATCCAAAAAACGGTCGGGTAATTTTACATGTGGATATGAACTGTTTTTATGCGTCAGTAGAAATCGCACATGATGAGTCGCTAAAAGGGAAACCGTTAGCCATTGCAGGGAATGAAAAAGAGCGGAAAGGGATTATTGTGACGTGCAGTTATGAGGCGAGGGAAAAGGGTGTGCGTGCAACGATGCCGCTTTGGGAAGCGAAGCGATTATGTCCTGAATTGGTTGTAAAGCACCCTAACTTTGAATTGTACCGCGTAGCATCATTTGCGATGTTTCAAATTCTTTCCCGGTTTACTGAAAAGATACAGCCTGTTTCAATAGATGAGGGTTATTTAGATATAACAGACTGTTATGGACTAGGTTCACCTCTTGAGATTGCTCAGATGATTCAACAAACGTTATTAACCGAATTACAGCTCCCGTGCAGCATTGGAATTGCTCCTAATCTTTTTCTCGCAAAGACTGCCTCAGATATGAAAAAACCACTTGGTATTACAGTACTTCGTAAGCGTGATGTTTCTGAATTACTTTGGCCACTCCCAGTTGAGGCAATGCATGGAATTGGTAAGAAAACGGCTGAAAAATTAAAAGAAATTCATATAGATACCATTGGCCATTTAGCCAATGGTAAAGAGCATGTGATTCGTTCTAAAATCGGAAATCATGGCGTTGATTTACAAAAGCGTGCAAAAGGTATTGATAATCGAGAAGTGGACCCGAATCAAATGGGCCAATATAAAACAATTGGAAATTCAACGACATTTTCAAAAGATATGGATGAAGAGAAAGTATTGCTTGATATGCTAGAGCGATTAGCTCAATCTGTTAGTAAACGGCTACAAAAACGTGCGCTCGTAACATATAATATACAAATTATGATCAAATATTATGATCGGCGCACAGTTACGCGAAGTAAACAATTAAAAAATGCAATTTGGGAAGAGTGTGATATTTTTCAGGCTGCTTCGCGATTGTGGAAGAAACATTGGGATGGTGATCCGATTCGGTTACTAGGTGTTACTGCTGCTGAATTAGAGTGGAAAACAGAATCGATCAAGCAACTAGATTTATTTTCATTTGAAGAAGACGCGAAAGAAGAACCGTTGTTAGCTGTCATTGATCAAATTAATCATAAATATGGAACACCTATGGTCCAGCGAGGAAGTCAATTATTTCGTAAACAAGAAAAGTCTTTTCAACAGCAATTGGAAAATAAGTTTATGTAGCAAAATCCCCACTCCAAACCGCTTTGCGGTGAAGTGGGGAAAGTTTTAGCGAGCGTTAGGAAATACTCTTCGAACGCCTTCTGTAAATTCTTCAAATAAACCTTCTACTGGTTTACCGTTTTCAATTTTTCTTGTATAGTCTCTCATTCGATCTACAAAATCAGGGTTTGATGATACAAATACATTGCGAATATCTGGGTCTGTAGCTCTTACTTGATCAGCAATTTTGTTCTCTAATTGCTTTGTGATGTCGCCCTTTACTCCATCGCGCAAAACGACTGCAACATAGGCATTTCTGTTTGTGACAATTACATTGGCCTTGTCCACTTCGTCTAATTCGACAATTCGGTCAGCTGCTTTATTTGCTACGTGTAGACGTGTTTCATTATTATTGACACCATCTGTATTATTTCTAACCCTTTGAAGATCATTGTTGTTGCCTTCATATCTAACATTTCGTACTCCGTTGTTTCCACGATTATCCAGCGCTTTATCATTTCGATTTCCTGCACATCCAAATAGTGAAATAATTGCCAAAGAAACGATCGTAAAAATCTTTAACGTTTTCAATGATATCCCTCCTTTATCATGTTACGTTCTTAAAATGACCAGTTGGGTAATTTATTATGCATGTGAATAAGAAGGGAATTATAATGAATTGAATTTTATCCCGCATTAACGGGCAGTAATCCCCCACCTCAAAGTTCTGTAAGAAGCAAAGAAGTTAGGTGTGGGATAAACTGCCCGTAAAAGCCCGATTGGTGAGGGCTAATAATCAGTGGGGGATGAAGAAAACCCCCACTGATTAAAGTTTCACTTTATTAAAAAAGTAAAGCATCAAGCTCCTACAAAAGCTGCAAAGAAATAAAATGAAATGGTTAAGGAATTTCATTTAAATTAACATTAAGATGAACATGTAAAAAAGTATCGTTTTTTCGATATCTTTTTACATGCTCACTTCATTAGGATAGATGAGGATTTTCATAAATGACAATTTCTGAATTGTTTGGTGTAGAAATACGCTGTGCATAATATGTGATGGACGAAGAAATATATTCCGGTAATGTTTGGTTTGTATGCAAAGATGTATACTCCTGGATTAGTTCTTTTAAAATAGTCCATTGTAATTGTGCTGGATGGTCAGAAACGAAAGAACTTACCCAGCGATCAAATGAAGAGGATAAATCAGTTTGTAAGCGAAATACTTCTTTCATAGTTTTAAGCTCCCTTTATATATGATAAAATTATTTTACTACAAAACACGAATGATTGTTAAGTTTTTTACTCTAATGTTCGTGTTATATAGTCATCTAGATGAGTAGCTTGTGAAAATTCATTTGCCATTTGAAATAACATTCCGTAAGATGAAGGATAGATAATATAAAGAGCTGGAGGAAAGAAAGTGGAATTTGTGTTTTTAGGAACAGGTGCTGGCGTTCCTTCAAAAGGAAGAAATGTTTCATCTATTGCTTTACAATTGTTAGAAGAACGAGGTGAAACGTGGCTATTTGATTGCGGTGAAGCAACGCAACATCAAATTTTACATACATCGGTGCGTCCGCGCCGCATTGAAAAAATATTTATTACGCACTTGCATGGCGATCATATTTTTGGATTACCTGGTTTACTAGGAAGCCGTTCCTTTCAAGGTGGAACAACATCATTAACAGTGTACGGACCGAAGGGAATTAAACAATTTATTGAAGTGGCGTTGTCAGTTAGTACAACGCATGTTAAATATCCACTTGAAATTGTTGAAATTACAGAAGAAGGTCTCGTATTTGAGGACAAGCAATTTTATGTGGAAACGAAGCGATTATCACATGGGATTGAATGTTTTGGATACCGTGTTGTAGAGAAAGATATACAAGGGCACCTTCTTATTGATAAGTTGTTAGAAGTAGGAGTGAAGCCGGGACCAATTTTTAAACGCTTAAAAGATGGAGAAACAGTTGAGTTAGAAGATGGAAGAGTATTGCATGGCAAAGATTTTATCGGTCCGCCACAAAAAGGAAGAATCATTACCATCTTAGGTGATACACGTTATTGTGAAGCAAGTAGACAGCTTGCACAAGATGCTGATGTTCTTGTTCATGAAGCCACGTTTGCGGCGGAAGATGTAGAGCAAGCACATGATTACTTCCACTCTACAACAGAGCAAGCGGCTCGTATTGCATTGCAAGCAAATGTGAAGAGGTTAATTTTAACACATATTAGTTCGCGTTATCAGGGAGAAACATATAAAGAGCTTTTACAAGAAGCACAAGCATTATTTTTGAATACAGAAATGGCTCTGGACTTGAGACATTTTCATGTAGATCGTTAAACTTTTTTACAAAACAATGGCAAAGTACAATGTACAATTGCCATTGTTTTATTTAGGATAAAAAATTTTTATTTTTATGAACAGAGGAAACTGTTATCATCGTATGGTTATATGAGTCTGATACAGATGTGGGAAAAGAGTGGACTGGATAGGATAACAATAAAGGATATTTTTTATTTCAAAAAACTGTTATATAAGTAACACTTGTATTGTTACTATAAGGGAAGAGTAAGGGATTTGAATTTTCAATTTTAAAAATTTAATAAAAGTAAGCGTTTTATAAAAAACGAGCTATAATGAGGGCGTATTACAATTCATTGTGAGTTACAGGCATGCATTTTATCCATTTTTCGTAACGAAACGAAATTGACTAAAAGAAGAGAGGGCATCATGGAAATTATTAAAGGAACCTTATTATTATTATTCGTACTCAGTCTTTTTTCACTCTTTAGTTTCAAAGCACCAAATGGTATGAAAGCAATGGGAGCATTAGCAAACGCAGCCGTAGCGAGTTTCTTAGTTGAAGCGTTTCAACTATATGTTGGTGGGGATTTAATCGGTATACCGTTTTTAAAAGAAGTCGGGGAATCCGCGGGTAGCTTAGGCGGAGTTGCTGGGGCAACTCTTGTAGCATTAGCAATGGGTGTATCACCAGTTTATGCTATGCTTGTAGGGGCTTCTGTGTTAAAATTTGGATTGCTACCAGGATTTATTGCTGGTTATCTTATTTCGTTTTTAGTAAAGCAAATTGAAAAGCGTGTACCAGAAGGATTAGATTTAATCGCATGTATCGTAATTGCAGCACCATTAACAAGGTTGATTGCACAAGGTATGGATCCAGTCGTAACAGCGACATTGAAGCAAATTGGTGGTGTCATTACCTCTGCAGCTGATACAAACCCAATTGTAATGGGGATTATTTTAGGTGGTATCATCACGGTTGTTGCGACAGCACCGTTAAGCTCTATGGCGTTAACAGCACTTCTTGGTTTAACAGGCTTACCGATGGCAATTGGAGCGTTGTCGGTGACGAGTTCATCCTTTATGAACTATGTATTCTTTAAACGAATGAAGTTTGGTGATAAACGTACGACAATTGCCGTTGCAATTGAGCCATTAACGCAGGCAGATTTAATTTCAGCAAATCCAATTCCTGTGTATGTTACAAACTTTATTGGCGGTGCAACAGCAGGTGTTATTATTTCAATGTTTGATCTTATTAATAATGCAACAGGAACAGCGACACCAATCGCGGGACTTATGGTTATGTATGGTTTTAATGACCCGATGAAAGTGACATTGTGTTTCTTGTGTATTATGGTGTCTGGTATTGTTTCAGGATATATCGGTTCGCTTCTATTTAAAAATTATCCAATTCGAACAGCGGCACAAATTCGTGGTGTGAGTGGGAAAGCAACAGGATCGGCAGCTTAATAGAATAGTAGTAAATTAATTTTATCCTGCACACAGGGGAGAGGAAATAGCTGCCCTCAGTAGGAGAAATTTCATTTTATAGCATGAAGATGTAGGGGGGAATCATGATGAAATATCGTTCAGTATTCGATATTATCGGTCCAGTTATGATTGGTCCGTCTAGTTCACATACAGCAGGAGCAGCGAGAATGGGGCAGGTTACTCGCCAACTTTTCCGTCATGAACCGGAAAGAATTACAATCTCGTTATACGGTTCATTTGCGAAAACATATCGTGGTCATGGTACAGATGTGGCGCTTGTTGGGGGAATATTAGGATTTGAAACAGATGATACACGTATTCCAAGTGCATTGGAAATTGCAAAAGAACGCGGGATTGAAGTGGATTTTATCGAGGAAGAAGCAAATGCACCTCATCCAAATACAGCGAGAATTCGTTTGTATAAAGGAGAAGAGGAAATCGAGGTTGTCGCTTGTTCAATCGGTGGTGGCAAGATTGAAGTTGTGGAATTAAATGGTTTTGATTTACAACTATCTGGAACAAGTCCGGCACTTCTTATCGTCAATAATGATCGCTTTGGAGCAATTGCATCTGTAGCTTCCATACTTGCGAAACGCGAAATTAATATTAGTACAATGAGTGTATCGCGTAAGGAAAAAGGAAGAAGAGCGCTTATGGTTATTGAAACGGATGAATTATTGGCAGATGAAGTTATTGAGGAAATTAAAGGGCAATCAAATATTTGTCAAGTTACCATTATGGATTAATTGCAGGGGGGACACATCATGTTTCGGAACGCAGCGGAACTAGTGGCACAAGCTAACGAAAAGAATGTAAAAATTGCAGAAATTATGATTCAATGTGAAATGGATACAAGAAGTCTTTCTCGTGAAGAAGTGCTTGCGGGCATGGAGAGAAACTTAGTTGTAATGGAACAAGCGGTTGAACGTGGTATTCAAGGCGTGAAATCTCCGACGGGCTTAACTGGCGGTGATGCGGTAAAAGTTCAAGCGTATATGAAGAGTGGAAAAGGGTTATCTGGACACACGATTTTGGATGCAGTGAGTAAGGCTGTTGCGACAAATGAAGTAAATGCAGCAATGGGAATTATTTGTGCAACACCAACAGCTGGATCGGCCGGAACTGTGCCAGGTGTACTCTTTGCTTTGAAGGGAAAATTACAGCCAACGCGTGCAGAAATGATTGAGTTTTTATTTACTGCAGGCGCATTTGGTATGGTTGTTGCCAATAATGCTTGTATTTCCGGTGCGGCTGGAGGTTGCCAAGCTGAGGTTGGCTCAGCAAGTGGTATGGCAGCTGCAGCAGCTGTGGAAATGGCAGGGGGAACGCCAGAGCAAGCAGCAACTGCTATGAGTATAGCCTTGAAAAATATGCTCGGTTTAGTATGTGATCCTGTTGCAGGTCTTGTAGAAGTTCCTTGCGTAAAACGGAATGCGGCAGGAGCATCGAATGCTATGATTGCGGCGGATTTATCACTAGCTGGTGTAACAAGTATGATTCCTTGTGATGAAGTAATTGAAGCGATGTACCGCATCGGGCAAACAATGCCGGTTGCACTGCGCGAGACAGCTGAGGGTGGACTTGCTGCAACACCGACAGGGCGCCGTCTACAGGAAGAAATTTTTGGTAAGCAAAATAACTAAGTGAACCTTGCTCATTTGAGCAAGGTTTTTTAATGTCTATTTACGAATTGTTCTAACGTTTCACCGAGTTCATGAGATCGTTTGGTTGCTTGCTTTATACATGATACAAGTGCTTTTTGGAATTCTAAACTTTGCAAGACTTCAATGCCAGCCTCAGTTGTTCCACCTGGCGACGTGATTTCTTTTCGTAAAATAGAAGGATGTTTCGAATTAGCTTTTAACATTTCTGCAGCACCAATCATTGTTTGTAAAATAAGTGCTTTGGCCACAGATTCTTCTAAACCAATTTGTTTTGCTGCTTCTTCCATCGCTTCAACGACGTAGTATACATAAGCAGGGCCACTTCCTGATAGTGCAGTAACAGCATGCATATGTTCTTCTTCTACAACCGAAACAAGACCGATTGTCTGAAACAGAGATTTAGCAGTTTGAATATGCTGCTCTGTTGCGTGCATAGATGGAGAAATTGCTGTAGCTGATTTCAAAATAGCTGCAGATGTATTTGGCATCGCACGAATAATTGGAACATCTTTTTGTAGGAGGTTCGTAATAGATGTAGTAGAAACCCCTGCTAATAAGGAAATGATAAGTTGTTTACTTGATATATAGTCACGAAGAGGTACGATGGCTTCTGCTACATCTTTCGGTTTCATTGCAAGAAAGATGATATCTGCATGTGCAAGCAGTTCTTGTTTATTATGTGTGCCTTTTACACCATACTGAGTATGTAACTCTTGTAACCTTGTTTCATTAGATCGATTGCTTACCGTAATTTGTTCGCTTTGTATGACGTTAGCGTCTAATAAGCCAGCGATAATCGCTTCGGCAATGGAACCAGCACCTAGAAAGGAAATGTTTTGAATGGACATGATGATCCTCCTCTATCTTTGATCAGATTATGTATATGAGAGAAACTTATAAAGTTACATACATTCGTTTTTTTATAGAAAACACCTTCTTTTTATCTGAAAATAATGACAAATTTTTATGGAAGTTGTAAACTGAAGAAAGATTCATTTTTTGAAACGGAGAGATAGAGGGGGACATGAACATGGCGGCAATTCATCGAATGGAGATTCCTGTTCCATTTGCAGTTGAGACAGTCAATGTGTTTTTAGTGGAGGAAGATTCATTAACATTAATTGATACAGGGACAAAGACAGAAGAGTCACGAATTGCTTTAGAAACCCAATTAAAAACTTTAGGATACACGATTGAAGATATTGAAACAGTTGTGATTACACATCACCATGCTGATCATTGTGGACTGTTGAATATATTTCCTGAGAAAACCAACATTGTTGGACACTCATGGAATGAGCCTTGGATTACGCAAAATCCTCAATTTTTAAAACGCTATCATCAATTTTTTAAAGAAACAGCATTGCAGTTTGGTGTTCCAGAGGCTTTCTTACAAGATGGAGCATCACTGACGGGAACACTTAAGTATAGCTGCAATCGTTCACTTACACATACTGTACGAGAAGGTGGCATCATCGACTCATTACCAGAATTCGCGGTTATTGAAACACCTGGGCATGCTTCCACTCATATTTCGTTATATCGGGAGCGTGATGGTTTGTTAATTGGTGGTGATGCATTAATCAGTCATATTTCTTCTAATCCAATATTAGAGCCACCGTATGAAGGACAAACGGAGCGTGCACACCCATTGCTACAGTACAATGAAACATTAAAGCGTTTAGGTATGATGAATATTTCACGCATTTTATCAGGTCATGGTGATGACATTGTGGATGTTAAAGCACTTGTAAATGAAAGATTACAGAAGCAGGAAACGCGAGCATTTAAAGTGTTGGATTTATTAAAAGAAAAGCCAATGACCGCATTTGAGGTATGTGTAAAATTATTTCCGGTATTATATAAAAAACAGTTGCCACTGACGATTTCTGAAACAGTTGGACAATTGGACTATTTAGCATATAATCAACAAGTGATGATTGATGAATCATCGCCCCAGTTGATTTATTATGCAAAGTAGGTGACGGCAATGACAGCAAGTTTACAAGAAAAAGTAATCGTTATTACAGGGGCTTCTAGTGGAATTGGAGAACAAGTTGCAATGCAAGTTGCAGCGCAAGGAGCGATTCCCGTATTAATGGCTCGTACCGAAGAAAAATTACGAGCGCTAGCGCAAAAGATTAAAACGACATATAATACGTCTTGTTATTATTATGTGATAGATGTAAGTCAAGAAACAGAAGTAGAAACTGTTTTTGCACAAGTGTTACAGGATGTTGGACAGATTGATATATTGGTAAATAATGCAGGATTTGGTATTTTCAAAACGTTTGAGGAAGCATCTATGGCTGAAGTGAAAGATATGTTTCATGTCAATGTTTTTGGCTTAGTCGCTTGTACAAAAGTGGTGTTACCTCATATGGTTGAAAAAAATAGCGGACAAATTATTAATATTGCTTCGCTAGCAGGGAAAATTGCAACGCCAAAATCAAGTGCATATGCAGCAACAAAGCATGCTGTGTTAGGATTTACGAATAGTTTACGTATGGAGCTTACGAATACAAATATTTATGTAACAGCAATCAATCCAGGTCCGATTGATACAAACTTTTTTGAAATTGCAGATCAATCAGGTACATATGTAAAAAATATGGGCCGTTACATGTTAAAGCCGACGTATGTAGCGGAGCAAATTGTCAAAGCAATGCAAACGAAAAAGCGAGAAGTGAACTTGCCAAAATGGATGGGGGTAGGACCAAAAATTTTTGCACTATTCCCAGGCCTTTTTGAACGTATAGCAGGTAAATCATTAAGCAAAAAATAAGAGCTTTCCACATGGAAAGCTCTTATTTTTTTATCCCGTATTAACAGGCAGTAAAACGGATTTAAAGAAAGATAGAAGATAGGGAGTGAACTGTCCGTAAAAAATCTGATTGGTTCACCTAATCAAAAATGGGGATGAAGAGAATCCCCATTTTTGAAAGTTCCACTTTATCCCGCTATTCGTGGGCAGTAATACCCCCACCTCAAATTTTTGCAGAAAGCAAAGAAGTTAGGTAGGGGATGGAGAAACCCCCACTGATTAAAGTTCCACTTTATGTTCCAGTAATATATTCATAAACAATATCCTCAATTGCCTCGTATACATCGATGTCAGTATGTGTAGAAATCATTGTTTGGATACTTTGGATTAATACTTCGTAATCTTTTTCTGAAATAGGCTTACATTGATATTGCCCAAAACTTTTTATCATCATTTTCCCAATTAATTTTTCATTCATGTTTTTCCTCACTCACATGTATATATGTATTGTTTTTATTGTACTTGAAGTATAGAGAAAATACCACTATACATCGTTTTTGCATAAAAATCCATTGGTAATTATTGTTTTGTTAAAAAAACTATATATTTTATCCCGTTTTAAAAGTTTTAAAATTTATAAATATTTAATTGACTCTATAAATATACAATATTATAATCATACTTATATTTAAGGAATCGATATAAGGAGGAACTTATGAAAGCTGCGATTATTGGAGCAACAGGATATGGAGGTATTGAATTAATCCGATTATTAACACATCATCCACATTTTTCGATCGCATCCCTTCACTCTTTTTCACAAGTAGGAGAGCAAATGGCAAATGCATATCCGCATTTGCGAAATTTTCTCGCTCATACATTACAAGAAATCAATGTGGATGTGATAGCAAAGGAAGCAGATCTTGTATTTTTAGCGGCGCCTGCAGGGGTTTCTACAGCGATTACCCCGAGTCTACTAAAGGCTGGTCTAAAAGTTGTTGATTTATCAGGAGATTTTCGAATGTTAAACGCTTCTACATATGAAAAGTGGTATAAAAAGCCAGCTGCTGGTGAAGAGATACTTCAGCGAGCTGTATATGGATTAAGCGAATGGAAAAAGGATGCAGTGAAAGGAGCTGAGCTGGTTGCAAATCCAGGATGTTACGCAACAGCAACATTACTAGCAGCTGCGCCATTGATGCTTAACGGGATGGTAGAGGAAGATTCGCTTATTATCGATGCAAAATCAGGTGTATCAGGTGCGGGAAAAACACCGGCAACGATGACTCATTTTCCAGAGTTATATGACAATCTTCACATTTATAAAGTAAATGAACATCAACATATTCCAGAAATTGAACAAATGTTGGCGCAGTGGAATGAACATACAATGCCGATTACATTTAGTACACACTTAATTCCAATATCGAGAGGAATTATGGTTACTCTCTATGCAAAAGCAAAGCGAGGTGTTCATACTCAAATGTTGCATCAGTTATATGAAGAGAGTTATTGTCATGCTCCATTTGTTCGTATTCGTAAAGCGGGAGAATTTCCAAGTCCAAAAGAGGTAAGAGGATCAAATCATTGTGATATTGGAGTGGCTTATGATGAACGAACAGGGCGCATCACAATTGTTTCTGTCATTGACAATATGATGAAGGGTGCTGCTGGGCAGGCTGTGCAAAATGCAAACCTATTAGTGGGGCTGGAAGAAACAGCAGGATTACAGTATATGCCGCTCTATCCATAAGGAGGAAGAAGAATGATTGGGACAGATTTCATTATAAAAGTGCAGAGCGGGTCAATTGTAACGCCAAAAGGCTTTTCTGCGATTGGCATTCACGCTGGATTAAGAAAAGAGAAAAAGGATATCGGAGCCATTGTTTGTGAAGTCCCTGCTAGCTGCGGAGCTGTTTATACAACAAATCAATTTCAAGCGGCTCCTTTGCAAGTTACAAAAGAGAGTATTGGGATAGAAGGGAAGCTACAGGCGATCGTTGTAAATAGTGCCAACGCCAATGCTTGCACAGGTGTACAAGGATTGCATGATGCATATGAAATGCGAACGTTAGCGGCAAAACAGTTCCATGTCCCAGAGAAGTATGTAGCGATTGCTTCAACAGGTGTAATTGGAGTGCCTTTGCCGATGGAAGAAATTCGCACTGGTATTCCATCTCTCGTACCAACGAAAGAAAAAGAGAAAGCAGCTACATTTTATGAAGCGATTTTAACAACGGATCTTGTTACAAAACAATCTTGTTATCAGCTTACGATTGAAGGGAAAGAAGTTACGATTGCTGGAGCGGCAAAAGGATCGGGCATGATTCATCCTAATATGGCTACGATGCTTAGTTTTATTACAACAGACGTAAATATAGAACATGATGCACTGCAGCAAGCATTATCGCAAATTACAAATCATACATTTAACCAAATTACAGTGGACGGAGATACGTCTACAAACGATATGGTCATTGTGATGGCGAGTGGATTGTCGGGAACAAATTCTATAAATATAAATCACCCGGAATGGGAAAAGTTTACGACAGCGCTGCAAAAGGTTTGTGAGGATCTGGCAAAGCAAATTGCGAAGGATGGCGAAGGGGCTACAAAATTAGTCGAAGTGAATGTTTACGGAGCAAGAACGGTAGAAGAGGGAAATATGATTGCGAAACAAATTGTTGGCTCAAGCCTTGTAAAAGCAGCCATATATGGTGAAGATGCAAATTGGGGTCGGATTATTAGTGCAATTGGTCAAAGTGGTGTAGTGATTGAACCAAATGCTGTCGATATTATGATTCAATCCATCCGGGTATTACGAAGCAGTGAGCCACAATTGTTTTCTGAAGAAGAGATGGAACAAAAGTTAAAGCAATCTGAAATCGTCATTGATGTACATTTGCACCTTGGTGAAGAAAAGGGAAGAGCTTGGGGCTGCGATCTAAGCTATGAATATGTGAAAATTAATGCTTGTTATCGCACGTAAGGAGAGAAGAGATGAAAGAGTGTATCGTAGTAAAATGCGGCGGTAGTATGTTAGATCGTTTAGATAGTGTGTTTTTCGGGTGTATAGAGCAATTGGTGAAAAAGTATCGTGTCATTGTTGTTCATGGTGGCGGACCTGAGATTGATGCGACGCTAAAGCGATTCAATATTCCAATTGAAAAGAAGAATGGATTACGTGTGACGACGAAAGAAGTAATGGAAGTCGTTCAAATGGTATTATGCGGCAGTATAAATAAAAAATTGGTGCTGAACTTTCAAAAACATCATTTGGATGCAGTCGGCATCTCTGGATGTGATGGGCAGTTACTTCAAGTTACACCATTTGGACCAAAACTTGGGTATGTTGGGGAAGTTAGATGTGTTGGGACTTCACTATTAAAAACATTACTAGAGCGCAATTATATTCCTCTTATCGCACCGATTGGACTGAGTGATGGTAAATTATATAACGTAAATGCAGATACTGCTGCAGCGGGAATTGCTGTTGCGATGGGAGCAAAAGAACTACTTTTTATTACAGATGTAGATGGTGTGCTATGTGAAGGAAAGCTGGTAAAGCAAGCTGGTGAATCAGAGCTTCTTCACCTTATTGAACAAGGTGTAATTACAGGCGGAATGATTCCGAAAGTGCAGGCAGCTCTTACATCATTACAGATGGGAGTCCATCATGTCAGTATTGTAAATGGAACAAAGCATTTTATAGAGGAAATGGGAGAGTGGCGAGGAACGACAGTAATAAAAGGGGTGAATATAGTATGACGAGTCATATATTTCCGACATATGGCAGACGTGGCATCGAGATTGTGAAAGGAAATGGAACAAAAGTTATGGATGGAAATGGAAAACAATATTTGGATTTTACTTCTGGCATTGCTGTATGTAATTTAGGGCATTGTCATCCTAAGGTCGTAGAAGCGACAACAAAACAATTGCAGGAGATATGGCATATATCAAACCTGTTTCCACATACAGTCCAAGAGGAAGTGGCTAGATTATTAACAGAAGAGCGCGAATTAGGTTATGTGTTCTTTTGTAATAGCGGTGCAGAGGCAAATGAAGCGGCACTTAAGTTAGCACGTAAGTATACAGGGAAGTCTCTTGTTTTAACATTCCAACAATCGTTTCATGGGAGAACATTTGGAACGATGAGTGCGACTGGACAAACGAAAATTCAAGAAGGATTTGGGCCACTTCTTCCATCTTTTTCACACGTACCATTTAATGATATAGAAGCGCTACGAGAGGCAATGAATGAAGAAGTGGCGGCACTTATGGTTGAAATTGTGCAAGGAGAGGGCGGGGTTTTACCGGCAGAGCTTGCCTTTTTGCAAGAAATTGAGCAGTTATGTAAGCAATATGGCGCCCTTTATATTGTCGATGAGGTGCAAACAGGAATGGCGAGAACAGGAACGATGTTTGCTTATGAACAGACGGGAACATCTCCGGATATTGTTACGGTGGCAAAAGCACTTGGAAATGGTATCCCAGTTGGAGCGATGCTTGGAGGAAAAGAACTGGTGACTGCTTTTACAACAGGTACGCACGGTTCTACGTTTGGTGGGAATTTTATTGCGATGGCAGCTGCAAAAGAAGTATTACAAATTATAAAAAAACCTTCTTTTTTACAAGAGGTAAAAGAGAAGGGAGAATATTTATTACAAAAAATAAAAATGGAATTACAGGATGTAGAGTGGATCACAGAAGTTCGAGGAAAAGGACTTATGATTGGAATTGTTTGTACGTGTGACGTTACACCGATTATAGAACAATTAGAGAAGGAAGGACTTCTTGTCTTACAAGCAGGAGCAAATGTTCTCCGAATTTTACCGCCACTGATTGTAACGAATGAAGAAATGGATGAAGCAGTACATATAATGAAGCGAGTAGCTCGTACACAAAAATTACCGATATCGTAAGGGGGAAATACTATGTCAACTGTACAAGTACCGAAATTACAAACGAAGGATCTTTTAACATTAGAAGAACTGACGCAAGAAGAAATAGTAGCGTTAATTGAATTTGCAATTCATTTAAAAAAGGATAAACATTCACCTTTATTAGAAGGGAAAATATTAGGGATGATTTTTGATAAACATTCAACTCGTACGCGTGTTTCTTTTGAAGCAGGGATGGTGCAACTCGGTGGCCATGGAATGTTTTTAAGTGGAAAAGAAATGCAGCTTGGAAGAGGAGAAAGTGTTTCAGATACGGCAAAAGTACTGTCTCACTATATTGACGGAATTATGATCCGTACATTCTCACACGCCGATGTAGAAGAGCTAGCAAAAGAGGCAAGTATTCCAGTTATTAATGGGCTAACAGATGATCATCATCCATGCCAAGCATTGGCCGATTTGATGACAATTTATGAAGAAGTTCATACGTTTAAAGGAATCAAGCTTGCTTACGTTGGTGATGGAAATAATGTTTGTCATTCGTTATTGTTAGCGAGTGCAAAAGTCGGTATGCATATGACAGTAGCGACTCCACTAGGGTATGAGCCGAGTGAATGTATTGTGAAACGTGCATTAGAAATTGCAAGTGAGACAGGGGCAACGATTGAAATCATGAATAATCCAGAGCAGGCAGTAAAAGATGCTGACTTTATCTATACGGATGTTTGGATGAGCATGGGGCAAGAAAATAATGAGGAGAAATATATGTTATTTCAGCCGTTTCAAGTGAATGAGCAGCTCGTTCAGCATGCAAAGAAAACATATCGTTTCTTACATTGCTTACCGGCTCATCGTGAAGAAGAAGTGACGGGGACTATTATAGATGGTCCGGGGTCTGTTGTCTTTGAGCAAGCTGGTAATCGATTGCATGCACAAAAAGCATTATTAGTAAGTTTATTGCAAAATGTGAAAAAACCTTCCTAATATGGGGAGGTTTTTATGACGAAATGTCTGATGTATATTTGGCGATTGTTATTTATATCCTTTATAATGTAGGAAAATTCTTATTAAAGAGATGATAATCGTGCAAACAAGTAAAAAAACATATTCTTTTTTTCAACGTATATGGCGAGCAGTAAAGCTGAACTATTATAAATTGCTGCGTTCATCAGACGGGGCTAAATCAGTGTCTAGGGGTTTTGCTATTGGGTTTGGTTTGGAAATGCTTGTGATTTATACAGCGTCGCTTGTCTATCTTATTTTTTACCCAATCGTACGTATAGCAAAAGGATCGTTTCCGGCTGCGGTTATTGGAAATATTATCGGGAAAGTGACATTTCTTCCAGTATTTCTTTTTCCATTTGCATATGCACTTGGAAAAATCCTGTATCCCTTTGAAGTAAAGGTAATTCATCATAAACCATATACGATAGCTGATCTTTTCTCCAGTAATATATTCATGATGTTAAAGAGCTTATTGCAGAGTGAAGTATATGTATTAATTGGAATGACGATTTTTGGTGTGGTATTTGGGGTTATTTCCTATTTTGTCGTGTATTATTTATATGAAAAAAATCGTAAGTTGCGGTTAACAAAGAGAAAAAAGCGTGTTAGAGAACCGCTTGTACAAATATAAAGAATGTCACATTCATTTTTGACCTTGAATATGCTTAAAAAAAGGGGGGGAATGAATGTTTTTTTATTATGTACCTCAGGTATATCCGTATATGACCTATTACCCTGTTCCGTACACAAGACAACAGTTTGAACCAGTTCAGCCAGTCCAACCAGTTCCATCTTCTCAGGAACGAAAGCCTTACTTAACAACATGGCCGTATTCAAATGTATATTATGGAAACTATTATGAATCATAAAGCTGCTTCTAAAAGAAGCAGCTTTACACGTTTGTTTTTAATATTAAATTTTGAATCGTTTGAAGCGAATGAATCAATTGTTCTCGATCACTTTCAGATAATGTTTGGAAATTTTCTTTCAGTTTGTCTAAAATGAATTGCTGATATTGACTTACTAACAATTTCCCTTCAGTTGTGAGAGAAATTAAAATGACTCGTCGATCTTTTTCGCTATAATGACGCTCTATAAGTTTCTCTTGAATAAGTTTATTTAAGAGAGGTGTCATATTGGGCCGTGAAATCGCTAGTCGCTTTCCGATTTCTGACACTGCTAATGTGCCACGGTCATGTAATAACAGTAGCACCTGTGTATGTGACGGTGGCATGTGCCTTTGAGAAGAAAATTCTCCAGGAAGCATAAACTTGCGATAAAAAAGAGGCACTAACGAAAGAAGATGATCAACAATACGTTCCCACTCACGTGATGCCATATAAAGGCCCCCTTCCATTCTCATTGTATCAAAAAATGAGAATGTGTAAAAATAGAATTGTTCGTTTTTTTATTAATATTTATAGGATAATACTTGTTTAGTAAACGTATTAGCAATAATTTCATAACCTTTGTCATTTGGATGTACCTGATCGTACAGTAATTCTTTTTTATCATTAGGTAATAATTTCCGAACGGGTAAGACGATAGATGGAGAATTGGCTTTGGAAATAGAATAAACGGAATCATTCCAACCATCTAAAAACATATCTGCATAAGAAGCAATTGAATCATCGAGTTTTAAAGGATTATAAAGCTCTGATAAAACAAGTAAAGCGTTTGGATTAATAGAGCGAATTGTATTTACAATTTCTTTTAAATCTTTTTCAAAGCGTCCTTTTTCTGTGTTTAGCACTTTAATGCCGTCAATGACACCGACATTTCGATTTAAACGTAACACATTATTTCCGCCAATACTAATTGTAATCAAATTCGAATTTTTAATTTTTTGCTGCACTTCCTCTGAATGAATCATTTGAACAAGACGATCCGTTGTTAAACCATTCACACCAAGGTTTTCCACTGTAATTGGTTTATGAAGCTGTTCTCCTATTTGATTAGAAGCGATTTGTACATATCCACCTTGCGTAGAGCCATATCCTTTTGCAAGAGAATCACCTAATACAAGATGATGAAAGGAATTGTTTGTTTGCTTATCAATCCAGCGAGGAGCTGATGCTACGGGTTTTTCTTTTTGCTTATTTGTCTCATCGTTCTTTTCGAAATACGAATAAGAAATGATTAGAAGGAGGAGACAAAGTATAGTTAAGGTGACTTTTTTCATAAATTTATCCTCCTTGTAATTGGTTATTTTATCATATTCAGCCATATAAGCAATGGAAGGTTATATCATATCTTTATGAAAATTCCATGAAAAATTTACGGAAAATTTGTAGAAGTGTGTCAAAATTTATTGACGATATGAAACCCTATTCGGTATGATAATGTCAGATAAGTGAAGATATACCAATTTAATGGGACGAAAAAAGAGAATATTGCTTGCGAGAGCTGCTCATTAGAGGGGAATAAAGGTTTCACTTCATAAGGGGGATTTTTTGTGAAGAAATCAAAGAAAGTGTTAGCAGGAGCAACACTTGCGTTAGGTGTTATGGCGCCGCAAGTATTGCCGACGATTGCCCATGCAGAAGGAGAGGGACAAGCAGAGGCAAGTACTGTAAAACTACGTATATTAGAAACGTCTGATATTCATGTGAACTTAATGAATTATGACTATTATCAAACGAAAATGGATAATAAAGTCGGTTTAGTCCAAACTGCGACTCTTGTAAATGAAGCGCGTAAAGAAGCGAAAAACTCGGTGCTATTTGATGATGGGGATGCATTGCAAGGAACGCCGCTTGGGGATTACGTGGCACAAAAAGGGCTGAATGGCAATTATGTGCATCCACTATATCGTTTAATGAATATAATGAATTATGACGTCATTTCTCTTGGGAATCATGAATTTAACTATGGCCTAGATTACTTAAATAAAGCGATTTCTAAAACGGAATTTCCTGTCATTAACTCAAACGTATATAAAGATGATCACGATAACAATGAAGAAAACGATCAAAACTATTTTAAACCATACCATGTATTTGAAAAAGAAGTAGAAGATGAAGCTGGTCAGAAACATAAAGTGAAAGTCGGTGTAATGGGCTTTGTACCACCGCAAATTATGAGTTGGGATAAAGCGAACTTAGAAGGAAAAGTAAAAGCAAAAGATATTGTGCAAAGTGCGAAGAAAATGATACCGAAAATGAAAGCTGAAGGTGCGGATATTATTATTGCATTGGCTCATTCAGGTGTTGATACAAGCGGCTATAATGTTGGAATGGAAAATGCGTCGTTTTATTTAACTGAAATTCCTGGTATTGATGCAGTATTAACAGGGCATTCACATACGGTTGTAACCGATACATTTAATGGCGTTCCAGTTGTTATGCCAGGTGCATTCGGAAGTAATCTAGGTGTAATTGATATGCAACTGAAACAAGTAAATGGAAAATGGGAAGTCCAAAAAGAGAAATCTGTTCCAACTGTCCGTCCGATTGCAGATGGTAAAGGAAATGCGCTTGTACAGTCTGACCAAAAATTAGTCGATGCAGTGAAAGATGATCACGAAGCAACGATTAAATATGTGAATACACCAGTTGGTAAGACAACAGCGCCGATTAATAGTTATTTTTCACTTGTACAAGATGACCCATCGATTCAACTCGTTACGAATGCTCAAAAGTGGTATGTAGAAAAGGTGTTTGCAAATCCACAATATGCGAAATATAAAGGGATACCAGTATTATCCGCTGGCGCACCATTTAAAGCTGGTGGTAGAAACGGAGCAACATATTACACAGACATTCCAGCAGGAACACTGGCGATTAAAAACGTTGCCGATTTATATGTATATCCGAACACATTATATGCGGTAAAAGTAAATGGCGCACAAGTAAAAGAGTGGCTAGAAATGTCTGCAGGTCAGTTCAATCAAATTGATCCAAAGACAGCAGAAGAACAACCGTTAGTGAATTTAGGCTATCCTACATATAATTTTGATGTTTTAGATGGTGTGAAATACGAAATTGATGTGACGCAACCAGCAAAGTATGATAGAGACGGAAAAGTAGTGAACCAAAATGCGAAGCGTATTGTAAATGCAACATATGACGGGAAGCCGTTAACGGACGATCAAGAATTTATTGTCGCGACAAATAATTACCGAGGTAGCAGTCAATCATTCCCTGGTGTGAGTAAGGGAGAAGTTGTTTATCAATCTCAAGATGAAACGCGCCAAATCATTGTGAAATATATGGAACAAACACCAGTTATGAATCCGACAGCAGATCAAAACTGGGCATTTAAACCAATTACTGCTGAAAAATTAAATGTTACATTCGACTCTTCACCGAATGCACAAAAATATATTACAAAAGAAGGAAACATTTCTTATGTTGGTCCATCAGAAAATGAATTTGCTAAATATGCAATTGACTTAACGAAAAAGAATGAACCGAATGGTGAAAATAAACCAACACCACCGATTGGTGAAGGAAACGACGGGGATAAGCCAACACCACCGACTGATAACGGAAGCAATGAAGAAAAACCAACAACTTCTGACAATGGAAATGAACAAAAACAAGATGAAAATAAAGATACAACAAAACCAGCACAAGTTGTTCAGGAAACGGAAACAAATACAGTAGAACGAGACCTTCCGAAAACAGGAGCAAATATTTTCTCTACAATAGGAGCGGGTCTTGCATTTATTGGTGCAGGTATTTTCGTACTCTTTAGAAGAAAAAAATCAAATCAATAAAGTGAAACTTACATAAATTTAAAACAAAAAAGGATGATTGCCAGCAAGATTAGGCAATCATCCTTTTTCTATATATATATTAAGACATTGATACTGATTTTTCTTTTTTCCATGAAAGGCCAAAGCCTGTAAATCCAACAATGATTGTCACAACTGGACAAGCCAGGCAGAAGATTGCGTATGGGACGTACTCAATTGTTGGAACGTTTAGTACACTTGCTAAAAAGACACCACTTACACCCCATGGTACAAGCGGATTAATTACTGTACCAGCATCTTCTAACACGCGTGATAAATTGCGACGTTTTAGTCCGACTTCATCGTATTTGTTCGCAAATGCTTGCCCTGTTAATACAATGGATAAGTATTGCTCACCAAGTAAGAAGTTAACACCAATTGCTGTTGCTGCAGTAGAAATAATTAAACGTGCACTCGTTTTAACAAAATTAGCAATGATGTTCATAAGCTGTGCGATAATGCCCATTCCTTGTAATAATCCACCCATACAAAGAGCTAGAAAAATAAGTGCAATTGACATCATCATACTTTGTAAACCACCGCGTGTTAATAAACTATCAATATCTTTTATACCTGTCTGAGATACATATCCATCTTGCATCACTTTCATTAATTCAGCAAGAGATGTACTTGGTTTGAAAATAAATAAGATGATAATTCCAGCTACAATTCCAGCAAGTAAAGTTGGAACAGCTGGTACTCTTTTAAAAGCAAGTACGAACAGTAATAGAATAGGAATGAGTGTGAAAATCGAAATAATCGTATTCTCTTCTAATACTTTCGTAAAGGCAGAGAATTCAACATTCCCAGAAGCACCGCTTCCTAGAATGAAAAAAGCGATAAAAGCGATAATGAAAGCGGGAATTGTTGTCCAAAGCATATTGCGAATATGTTCAAACAAATCCACTCCTGTTACAGCAGGTGCTAAGTTTGTTGTATCAGATAAAGGAGACATTTTATCTCCGAAGAAAGCACCGGAAACAATTGCACCAGCAACAAGAGCTGGGTCGTAGCCAAGAACGCTACCCATTCCCATAAAGGCAAGTCCTACTGTTGCTGCTGTTGTAAAGGCACTACCAATACTTGTTCCAACAATTGCACAAACAACAAAGACTGTAGGTACGAAAAATTTTGGAGATACAAGCTGGAAACCGTATACCATTAAAGTTGGAATTGTCCCAGCTGCAATCCAAACACTAATTAATACACCAACGAGTAAAAAAATGAAAATGGATGGAATACCAGCTGAAATACTGTTTTTCATTCCAGTTTCCATATCAGACCAAGATATTTTTTTTATGAATCCAAATGCAAGTAATACGATAATACTAAATAAAATAGGAATGTGCGGTGATGCTTGTAATGCAATTACACTAAAGCCAATACAGAAAAAGATCAAAAGTGTTAAAAGAATAGATTCGATTTTTGTAATCATTGTTAAATCCCCCTGTGTAAAAGTTTCTTTTTTATATAAAATTCGCCAATATTATATATTTCCTTTAAAAATTTAGAATTTTATGACAAATTAACGGTAATTGTTTAACACCATAAAAAAACGCCCCTGCAATAAATGCAGGGACGAATAGCTCGCGGTACCACCCTAGCTTGTAAAATGAAAGTAGCACAAAATAGAGGGACGCACATGTAACCCGATAAAATAAAAACGCCCCTGCAATAAATGCAGGGACGAGAAAATCGCGGTACCACCCTAAATTGTGAAACAGTTTCATTTCACCACTTTGCAGAAATAACGGTCCATAACCGTCTTTTACTACTCCGATTGTTTCGTAAAAGAAGCTCCAGGGGGTAATTCATACTTCGCTCTGTACTGGTTCGCACCGACCACCAGCTCTCTGAAATCAAAAAACGAGATACTACTAAATCCTATCATCGCCGATTCATATGATGTTAGTTAAATTTTTATCACATATTTATCTAACATGTCAACATATATTTTATCATTTTCCATCGCAAAAATAATAACGGAATATTCTTTTAATATTTATTTTGTGCGTTATAATGAAATGAGAAAGGAGGGGGCAATGAAGAAGAAAGTGTTTCTTTTTACTACGTTACTCGCAGTCATTGGTAGTGCTGGAATTTATACAGCTTTTGCATCATCTCCCGATCAGCCAAAACAAAAGATAGAGCAGAAAACACAAACAAAGGAATTAGAAAAAGTAAGAGAAGAAAAGAGAACGAAGGAAACTGCTGATAAACTTGGTGTTTCAATAGAAGGGAAAACAGAGGAAGAACTTCAGAAAGAGTTAAATACAGCTCGATTTGAGAAGCGTCATGAATTACTGAGAGACTATGCAAAGAAGCTTGGAATTGATACAGAAGGAAAAAAAGATGAAGAGATTATTTTGGAAATTGGAAAGATACAACATGGAGAGTAGAACGACTTATCTTATGATAAGTCGTTCTTTTTTAAGAATATTATTGTTCAAAAAGAATTGACAGTATTTTAATTTTAATGTTAACTTAATTTATATAAAAGTTAACATTAGGGGTGACAATCGTGACTGTTAGTAGTAATACAAGTAAAGAAACAACTTATACATATGAAGAGTTGGCTGAGAAAAACAAAGCGTATGTATGGCATCCGTTTACGCAAATGAAAGATTATTTAGCGGAAGATCCCGTTATTATTGAGCGGGGAGAAGGTCGTAAATTATATGACGTAAATGGAAATGGTTATTGGGATGGTGTCTCGTCCATTTGGCTGAATGTTCATGGACATCATGTACCAGAATTAGATGATGCAATTCGTGAACAATTAAATAAAATTGCACATTCTACCATGCTGGGACTTGCCAATGTACCATCGATTTTACTTGCAGAAAAAGTCATTGAAGTTGTTCCAGAGGGATTGAAAAAAGTATTCTATTCGGATTCTGGTTCTACAGCTGTCGAAATTGCGATAAAAATGGCTTTTCAATATTGGCAGCATAAGGGGAAACCTGAGAAACAAAAATTTATTACATTAAAAGAAGCGTATCATGGTGACACAATTGGTGCTGTATCGGTAGGTGCAATTGACTTGTTTCACCAAGTGTACAGTTCGCTCTTATTCGATGCGATAAAAATGCCATATCCATATACATACCGTTCTCCTTACGGAGATGATAAAGAACAAATTGTTCGAAAACATTTGGAAGAAATGGAAGAGCTATTAAAAGAAAAACATAACGAGGTTGCGGCAATTATTGTTGAGCCGTTAATGCAAGGTGCAGGCGGCATGATTACAATGCCAAAAGGTTATTTAAAAGGACTTCGTGATCTTTGTACAACATATAATGTTCTATTTATTACAGATGAAGTGGCGACAGGATTTGGCCGTACTGGAAAAATGTTTGCTTGTGAACATGAAGGTGTTACTCCTGATATTTTAACAGCAGGAAAAGGCTTAACAGGCGGATATTTACCAGTGGCAATTACTGTAACGACAGATGAAATTTACGATGCTTTTTTAGGTGATTGTGAAGAACAGAAAACATTTTTCCATGGACATAGTTATACAGGAAATCCACTAGGCTGCGCAGTGGCCATAGCAAACTTAGAACTTTATGAAAAAACGAATCTTGTAGAAGGTGTTTCGCATAAAGCGGTATATGTGGAAAAACAATTGGAAGCACTTTATGCATACAAGCATGTCGGGGATATTCGTCAGTGTGGGCTGATGATTGGAATTGAACTCGTGAAAAATAAAGAAACGAAAGAGTCGTTTGATTGGACAGAGCGAGTAGGAGTGGAAGTATGTAAGCGATCTAGAGAATTGGGAATGATTTTACGCCCGCTTGGTAACACGATTGTGTTTATGCCGCCGCTAGCATCTACGATAGAAGAGATTGATGAAATGATTCGCATTTTATATCAAGCAATTGCAGATGTTACGGAGGGAGAATAATGAGCGGCTTTTTTATAACAGCAACAGATACTGAAGTCGGAAAAACAGTTGTTACAGGAGCGTTAGTAGGAATGCTAAGAAACCGTGGTTATAACATCGGGGTATATAAACCGTTGCAAAGTGGACATGTTGCTTCTAATCCAGAAGGAGATGCGTTTAGATTGAAAGCGGCATCGGGCGTAACGACTGCGGAGGAGAGAATTTGTCCCTATTCTATTGAAGAACCTCTTGCGCCGAGACTCGCGATGAAACGAGCGGGAAGAGTTGTGCAATTAAAGCAAATTATAACGCATTACCATGAACTGTTAAAAGAATTTGATGGTTTATTTGTAGAAGGGGCAGGGGGCCTTGCTGTTCCGTATACAGAAGATGCACTTGTAGTTGATTTTGCTAAGCAACTTCAGTTGCCGTTAATCATTGTTGCCCGTCCGACACTTGGGACTGTTAATCATACCGTTTTAACAATCTCCTATGCAAAAGCGCATGGCTTATCTGTTGCTGGTGTCATTTTATCTGGCTGTAAAGAGCATGAAAAGGAGAGAGTGCTAGAGAATAAAGAAATGATAGAGGAATTAAGTGGTATCCCCGTTCTAGGTTTATTGCCAGCTCTTCGTGAAGGTTTTACTCGAGATGAGCTGCTATATGCAGCAGAGGAGAGTATTGTGATTTCAAAATTAGAGGAGTTATTACGCAATGAATCAAGCGTGGAAAACACATTTTCAATCTAAATTGAATCGTTTGACGGAAAAATCACAACATCGACGATTGTTTGTAACAGAACAGTCAGACGAAGCTTGGCTCGTTCGTAACGGACGAAGTATGCTAAATTTAGCTTCTAACAATTATTTAGGCTTAGCTGGGGATGAACGATTAAAAGAGGCGGCAATCGAAGCGACACAACAGTATGGAGTGGGAGCAACGGCTTCAAGGCTCGTTGTTGGGAATTATCCATTATATGAAGAAGCTGAGCAGTGTTTATGTGAGTGGAAAGAAACTGAAAAAGCGATGATTGTAAGTAGCGGATATACAGCAAATCTTGGTGCGATTTCTTCGTTAGTAAACCGCCATGACATCGTTTTTAGCGATAAATTGAATCATGCAAGCATCGTTGATGGAATCGTCCTGAGTGGTGCGGAACATAAACGTTATCGTCATAATGATCTAGAACATTTGGAAAAGTTGTTACAGATAGCGCCTGTAGCGAAGCGGAAATTAATTGTAACCGACACTGTTTTTAGCATGGATGGTGATACCGCGCATCTAAAAGATTTAGTTATGCTTAAAGAAAAATACGGGGCTTTTCTAATGGTTGATGAAGCGCATGCAGGAGGTATATACGGAAAGTATGGTGCAGGTTTGGCTCATATTGAACAAGGACTTTCCGAACAAATTGACATTCATATGGGAACGTTTAGTAAAGCGTTAGGATGCTATGGTGCTTATCTAGCAGGTAATGAAATTTGTATTGATTATATGAAGAATGTGATGAGAAGCTTTATTTTTACAACGGCTTTGCCTCCAAGTACGCTTGGAGCAATTAAATGCGCAATTGAAATTGTAAGAGAAGATGAACAACGTCGTCAACGACTTCTGGAAAATGGCACGTATTTTCGCAATGCTTTGCAAAAAGCTGGTTTCAATATTGGTGATAGTACGACACATATTGTACCAGTTATTGTTGCATCAAATGAAGCTGTGATTCATTTTAGTGAGAAATTGCAGGAAGCAGGAATTGCTGCGATTGCGATCCGGCCACCAACCGTTCCATATGATAGTTCACGCATTCGATTTGCAGTTACAGCTCAGCATACAAAAGCCGATTTACAATGGGCTATTGACCAGATTATTCGAATCGGTAAAGAAGAGGAGGTAATGATATGAAACAGCCTCAAATTGTTCTGATTTCTGGATGGGGAATGGAAGAGCAAGTTTGGGATTCGTTACTCCCGTATTTTCAAGAGTATGCAGTTCAGATTGTTGAGTGGCGTGATGTAAAAGAACTTAGTGATTTTGCAGAACGAGTGATAGCAGCCACGAAGGGACAGGAAGCGATCTTGATTGGCTGGTCACTCGGTGCATTAGCTGCTCTCCAAGTATGTGATAAGGTACAGATAGAAGGAATGATTTTAATAGGTGGTACAGCAAAGTTTACCGTGAGTGAGGATTATGAGAACGGATGGAAAGGACCTTTTGTAGAGCGAATGAAAAGAAGTTTGGCAAAGCAAAAGGACAACACGTTAAAACGTTTTTATAGGAGTATGTTTACGGAACAGGAGATACAAGAAAGCGAATGGTTTATGAGCATTGCGGAAGGGTTTCAAGGAGATTCTATTGATTCTTTGCAAATTGGACTCGACTATTTAATAGAAGTGGACGTGAGAAGGAAGCTGGAGCATATAAAGGCACCTATATTACTTCTTCACGGAGAAAACGACACGATATGTCCACTTTCTGCTGCTTACTATATACAAGAGAATACGAACGCAACGCTTAAGGTGATACAAGAAGCCGGGCACGCACTTTGCGTAACAAATTCGGAATATTGTGCAAACGAAATCAATCAGTTTGTAAAGGGGATACAACATGATCAATAAAACGTTATTACAAAAACGATTTAACGGAGCAGCTGTATCCTATGATCAATATGCAAATGTGCAAAAAAAGCTGGCACACCAATTACTTTCTGCAATGAAAGAACGGTATGACAGTGTGTCGTCTATCCGTATTTTAGAACTTGGGTGTGGCACAGGTTATGTGACTGAGCAGCTTGCAATTTCTTTTCCAAACGCAACAATTACAGCGGTTGACTTTGCTGAAAGTATGGTTGCAGTTGCCAAAACGAGAAATCATGTAAAATCAGTTACATTTCGCTGTGAAGACATTGAAAAACTTACATTAAGTGAAACATTTGATGTCATTATCTCTAGTGCGACATTTCAATGGTTAAACGATTTGCAAACAACGGTAAAAAATTTATATCGTCATGTATACGAAAATGGCTTGTTGTTATTTTCGACGTTTGGGGATCAAACGTTTCAAGAGCTGCATACATCATTTCAGCGTGCCAAAGCAGAACGAAGTATGCAAAATAGCGTGGCTGTTGGACAACGTTTTTTGACGAGAAAACAATTGCAAGGCGTATGTGAAAGTGTAACAGGGGATGTTCATGTTGATGAAACATGTTACATAGAAAGGTTTGCTACAGTTCGCGGATTTCTACAGTCCATTCGGAAGGTAGGAGCGACGAATAGTAATGCAGAGTCCTATTGTCAAAGCCCTTCTATCTTTCGGACAATGCTTCGTATATACGAAAGAGATTTCACGGAAGAAGGAGAAATTGTAGCAACGTATCATGCTTTATTTGCGTATATTGAAAAAGAGGGGAAGAGAAAAAATGAAACAAGTACAAACGAAAACAGATTGGAAACAAATTGCATCTGAAGTTGTAGAAGGAAGAAGCATTACGAAAGAGGAAGCTGTAGCGATTTTACAGGCAGATGATACAGAAGTGTTAGAAATTATGAATGCTGCATATATGATTCGTCACCATCACTTTGGTAAAAAAGTAAAGTTAAATATGATTATTAATACGAAATCTGGATTATGTCCAGAGGATTGTGGATATTGCTCACAGTCTATCATATCAGAAGCACCAATTGATAAGTATGCATGGTTAACACAAGAAAAAATTGTTGAAGGTGCACACGAAGCGGTTCGTCGAAAAGCAGGTACATATTGTATTGTTGCTTCTGGACGTCGCCCAACTGATAAAGAGGTAAATCATGTCATTGGTGCGGTAAAAGAAATTCGCGATACAACAGATTTGAAAATTTGCTGCTGCCTCGGATTTTTAAATGAAGATCAAGCAGGAAGGTTAGCAGAAGCGGGTGTTCATCGCTATAATCATAACTTAAATACACATGTGAATAATTATGATAGTATTTGTTCAACACATACGTATGATGACCGCGTTGACACAGTAGAAAAAGCAAAGCAAGCTGGTATTTCTCCATGTTCGGGTGCAATCTTTGGAATGGGAGAAACAATTGAACAGCGAGTGGAAATTGCACTTGAATTACAACGTTTAGATGCGGATTCTATTCCATGTAACTTCCTTGTTTCTGTGAAAGGTACGCCGTTAGAAGGGCAAAAAGAATTAACGCCAGTAGAATGTTTGAAGGTGCTAGCAATGATGCGCTTTGTTAATCCATCAAAAGAAATTCGTATTTCTGGTGGTCGCGAAATCAATTTACGCTCCGTGCAGCCACTTGGTCTGTTTGCAGCAAACTCTATCTTTGTTGGTGATTATTTAACAACCGAAGGACAAGAACCAACAGCTGACTGGGGTATGATTGAAGATTTAGGATTTGAAATTGAAGAATGTGCGCTGTAAAAAATAAGAGAAAATAGTTTCTTTGTGAGACTGGAGCAATCAAGGTAAGATGTAGACTATGTAAATACAAATTTAAAAAAACGACATAAAACCTTTCTTTTTAGGTGGGAGAGAGGATCCGGCCATGCATAGAAGCGGTCAGATCTTTTTCCTGCCCCATGCTAAGTGAAAACAAAGAGAGAAAACGAATCAGGTCACCTTTTGTTATCCATAGCCGCGGCTTATATATCGGAAAATCAAAATGGATTTATATAAAATAGCTACTCTTTCATGGATACTCCATGAAAGAGTAGCTATTTTTATGTCTTTTGTTACATTTTATTTTTTGTAAATAAAATGTAATAAAATACCTTCGAGCCTTTAGATAAGTGACTTTTTAGTAAAAAAATAAATTATGTGGCCGAATTTTCCATCCTGTAATTGTACATAGTAAAGGTGTAATTTATTTCGGGTTGGAGGATCTCACATGCACAAATATATATTAGCTATTATGACTTTTCTTATTTTATTAAAGGCAATTAGTGCTGATCCAGTTAAGGCAGCTGAAAATCCAGAGCAGAAAGAAATGCAACAAAGAATTGAACAGCATTTTCGAACCAAAGCTGAGCACCTTGGCATTGAGACGGAAGGAAAAGACTTAAAAGAAGTACGTCAAGAACTTTATATTGTGCAAGAAGAAAAGAAACGGGAAAATGTTTGGAGAACGGCACAAAACCTTCGCATAGCAACTGAAGGGAAAACAATGAATGAATTAATAAAAGACGTACGAAAAAAAGTTAAAAAATAAAAAGAGGCCGAAGCCTCTTTTGTTTTTATGCCCATTGTTTTGATAAGTGTGCCATTTCAATGGCAGCAACTGCGGATTCATAGCCTTTGTTACCAGCTTTTGTACCAGCACGTTCAATTGCTTGCTCAATTGTTTCTGTCGTTAATACGCCGAAAATAACTGGGATGTCCGTTTGTAGTGATAGAGAAGCAACACCTTTTGCAACTTCATTACAAACGTAGTCATAATGAGTTGTAGCACCGCGGATCACTGTGCCAAGTGTAATGACAGCATCATATTTTCCGCTGTTTGCCATTTTTTTGGCGATTAATGGGATTTCAAATGCGCCTGGAACCCATGCAACATCAATGCTATCTTCTTCTACACCGTGGCGTTTTAAACCGTCTAATGCACCGCCTAATAGTTTACTCGTAATAAATTCATTAAAACGTCCAACGACAATCCCTACTTTTAATCCTGTACCAACTAAATGACCTTCGAATACCATAATTTTATCTCTCCCTTAATGTATTATAAATTTAATAAGTGACCTAACTTTTCTGATTTTGTTTGTAAATATGCTTTATTTTCTTCCTTTGTTGGCATTTGCAAAGGGACGCGTTCGATGACTTCTAAAGCGTAACCTTGCAAGCCTGCAATTTTTCTTGGGTTATTTGTTAATAATCGCAATTGTTGTAAACCTAAATCTTGTAATATTTGAGCGCCAATACCGTAATCACGAAGATCTGCTGGAAAGCCTAATTTTTCATTTGCTTCAACAGTATCGAATCCTTCTTCTTGCAGTTTGTATGCGCGTAGTTTATTGAGCAGCCCAATACCACGGCCCTCTTGGCGCATATAAAGAAGAACACCTTTTCCTTCTCGCTCAATTTGGGTGAGAGCGGCATGAAGTTGTGGTCCACAGTCACAGCGGCAAGAGCCGAAAACATCGCCGGTTAAGCACTCAGAATGGACGCGGACGAGAATGGGTTCACCTGTTGAAACATCGCCCTTGATAAGAGCGATGTGCTCTTTCTGATCCAGTGAATTTGAGTAACCGATTGCGCGAAATGTACCAAAATCGGTTGGTAATGTAATTTCAACTTCGCGTGTTACGAGTGTTTCGTGATGACGGCGGTAAGCGATTAACTCTTCAATTGTAATCATTTTTATATCAAATTGTTTTGCAACTTGTAATAAGTCAGGAACTCGTGCCATCGTGCCATCTTCTTTTATAATTTCACAAATGACCCCAGCTGGTGCTGCTCCGCACAGTTTTGCTAAATCAACAGCTGCTTCCGTATGTCCAGCACGGCGAAGAACGCCGCCTTCTTTTGCGATTAACGGAAAGATATGGCCAGGGCGATTAAAATCTGTTCCTTTCGAGTTTGGATTTAATAGCTCACGTACAGTTGTTGCACGTTCGTAAGCACTAATACCGGTTGTTGTAGAAATATGATCAACGCTCACTGTAAACGCAGTATGATGAGAATCAGTATTATGAGAAACCATTGGCTCTAACTGTAATCGATTTGCACATTCTTCTGTAATGGGTACACAGACAAGACCACGGCCATGTGTAATCATAAAATTAATTGCTTCGGGCGTAATATACTCTGCTAAAGCGATGAAATCACCTTCGTTTTCTCGGTGTTCATCATCACATACAATAACAACTTTTCCTTGTTTTAAATCTTCTAGTGCTTCTTCAATACGATGAAACATTGTGCTTCCTCCTTATAGAAATCCATTTTCTTGTAAAAAGCCTTCTGTCACTGAGTTGTTTTGCCTTGTAGGCTGTGACACAAAACGCTCGATATATTTTCCAATCATGTCGCATTCTATGTTCACGATATCACCAGCTACTTTTCCGCCTAATACAGATTCACTTAGTGTGTGTGGAATGAGCGAAATTGTAATAGAAGAATCATCAATATCAAAAATCGTTAAGCTTGTACCGTCAACAGCAATCGATCCTTTTTGTAAACAATAGCGGAGCAATGTGTCTGGTATTTCGATTTTGTAATAAACAGCATTGTACTGTTGCTTTTTATTCAAAATGGTTCCAATACCATCGATATGTCCAGTGACGAAATGCCCGCCAAAACGACCGTTTGCTGCCATAGCACGTTCTAAATTCACTTTAGAGCTGCGGTTTAGCATTCGGAGTGACGTAGATTTCATCGTTTCTGGCATGACATCAACAGTAAAAGAATGTGCTGTAAAGGAAGTGATGGTTAAACATATTCCATTAACAGCAATGCTGTCGCCTAAGTTGGCATCTGATAAAATCGAAGATGCGGTAATTGTCAGCTTCATCGATTCTCCGCTTTTCTGCATATTTGAAATGGTTCCAAGCTCTTCTACAATTCCTGTAAACATTCAGACACCTCATTTCGTACGGTAGCAACGATTTTTATATCGTCACCAATTTGTTTCATCGTTTGAATTTGCAAGGAAAGTGCGTCTTGCAGTTTTAAAAAACCATTGCCTCCAAACCATGTCGGTGCTGTTTTTCCACCGATTAGTTTCGGGCTTATATATGTCACGAGTTCATTGAAGCACTTTGCTTCTAAAAAGCTAGCATGAACCGATTGTCCACCTTCAACAAAGAGTGAAAGGATGTGTTTCTCTCCAAGAAGGGAAAGGAGGTCACGTATTTCAATATGGCTCGTTTTCATTTGCAATACAGATACCATTGTTGATTCGTATGCTGCTATTTTTTCTTTTTCTACGTCTTTTCCAACAATAATCCATGTTGGTGCCTCTCCATCTGTGATGATATGTGAGGAACGTGGAGTTCGTAAGTGTGTATCTAAAATGATTCGAATTGGATGCTTTCCGCCGTTTGGAAGGCGTGTTGTTAACTGCGGATTATCAGTAATGACAGTGTTTACACCAACAAGAATCGCGTCGTGTTCATGCCGATATTGATGAACGTCCGCGCGAGCAGCTTCACCTGTAATCCATTTGCTATCTCCAGTAGCAGTTGCTATTTTTCCATCTAGACTCATCGCTGTTTTTAACGTCACAAATGGCTGCTTTGTATTCATATAGTGGAAAAAGTAGCGGTTTAATGCGATTGCTTCTTCCTCAAGGACGCCAATTGTTACAGCGATGCCCGCGTCTTGTAAACGGCTTGCACCGTTACCTGAAACGAGTGGATTGCTATCTAGTGCTGCAATTACAACTCGTTTCACTTGCTTTTCGATCAGTAAATCGCAGCAAGGTGGAGTTTTTCCAAAATGACTACATGGCTCTAACGTTACATATACAGTGGCGCCTTTTGCTTTGGCTCCTGCCATATGAAGAGCATGAACTTCAGCGTGTTCTTCACCTGCTCGTAGGTGTGCGCCCATCCCAACGATGTTTCCATCTTTTACAACAACAGCACCGACCATTGGATTTGGACTTGTTTGCCCAGCTGTACTTTTTGCTAATTGCAGAGCAATTGTCATATATTCTTGATCAGTCATACGTTTCACCTCTCCTAAGAAAAATCAAAAAACCCCAAGGATAATAAAATCCTTGGGGTTTGGGAGACGTGATTTCTAGAAATATAGTCCGAATACGAGAGTATAGTTAAGAAACCTAGCAGTAATTTATATTTTCGCATCAGAAATAAACCTAGCAAAATATAAATTTTTTACAAGCTAGTCGTATCTTTTTATTTCAGCATAGAAACATAGGTATATGAAAAAAAACATATACAGAGATTCAAAAAGAATCAGTAAAAATGTGTATGCTAAAATAAAAGTGTATTCGATATATAAGCACTAGAAAACATATCCTTCTCCCATCCAGACTATACTGTCGGCTCTAGAATCTCACTAGATCCACCGTTTTCGAGTTGAAAACGGGTCACGGACTTAGAAGTGTGCACTTCATCACCGCCGGTTGGGAATTTCACCCGACCCCGAAGGATGCTGTTTGCTCACATTATAGCACAAAAAAGAAAAAATGTTAGTAAAAAATATTCGAATGTGAAGAATTGTGTGAAAATGAAGGGGGAATAAAGTGAAACTTTAATCAGTGGTGGGGGTATTACTGCCCGCAAATAGCGGGATAAATTTTGCTATACTAGTATGGGAAAGATTTCAGTATGTACGTAAATTGAGGTGGAAATATGAAATATATTGCAGTAGGAATGGGAGGCATTATAGGTGCTTTAGCTCGCTATGGATTAGGACAATGGATGGGATCTACATCTGTAGATACTTTTCCGTTAGCGACGTGGTCAGCGAATATGATTGGTAGTTTTTTATTAGCATTTTTAACGCTGTATTTGTTTCGTATGAAACATGTTTCACTCGTTATGACAAGTGCGATTGGAACAGGAGTTATCGGTTCTTTTACAACCTTTTCGACATTTAGTGTAGAGACGATGAAACTATTACAGCATGAAGCTTTTATGATGGCTTTTTACTATGTAAGTACAAGTGTAGTTGGCGGATTATTATTATCTTTACTCGGATTTTATCTTGGAAATATGTTGTATGAAAGAAGCGTGAATAAGGAAGGAACGCTATGAACATTTTACTTGTAGGAATGGGCGGTTTTTTCGGAGCGATTGCTAGATTCTTCATTGGCAATGCAATGAAAAAAAAGTACGGAAGTTTGTTTCCATATGGAACATTATTTGTGAACGTATGTGGTTCATTTTTACTCGGTCTATTGTACGGGGCTGAGGTTAGTAGCATGTGGTTGTTATTATGTGGAACCGGGTTTATGGGGGCGTTTACAACCTTTTCAACATATAAACTTGAAATCGTACAATTTATACATAAACGTGAAGGACAAAGGGCCGTATTGTATTTGGTAATAAGCTATATCATGGGAATTGGCTCGGCATTCCTAGGATTTTATATAGGGAGTATGTAAGAAGCACGTACATTGATTTGTACGTGCTTCTTTCGCTATTATTCTCCTTTTGGTGCTCGAACAACAGATTCAAATTTTCCTTTATGCGAAGCATCACAATATGGCATGTTTTGCGATAAGCCGCAGCGGCATAAAGAAAATGCTGGTTTTGCCGGGAAAGCATTACCTTGTGAATCGATTAGTTCCACATCCCCTGTAATGCGAAACGAACCGTTATCATTTACTTTAATTTGTACTTTTGCCAACGTTATCCCTCCTTCCCAAACGCTTATGTTTATCATATAATTACAGGAACCGCTTTACAATAAGAAAACGGAACTTTGTATACGGTAGAAGAGAGTGTTATAATAACGTTTATAATTGAGATATAGTAAGGTGAAGAAACATGAATAAACAAATACGTTCATTACAAACGATCGCGGACGAACGCACTTGGGTATCATTTTTAAATGATAATCATCCATATAGCTTACTTCATTGGTCGATTGCTGGAGTGCAGCAAGAGGCAAAAGACGTTTGGCTCCTGCAAGATGAAGTGACATTTCAGACGACAGAATTTCAAACGCTTGATGAAGCGGTGACATGGATTTCTGAAAATATGGAACAAGTTACAGACGTTCTAGCATAGGAAGATACGAAAAAAACAGGCTTACGCAAGCCTGTTTTTTGTTTTATTTACATATGTTCCTAAAAATTGATCAACTGCAGCTTCATATTCTTGTTTATTTTCGTTATAAGAGCAAGCGTGTGCACCATGCTCTGCAATAAAGAGTTCTTTGTTATTTTCTTTTGCTTCATACAATGCTCTCGTCATATCACATAAAATGTAGTCATCTTCTTTACTATGAATAAAGAGCACTGGATTTTTTATATTTTTTACACAATCAATCGGAGAAACCTCGCGTAGTGTATAGCCATCACGAACTTTTAACAGGGCGTTTGCCAATGGTAATAGCGGCCATTTTGGCAGGTGGAACTCGACTTTTAAACGATGATGTAGCTGATCGTAAAAGTTGGAAAATGGACAATCAGCAATGTAAAAATCAGCGCCGTCTTCTACCATACCTGCGTATTGTAACAATGTCGCAGCTCCCATAGATTCCCCGTGAATACCGAGTGTAATATTCTTTCCAAAACGTTCTTTTAACCAATCGACTACAGTTTTTAGATCATACTTTTCATAGTAGCCATAACTTGTCGTTTTCCCACCGGTTTTACCGTGGCGACGATGATCATAAATAAACACGTTATATCCTCTGTTCAAAAATAAATTGGCATATTTGACAGAGTTTATTTTATTCACGGTTACACCGTGGCAAAAAATCATAAATTTATTAGAATTACCTGCAGAAATGTAGTATCCGTGAATGTCGTATCCGAATTGAGAAGGGATAAAGACTTCTTCTTTTGGAATAGATTCAAAATCTTCTACGCGAAAATGTTTTTTTGTTTCACGTTCTAAAATTTCTTCTTCTGATTTCTTCTTTAAGTACATCACTTTATTGGTAAAGAAAATGCCGATACCAATTAACGCTCCTAATATGGTTAGTAATGCTGTGAAAAATCGTTTCATACTTCAGCCTCCAAGTTACTCTACATATGATACACTTTTATTGTATCATAATGGCATAAAAAGGGAGAAGATGAAGCATGATTCAAGTGCAAAAAATAACAGTGGAAATGCGGGAAGTGATTTCACATTTTATGTGTGAAAACTGGGGGAGTACGCTGATGGTTTCACGGGGACAAGCACACCATTTAGAACAATTACCAGGTTTTGTTGCAATTGTAAATAACAGAATAATAGGAATTATCACATATAAAATAAAAAATAATTATTGTGAAATTGTTTCACTCGATAGTTTAGATGAGAAGAAAGGAATTGGCACGAAGCTTGTAGAGAATGTGATTGAAGTAGCAAGGGAACGGTTGTGTAAAAAAATATGGCTTATTACAACAAACGACAATACAAATGCACTCCGTTTTTATCAGAAGCGTGGTTTTGTGATGACAAACTTATATGTAGATGCGGTGAGGGCAGCGCGGCTGATCAAACCGGAAATTCCATTTGTTGGCTATGATGATATCGAAATCTTACATGAAATTCAATTAGATTTAAAGATATGTAAAGTTAATCGTTAAATATGGTGAAATAAAAATAAATAGGAAGTATTATTTTAACGACAATGATTACACCGCCTATGTTGAAAAAGACATTTATAGTGAAAGATAGACAAGTAAAACGAGAGAGAAGTGCTTAATAAGCGCTTCTTTTTTTATGTAACAATTTTCAGAAATATGAAATAATAACCTTGACGAATGTCAGATTTTGTTTTAGGTTTAAACTGTAAGCTATTACCATATTAAGGGGTGACGATGTGGCAACAATACGTGATGTTGCAAAATTGGCAGGTGTTTCAGTCGCAACCGTTTCACGAGTCATTAATGAAAAAGGATACGTACATGAAGATACAGTAAAACAAGTAAAACAAGCAATTGAAGAATTACAGTATAAGCCAAACGCAGTAGCGAAGGCATTGTTTAAAAAATCTTCGACAATGATTGCTATACTTGTATCAAATTTACAAGATCCATCGTATATAACCTTGCTTCGTTCGGTAGAAGAAGCTGCCTATAAAGAGGGCTATCAAATTGTTGTTTGCAACGTAGAAAATAAAAGTGGATACATAGATATACTTTTGCAAAATAATATTGCAGGAGTCATTATGACGAGAGAGGTATCTGCACACCTAGACGAGCTTTCTATTCCATTTATTGTACTGGAGATGGAAGAACAGCAAGTTGCCTCTACGTATTATGAAAGTGCTAGAAAGGCTGTTGTTTTATTAAAAGAAAAAGGTTGCCATTTTGTAGCTTATATACAAGAAGAGGCAGAAGATGATGGAATGGAAGAGCACGTATCGGGTTTTTTAGATGCCGTTTGGGATGAACAAATTGCTTATCGGGAAGAACAAATAACAGTTCATGAGGAACAGAGAGAAAGAGAAATCATCGAAATATTACGGAAGCATCCTTATATAGAAGGCATTGTAGCTTCTAGTGATGCTGTTGCGATTGCGGCAATTCGTGCGGCAAAATCTCTTGGCATTCATATACCAAAGCAATTACAAGTGATTGGTTTTAAAGGGAGCTTGCAAGGTGAGTGGATTACTCCCTCTTTGACAACAATCGGAAGTTCTATTGGTAATCAAGGAACAATTGCAGTGCAGAAGCTGATGGAGAAAATAAAGAAGAAACAAGTAAGACGTGAGGAACTGGAAAATGATTTTATCTTAATTGAGCGTGAATCTACAAAGTAAAAGGTGCGTCTGTGAAACGCACCTTTTTTTATAGAGTGCTTTTCGTGAAATGTAAAAGGTATATAAATACAAATTAAAAAACCGAAATAAAACCCTTCTTTTTAGGTGGGAGAGAGCATCCGGCCATGCATAGAAGCGGTCAGATCCTTTTCCTACCCCATGCTAAATGAAAACAAAGAGAGAAAACGAGTGCAGGTTACCTTTTGTTATCCATAGCCGTGGCTATATGTCGAAAAATCAAAATGGATTTATATAGTAATGGTTGTTACACGTGTGAAAAGGTTAACTCTTTTTTTATAGAGCATAAAGTGCTTGCAAAAAGTTTATGTTCTTCTAAATTTGGAGAATGAGCTGAGTTTGGGAACCAAATCATTTTTTTTATCGGTGCTTGAATCATATCGCAATATTGCTGTACAAGTGCATAAGGTGTTTGATAGTCGTAACGGCCAGAACAAAAATAAACGGGTACGGAAAGATTTGAGATTGTAGAAAAGAAATCCACTGTGAGCATTTCCTCCCACAATGTCCCTGATTTTATATTTCCTGCGAGAAACTTTAACCAATCTAGCCATGTATATTCAGAAGAAAGTAGCCCTTTTCGAATAAAAGAAAACGAAGTTCCACTTTGAACCGCACCACCAAATGTACCAAGCCATCTTCTTTGAATGATAAGACGCCGCATATCTAAAAACGGAGGCTTGCCTAGTTTTGTTAGAGAAGTCAATGCTCGTGCGTGTCCATGTTTTTTTGCAGAATGAATTAAATGTTGATACAACAATTCTTCGTTTTGTTTCATATGTACAATCTGTCCGATTCCAATATATGCTTCTATGTACTTTGGATATTTATTTGCTATTTGTAGACCAATAATACTTCCCCAAGAATGACCAGCGAGAAATAATTTTTGTTTTTTAAACCGAGAAAGTAGATATTGAATGATTTCATGAGCGTCTGAAACAAATTGTTCAATTGTGAATGGTGTGTTTATATCACGCCATGAAAAGGATTTGCCAGCTCCGCGCTGATCCCAATTTACAACGATAAAATGTTTTTCTAAGGTTTCCTGAAAATGACGAATAAATCCAATTTGTGCCATGCCAGGACCGCCGTGACAGCATAATAAAATAGGTTGATTCACGTCTTGACCACGTATGAGTAGAGCTTGTTTACGATTGTTAATCGTAACGTTTTCTATCGTGGTGACGCTATTAGGAATTGGATTCTTCTCTTTGTTGTAAAAGGAAGGAGTGCGACTACGGAAAAGCATAAAAAAACCTCCTTTTCTTAAATGGTGTGCACTGCACAGTGCTGTAATTTCAGCATATACTGTTAAAAAATTATTGTATCATAACATGCCGATCTAATTTCAAGTATGTAAGCTCAGAAAGGGGGGAGGAAGTGACAATTGGAGAAATTATAGATCGTTTAAATAAACGTGAACCACTTGCAATGATTGCTAAACGTCTCGAAATGAGCCCATATACATTGTCGAAAAAGCTAAGGATGATTGGATACGAATATAACGGTGAGAAAAAGAAACGAATATTTATTGGGGAAGGAGAAGAGCCGCGCCATTTATATCTTCAAGAAGCTACCGCGCTTCAATATGTAAAAACGGATTATCAAGCACTCATTTATGAACAACTGCAGAACATTTATGAGTTGCTCCGAAAAAGAGAGGCCCCCTTTATAGCGAAAACGGAAAAAAGTGGTGAAAAAAAGAAGCGTACTTTCTCTATATGTACGGAAATTTTAGAGCAATTGGACATTTTGTCGCAGGCAAGAGGTGTTTATAAATCAAAAATTGTGGAAGAAGCTTTAATAGAGTTTATACAAAAATATGCAGAGATACATGATGTAAAAGATAAATAAAAGAGAGAAGTGAAGAAGCTTCTCTCTTTTTTGGTGTGTGAATAATCAATTCAGCCTTTGAATCCTTCCCTCAATCGTAGCTTCGATTGGGCCTTTTGATTGCTTTACATAATCTACGAAAGCATCAAGGTCAGTTGGGCCAACTTCTGTATTTTTAGCATTCGTAAAGGAAGTGAATCCATCACCGCCAGAAGCAAGGAATGCATTTGCCACAACACTATAAGTATGAGTATCTACTAGAGCTTCACCGTTTCCTAGTGTGATATGGCTCACTTTTTCACCAGTAGGTTTACTATTATCCCATGTATATTGAATACCAGAAATTTGAAGCATTCTTGTTTTATCCTTTTGCCATTGTTGGTTTAAAATGTCGCGAATATCTTTTCCAGTTAGCGTAAGTTTCATTAATTGGTTTCCAAATGGTTGAATAGCAAATAATTCTCCCCATGTAATATCTCCTGCATCTAAATCATTTCGAATACCACCTGGATTCATAAGAGCGATGTTTCCATCCATTGTTTTGCGCTGTGCATCAGCAATTAAATTACCAAGCGCTGATTCGCCAGCAGAATTTTGGTTGCGAGTTAATGGGGCCGTTGCAGTTCCTACAACTTCATTGATGAGCGGTGCGATTTTTTCAGCATATTGTTCTACTTTACTCTTAATTTGTGGATCCGGTTCTATTCCTTCATGGAATGTTGTAACAACTTCCGCTTTTTTCTCTACGATATCTTTCGTCTTACGATCGATTTTCATATCAACATCGGCAAAAGCCATTCCATAAGAATTTGCTTGTACGATGAGTTTATTATGAATTGTCCCGTTCACATAAGTATGACTATGACCACCGAAAATAACATCTACCTCAGAATCTGTTCCTTCTGCTAAGCGAACGAGATCCCCCTCTGTTACTCCAGTTTCATCTGTAATACCCGCATTATGCGCAAGTACAACAATGGATTTGACGCCAAGTCTTTTCAGTTGTTTTGCAGACTTATTAATCGCTTCTACTTCATCGGTGAATTGTACATTTTTCAATAAAGAAGGCATAACGATATTTGGTGTATCTGTTGTTACAACACCGATAAACCCTACTGGAACTCCGTCAATCATTTTTACTGTAAACGGTGGTAAAAATAACCGTCCAGTTGATTTATTATAAACATTGGCAGCGACATAAGGGAAATTAGCTCCTTTAAAGTCACCAGTTTTTTCATGATAACCTCCATAGATAAGGCGGCGTAATTCATCCATACCTTCGTCAAATTCATGGTTTCCAACAGTTCCAACATCAAAACCTAAATCATTTAAAAATTCAATCGTTGGTTCATCTTGTAATAGTGCAGAAATCGGAGGACTTGCTCCGACGGCATCACCGGCGTGAACAAGCAATGTATTGGGATTTTGTTTTTCACGATCTCGTAAATAGGCTGCTAAGTAGTCGGCGCCGCCTGCTTCTTTGTTATTAATTTGTTTTACGGTGTCTAATTGGCCATGAAAATCGTTAATACCGAGCATTTGCACGTTAATATAACGGTCTTGTTGATGAGGTGTCTGAGATGGAGGTGCGGCGAATACGGTTGAAAACGTAATTGTACTAAAAACAGCAACTGCAGGAATTACTTTTTTCCACATAACTTTCGCTCCCTTTTTATATAAATACAAATTAAAAAAACGACATAAAACCCTTCTTTTTAGGTGGGAGAGAGCATTCGGTCATGCATAGAAGCGGTCAAATCCTTTTCCTACCCAGACATAGTGAAAACAAAGAGAGAAAACGAGTGCAGGTGACCTTTTGTTATCCATAGCCGCGGCTTATATGTCGAAAAATCAAAATGGATTTATATAGAATCTAATATCATACGACATTATTTTAATAGATTAATAGAATTATTTCCATTAAAATTCAATTTATTATAAAAATTAATAAAATATTATTCTTTTCTTTACATTTGTACAAATTTGCAATAGTAGAAAATGGAGATCGATTATTGACTTTTTTATTGTCGAGAGTCTACTATTTCCCCTATAATGGAGAAAAAAGTAAAAGGTGAGCAGTATGAAGAAAAAGAAACAAAGACAAATGCAAAGACAAACACAAACAAATCAAACAGAAAAAGATGCAATTACGATTGGTGATCAACTGAATGAGGCGTTAATGCATCAATTAAAGAGCAAGAAGAAAGAATTGCAAGTGAGAGAAGAACAAAAAGAAGTGGAAGAAATAGAAAGAAAGCGCAAAGAGCAGCGTGAACGTGAGAAAAATAAATCGTTTGAAGAGCTGTTAAGTGAAAGTAGTCTTACTTGGAAAGACTTTAAATAAGTGTTAAAAAATCATCAGGAGAAATCTCTTGATGATTTTTTAAATGCTTTGAAGAATAAATAGGTTAGAGAAAAGGGGATTGGGATGAGAAAAATTGAAGTGGTACCGTATGAAAATCATTGGACAGAAAAGTTTCACCAAGAAGCAAAGCGCTTAAAAGAAGCAATGCCAGAACCTGTTAAAGTACATCATATCGGTAGTACATCTGTTCCTGGGTTAGCGGCAAAGCCAATTGTGGATATGATTATGGAAGTAAAGCAGATTGAACGAATAGATCAGTGGAGTGAATATTTTAGAGAGCTAGGGTACACACCAAAGGGGGAAAACGGTATTTCAGGTCGCCGCTTTTTTATTCATGGAACAGAAGAAAATCGATCGTATCATTTACATATCTTTGAAACAGGAAATCCAGAAATCATACGTCACTTAGCATTTCGTGATTTCATGATGGCGCACTGTGAAGAAGCAGAAGCGTATGCGACGTTAAAGCGAGAGCTGGCAGAGAGATTTGCATATAATGCGGAGCAATATGTCGAGGGAAAAGATGAGTTTGTTCGTAATATAGATGAAAAAGCAAAAGAGTGGATGGGAAATAACGTGAGCGAGTAAGCACGTGTTATTTTTCATTCGTCAGCGGAAGTAGCTGAATTTTTTACGGAGTATAATCGTAGTGAATCTCTATAAAAATATTATGTAAACTAGGTGTATCTTTTGACTTTTTATTTTTTTCTTGTTCAAATAAAGTGATGGTTATTGAAAACGAATGGCATCTGCTTGCATGTAAGGTGCAAGGTAGAAGAAGGAGGAACTGTTATGAATATTCCAACAACTACGCTTCATAATGGCGTGAAAATGCCAATGCTCGGTTTAGGCGTGTATAAAGCGCAAGAAGGTGAAGAAGTAAAGCGAGCGGTGAAAAAAGCTTTAGAGGTTGGTTATCGTTCCATTGATACAGCTACTGTATATGAAAATGAAAGCGGTGTCGGAGAAGCAATTCGTGAATCCGGGATTGCACGTGAAGAACTTTTTATTACAACAAAAGTATGGAATGATGACCAAGGGTATGAAACAACGCTTCAAGCATTTGAAAGAAGTTTAGAAAAGCTGCAAATGGATTATGTGGACCTATATTTAATTCACTGGCCTATACGTGGAAAATACGTAGATACATATCGTGCTCTTGAAAAGCTATATGAAGAAGGAAAAGTACGTGCAATTGGCGTTTCTAACTTTCATCAGCACCATTTAGAACAGTTGTTGCCCAATTGTAACGTGAAGCCGATGGTGAACCAAGTAGAACTTCATCCAATGCTTGCACAGTTTGAGCTGCGTAATTTTTGTCAAAATGAACAAATTCAAATGGAAGCATGGAGTCCGTTAATGAGAGGTGGGGAAGTATTTCAGCATCCAATTATTCAAGAAATTGCTGGGAAATATGGAAAAACACCTGCACAGATTATTTTACGTTGGGATATTCAAAGTGGTATTGTTACGATTCCAAAGTCTGTTACAGCCTCTCGCATTGAAGAAAACTTTACTATTTTTGACTTCTCGCTAACAGAAGAAGAGATAAAGCAAATTGACACACTTAATCGTAATAAACATGTTGGGACAAATCCTGATAAATACGACACAATGTAAAAAAGAGCTACCGAAGGGTAGCTCTTTTTAACGATGCAGTGCATATGTGTCACGTTTTACAACGGATTGAATACGCTCATACTCTTCAGTTGTTAGCGGCGTGCGATTTCCAGCTTGTACGTTTTCACGCAGTTGCTGGGCGGAACTAGCACCTGGAATAACAGCAGCAACAGCCCGATCATGTAAACAATATTGAATAGCCGTCTCTGTTAAGGAACGTTTTTTAGTAATCTCTTTGACAGCAGTTACTGCTTTTGTTAACTCGTCGTAATTATAGGAAAGGTAGTTTTTTTCTTTCACTTTTTCTAGCTTTCTTTCATTGTTGTCAGTTAACAAACCTTTCGCAAGTGGGCCGCGAGCAATAACGCTAATTTGATGCTCCTGAAACAGCGAAAACCATTCTTCTGGCCTGCGATTTAATAGACTATACTCCATTAATACGCTAACGATACTAGAACGCTTTGCATATTCACGAATGACATTTGGACGAATAGAAGAAATGCCATAATACCGAATGATACCTTCTTGTTTTAATTCTTCAAATGCTTCAATGGTTTCATCGATATGATCTTCAATTGTACCGCCGTGTAATTGATATAAATCAATATAATCTGTTTGCAAGCGGCGTAAGCTTTCTTTTACTTCCTCTTTTATGTAGGCTTTAGAAGGGTCCCAAGACCATCCATTTTTATCCGTTGTCCAGCGGTTTCCTACTTTCGTAGTGAGAACAATTTGATCACGTTTCCCCCGAAGTGCTTTGCCAACAAATTCTTCATTTTGGCCATAGTTGTACAAGTCTGCTGTATCTAAAAAGTTAATTCCTAAATCAATTGCTTCATCAATGATACGGATGGCCTCTGTTTCATTGGTGCCGAGAGACATACAACCTAGTCCCATTTCAGTAACATATAAATCTGAGTTTCCTAATTGTCGTTTGTTCATAGGTCAACCTCCTTACTCTTATTGTACGAGAGCGTAAAGAGGTTGACAAACAGTTTACTTCTCGTTACCTGTTATCCAGTCTTGAACAGTGTGATATCGTTTTTCATATTGTTTGAGTGCATGTCTAATTTGCCAAGCTTTGCCGACCAGTGTGATACGATTTGACAAAATATAAACCTTCATTTTTATCACGCTCCTTTCAATGTGGTAAAATGTATGAAGAACGATTAGGAAATAGAACAAGGAGATGAAGTCTTGTGAGTAATCTTGCAGAGAGAACGATTGCAACTGAACCGATTTTTGATGGAAGAGTCATTAAAGTTCGTGTTGATGAAGTAGTATTACCAAATGGAGAAATAAGTAAACGTGAAATTGTAAATCATCCTGGCGCAGTTGCAATTATTGCTGTTACAGATGAAGGAAAGATTGTACTTGTCGAGCAATACCGCAAAGCGTTGGAAAAAGAGATTGTCGAAATTCCAGCTGGGAAACTAGAACCAGGGGAAAAACCAGAAATAACTGCGGTTCGTGAGTTGGAAGAGGAAACAGGTTATGTGTGTGACAGCATGGAATTTGTTACATCGTTTTATACATCACCTGGTTTTGCGGACGAAATTTTGTATGTATATAAAGCAACAGGATTAAAGAAAAAAGAAGATAAAGCAGCTTTAGATGAAGATGAGTTTGTGGAATTAATGGAATTGTCATTGGAAGAAGCAATTTCACTTATGCAAGAACAACGTATTCATGATGCGAAGACGATATTTGCACTACAATATTTACAATTGCAAAAATAAACACTCGCCTAAGGCGAGTGTTTTAATTAATTTTGGCATATACACGTGTGTCGCGTAAGCTACCGTCTAGAGCAAGAAAGTCATTTTCTAATGTACCTTCTAAAATAAACTCAAGACGTTCTGCTAAGGCACATGCATTTGCATTTGTAGCGTCACAGCGAATTTCGATGCGTCTAGAACCAAGTTTGTCGAAAGCGAACTGAACAGCACCTTTCAATGCTTCTGTCATATAACCTTGTTTTGTATAAGAACTATGCAGCCAGAAGGTGACAGAAAACTTTGGAATATCCCAGTTTTCTGGATGAAGAGTAAGGGCCCCGATAAATGTACCCGTTACTTTATCGTATAAGTGGAAAGCTAAAGTTTCACGAAGTAAAAATTGTCCGTGTGCTTTTCTAACCGCTTCCTCGGCAGTTTCTTCTGTTTCGGATGTAATTGGCATCCAAGGTTGTAAGTCTTCTAAAGAAGTTTGAATTGCTTCATATACTTCTGTTCCATCGCCTGGGAACGGTTTACGTACTTGCAGGCGCTCAGTTTGAAATAATGTTGGAAAATCTAATAATAATGGTTTCAAGAAAAATCCCTCCTATTCTCTACTTTTAAGTTTAGCAAAGTAGAGCAGAATTTCAATGTTAATTCGTCATACTTTTTTCTTTCTTTCATACATTTTAGTAAGAGTGTGAACGGAGGGAAGAAAAATGTTACGAAAATCAACTTGGCAAGATCGTATAATCTCTCATATACAAGAAAATTCTTCACTATACGTATTTGTTTCTGTCTTGTTATTAATGGGCGTTGTATTTGGCGCGATTCTTGTAAATAGTTTGCAGGTAAATCAAAAGCAAGATTTGTCTTTTTACTTGAGCCGCTTTTTTGGACAAGTTTCCAAAGGGGAATTTGCAAATGCTGGTGAAATGTTTCAAGAAAGTTACTTTTCTCAATTGAAATATATTGGATTTATTTGGATTTTAGGCATTTCTATTATTGGATTACCACTTATTTTTATTTTATTATTTCTAAAAGGTGTTGTCGTTGGATTTACAGTAGGCTTTTTAGTCAGTCAGCACGGTTGGAATGGATTGTTGTTAGCATTTGTATCTGTGTTGCCGCAAAACTTAATCATTATTCCAACGTTTCTTGTGATGACGACAATTGCCGCAAGTTTTTCCTTACGAATGATAAGGCATCAATTTATTCGAAAAGTAAATGAATCACTATTGCCAATGTTAATTCGCTACACTTGTTTTTTTCTTATCATCGGTATTGTGTTAGCGATTGCTTCTAGTATAGAAGCGTATGCTTCACCAGTTTTAATGAAAGAAGTCGTGGAGACTATTAATAAAAAATAAATACTACTTGAGAATAACTATCAAGTTATTTTGATTGTTTTTTCTTTTGACAGTAGCCCTTCTTCTGATATAATGGTGTAAGAGTGGCGAGGAGGGAGTAGTACCGAATGGAAGAAAGAATTGAACGAATTAAGAAGCAATTACATGCAGCGAGCTATAAATTAACACCACAACGTGAAGCAACAGTTCGTGTGCTGCTAGAAAATGAAGAAGATCATTTAAGCGCAGAAGATGTTTACCTCCTTGTAAAAGAAAAGTCGCCAGAGATCGGACTTGCAACCGTCTATCGAACTTTGGAGTTATTATCCGAGTTAAAAGTTGTCGATAAGATTAACTTCGGTGACGGTGTTTCACGCTATGACTTACGTCAAGAAGGTGCACAGCGTTTCCATCATCATTTAATTTGTACACAATGCGGTGCTGTACAAGAAATCCAAGAAGATCTACTCGGTGAAGTAGAGAAAAAAGTAGAACGAGACTGGAGCTTTAAAGTAAAAGACCACCGTTTGACTTTCCATGGAATCTGTAAAAATTGTCAAGAAAATGAAACGAATGAAAAATAACCTTTTCCTATTTAGCTAGGGAGAGGTTTTTTATTTGAATCTAGGTATAAATCATAGAGAGCTTGGCATATGTTGTAATAACATATATTTTGGAGGAGTTTACAATGCGCCGAGCTCTGAAGCTGACTTTTGATGGAATGAAAGTATTTTTATTATTTACGGGTTGTACGATTATGTTTTATTTCGCTATACTATGGGTAAATGAAGAATATGAGAGTTATCATCGTTATGAAAAACCAAAAGAAGAGACAGTAGAAAAAGTATCAGGGAATGAAGAACCGGCAAAAGATGCTTTTGTAAATAGAATAATTTTTTTCTATGAAAATGGGGAGTAGTGTAGATTGGAAGATCAATTAAAAGATTTTATTCATTATATGGTTGTCGAAAAAGGACTAGCAAAAAATACGATTGTATCATATGAGCGAGATTTGAAAAGTTATATGAAATATTTACAACATGTCGAGCAAATAAAAACATATCATGAGGTAACACGGATACACATTGTGAATTTTTTGCAGTATTTAAAAGAGAACGGGAAATCATCAAAAACACTAGCTCGTCATATTGCGTCCATACGCTCGTTTCATCAGTTTTTATTACGTGAACGAGTGGTTGAACATGATCCATCTGTACATATTGAAACACCTCAAGGCGAGCGGAAGTTACCGAAAGTGTTGTCGGTAAGTGAGGTAGAAGCGTTACTACAAACGCCAAAAGAGACAAGTGCATTTGGTATCCGTGATAAAGCGATGCTAGAGTTATTGTATGCCACGGGACTCCGTGTTTCGGAATTAATTGCATTGAATTTAGATGATGTTCATTTAACAATGGGATTTGTTCGCTGCATTGGGAAAGGAAATAAAGAGAGAATCATTCCTCTTGGAAGTTTAGCAACAGAAGCAATTCAACGTTATATTGAAAAAGGAAGAACAGAACTGCTAGGAAAAAAAACTGTAGATGCACTTTTTTTAAACCATCATGGTAATCGCTTATCCCGTCAAGGTTTTTGGAAAATTTTAAAACGACTAGCGAAAGAAGCAAATATTGCAAAAGAACTTACGCCGCATACACTCCGTCATTCTTTTGCAACGCACTTATTAGAAAATGGCGCGGACTTGCGTGCTGTACAAGAAATGCTTGGACATGTAGATATTTCAACGACGCAAATTTATACGCATGTTTCAAAAACTAGATTAAAAGATGTATATAAACAGTTTCACCCGAGAGCATAGTCCCAGCTATGCTCTTTTATTATTTGAAAATATAAATCACAATGCACTTCACAAAAACTTCACAAACATTTCGTACATTGTTTTCAGCAAAAAGCTAGAATATGACTAGCCATTTCCTCTATACTAATGAAAGTATGAAGGGAGAAGTTATGATGAAAAAATTAGTAATTACTTTATTTATCGCGATGCTAGCATTAGCAGGCTGCAATACAAAAGCAGATGAACAGCCAAAAGAAAAGAAAAAGATTGAGGAAGTAAAGGTAGAAGTAAAAACAAACCCGAAAGAACTTAAGCCGAATGAAAAAGTAGAAGTACAGGCACTTGTTACACAAGGGAAAGAAAACGTAACAGATGCCGATGATGTGAAATTTGAAATCTGGAAAGATGGCGAAGAAAAACATGAAATGTTAAACGGGAAGCATAAAGGTAAAGGGGTTTATGCGGTAGATAAAACATTCCCATCCGACGGTGTGTATCATGTTATCGCACATACAAATGCACGTGAAATGCACGTGATGCCAGAAGTAAAAGTGGCTGTAGGTAATGCGAAAGTAGAAGATACGAAAAAAGAAAGCGGTGGACATGAAGCAGGCCATGGTGATCATAAAAGCGACACGATGATTCATCTTATGGCGGGCGATGTCAAAGCAAATGCTGAATCTACAATGAAAGTACATTTAAAACAAAAAGATGCGGCGTTAACTGGTGCTGAAGTACAACTTGAAATTTCGAAAGACGGAGTAGCAAAGCATGAATTTATTCCAGCTAAGGAAGGTAATCAAGGCGAGTATGTAAGTACACATACTTTTAAAGAAGCTGGTGCGTATAAAGTGAAAGTTCATGTAAGAAAAGGTAAACTACACGAACATACAGACGAAACAGTAGAAGTAAAATAAGGAGTGGCTCTTAGAGCTGCTCTTTATTTTTATATAAGGAAATAAATAATAATTTCATTAGCACTTCGGTACAGAATGGATTACAATAGAAAATGTGAAAGAAAAAAGAATTTCTTCGAAAATCACTTAAAAAGAAAGCGTAAACATGTTATGATACCCATATGAGATGTCTGACATCTGACTTAGAAGAAAAGGGAAGTTTTTACATCGTTTTGAACATACTACATTAAGTGGAATTGAACATATAGGAGGTTACAGTTGTGAATAAATATAAACGTATTTTCCTAGTGGTAATGGACTCCGTAGGAATTGGAGAAGCGCCGGATGCCGAAGCATTTGGTGATCTAGGATCTGATACATTTGGTCATATCGCTGAACATATGAATGGATTACAAATGCCAAACATGGTGAAATTAGGCCTTGGTAACATTCGGGAAATGCAAGGGATTTCAAAAGTAGAGAAACCACTTGGTTATTATACGAAAATGCAAGAGAAATCTACTGGAAAAGATACAATGACAGGACACTGGGAAATTATGGGTCTTTACATTGATACACCATTCCAAGTGTTCCCGGAAGGATTCCCGAAAGAACTACTTGATGAGTTAGAAGAGAAAACAGGTCGTAAAATTATTGGGAATAAACCAGCTTCAGGAACTGAAATCCTTGATGAACTTGGTAAAGAGCAAATGGAAACAGGATCCTTAATCGTGTACACATCAGCAGATAGCGTACTACAAATTGCAGCTCATGAAGAAGTGGTACCACTTGAAGAGTTATATAAAATTTGTAAAATTGCACGTGAGTTAACATTAGATGAAAAATATATGGTAGGTCGCGTCATTGCTCGTCCGTTCGTTGGAGAGCCTGGAAACTTCAAGCGTACACCAAATCGTCATGACTATGCATTAAAACCATTTGGTCGTACGGTAATGAATGAATTAAAAGATAGTGACTATGATGTTATTGCAATCGGTAAAATTTCTGATATTTATGACGGAGAAGGGGTAACAGAATCTCTTCGTACAAAATCTAACATGGATGGAATGGACAAGCTTGTTGATACATTAAATATGGACTTTACAGGCCTTAGTTTCTTGAACCTTGTTGATTTTGATGCGCTGTTTGGTCACCGCCGTGATCCTCAAGGATACGGAGAAGCGTTGCAAGAATATGATGCACGTCTTCCAGAAGTATTTGAAAAACTAAAAGAAGATGACTTGTTACTTATTACAGCAGATCATGGTAATGATCCAGTTCACCATGGTACAGATCATACACGTGAATATGTACCATTATTAGCATATAGCCCAAGTATGAAAGATGGCGGACAAGAATTAGCACTTCGCCAAACATTTGCTGATATTGGTGCAACAGTAGCTGAGAACTTCGGTGTAACGATGCCAAAATACGGAACAAGCTTCTTAAACGAGCTAAAGAAATAAGGGGGACAATAGGATGAATCGTGAGCTTATTACAAAATCTGCTTCATATTTAAAAGGTAAATTTCAAGAAACGCCACAGGTAGGACTAATTCTTGGTTCTGGATTAGGTGTATTAGCAGATGAAATTGAAAATGCAGTAACAGTACCATATAGTGAAATTCCTGAATTTCCTGTATCAACTGTAGAAGGTCATGCTGGCCAACTTGTATTTGGTACACTTCAAGGTGTTACAGTAGTTGCAATGCAAGGACGTTTCCATTATTACGAAGGATACGATATGCAAAAAGTAACATTCCCAGTTCGTGTAATGAAAGAACTAGGTGTAGAAACAGTAGTTGTAACAAATGCAGCTGGTGGTGTAAATACAGCATTTGAACCAGGCGATCTTATGCTTATTTCAGATCATATTAATTTCATGGGTCATAATCCATTAATTGGACCAAATGATTCCGAAATGGGTGTACGTTTCCCTGATATGTCTGAATCATATAGCAAAGAACTTCGCGCAATGGCGAAACAAGTTGCAGCTGATTTAAATATTAAAGTACAAGAAGGCGTATATGTCGCGATGACAGGTCCTGTATATGAAACACCTGCGGAAATCCGTATGCTTCGTACACTTGGCGGAGATGCAGTTGGAATGTCAACTGTACCAGAAGTTGTTGTAGCACGTCATGCAGGTATGAAAGTACTTGGTATCTCTTGTATTTCAAACATGGCAGCTGGTATTTTAGATCAACCACTTCATCATGATGAAGTAATTGAAACGACAGAACGTGTAAAATCTAATTTCTTAGCATTAGTAAAAGAAATCGTAAAACAAATGAAGGGGTGAATTCACAATGAGAATGGTGGACCTAATTGCAAAAAAACGTGATGGACATACATTAACGACAGAAGAAGTTAACTTTATTGTAGAAGGCTATACAAATGGTGATATTCCAGATTACCAAATGAGCGCATTTGCGATGGCAATTTTCTTCCAAGATATGAATGAACAAGAACGTGCTGATTTAACGATGGCAATGGTAAATAGCGGCGATACAATTGACTTATCAGCGATTGAAGGGGTAAAAGTAGATAAGCATTCAACAGGCGGTGTTGGTGATACGACTACGCTTGTGTTAGGTCCATTAGTAGCTGCTTTGGATGTACCAGTTGCAAAAATGTCAGGTCGAGGCCTAGGACATACAGGTGGTACAATTGATAAATTAGAGGCAGTTCCAGGATTCCATGTGGAAATTGAAAACAATGAATTTATTCGTCTTGTAAATGAAAATAAAATTGCTGTTATCGGACAAAGCGGAAATTTAACACCTGCTGATAAAAAGCTATATGCACTTCGTGATGTAACAGCAACAGTAAACTCAATCCCGCTTATTGCAAGCTCTATTATGAGTAAGAAAATTGCAGCTGGTGCGGATGCAATTGTACTTGATGTAAAAACAGGTGCGGGTGCATTTATGAAAACGGATGAGGATGCGAAGCGTTTAGCAGAAGCGATGGTTCGCATTGGTAATAACGTTGGCCGTAAAACAATGGCAGTTATTTCAGATATGAGTCAACCGCTAGGTGAAGCAATCGGTAATGCACTAGAAGTAAAAGAAGCAATCGATACATTGCAAGGTAAAGGACCGAAAGACTTAGAAGAGCTGTGTTTAACACTTGGAAGTCAAATGGTGTATCTTGCTGGAAAAGCTTCCTCTTTAGAAGATGCGCGTGAAAAGTTAATAGAAGTGATGAATAATGGAAAAGCGCTAGAATCATTTAAAACGTTCCTAGCAGCACAAGGCGGCGACGCTTCTGTTGTTGATGATCCTTCTAAGCTGCCACAAGCACAATATAAGATTGAAGTAGAAGCGAAAGAAGATGGATATGTATCTGAAATTGTTGCCGATGAAATTGGAACAGCAGCGATGCTTTTAGGTGCAGGTCGTGCAACGAAAGAATCTGAGATTGATTTAGCAGTTGGACTTATGCTTCGTAAAAAAGTAGGCGAAATCGTGAAAAAAGGTGACTCACTTGTTACGATTTACGCAAATCGTGAAAATGTAGAAGATGTAAAAGCAAAAATTTATGAGAACATGAAAATAGCAGCAGCACATGTTGATGCGCCAAAATTAGTGCACGGTATTGTAACGAAATAAGGTTAAAAAGCTAAGGAGTTTTCTCCTTGGCTTTTTTTGCTATTTTATGTTTATAATAAAATGAAACTTCTATCAGTGGTGACATTCTCCATTGATAGTTAGTTAAACCAATCGGACTCTAACTGGAAGTTATTCCCTACCTAACTTCTTTGATTCTTTTAAAGGAGGGCTTACTACCCGTTAGAGCGGAATAATAATGGGTGAAATTATGATTAAAATTTGTGCAGTAACGAAAGAAGATGAAGTATTATATGATGTTTCGTTAGACGATACAGGGCGAGAAGATGTCGCATGGTATTGGCTTGATTTATGTAAACCGACAAAAGAAGAGTATACATATATTTTACAAGAGTATTTTAAATTCCATCCTCTTGCGATTGAAGATTGTATAGAATATGTACAGAGACCAAAAGTTGATTTTTATGACGGATATAACTTTTTAGTTCTTCATGCTATTGGAGAAGATGGATTAGAGCCACATGAAATTGATTTGTTTGTGAGTGATCGTTATATTGTATCATTTCATTTTTCACATAATAATGCGATAGAAAGAGCGTGGACGAAGCTTGGTGAGAGACAGCGAATTAAGAAGAGGCCTCTTCATGTCGCACATACAATTATTGACCAAATTGTCGATGATTACTTTGCTCCTGTATATTATATTGAAGATCATTTAAATGCAATTGATGATAATTTAACAGGGGATACAACGAGTACGGTATTAGAAGAAGTGTTTGATATTCGCTCTGATTTATCAAGACTTCGCCGTACCATTATTCCAATGCGTGATTTATTGTATCGCATCTTAAACTCGACGCGCTTTTACGGTGTGAGCGATCATGAAATTTATTTTAAAGACATTCATGATCACTTATTAAAGCTATCTGAAATGATTGAAGCAAGCCGGGAATTAACAGCCGATATTCGGGATAGTTACTTTTCATTAAACTCTCATCATATGAACAACATAATGAAAACATTAACCGTGTTCTCGACCATTTTTATGCCACTAACATTTATTGCTGGTGTATATGGGATGAACTTCGAGAATATGCCAGAGCTAAAGTGGGAGTATGGTTATTTTATTTGTTTAGCAGTCATGGCATTCATAGGTGGAGGCATGATGGTGTGGTTTTATAAAAAAGGTTGGTTTAAATAAAAAACGTCGGGAGATCCCGACGTTTTTTATTTAGCCAATAGCATGTAATACAAACATTGCTAAGAAAAGGCATGTAATGATATACATCGATGTGGCAACTTCTTTATGCTTACCAAGTGCTACTTTTAAAATTGGATAAGCAATAAATCCGAACGCAATGCCATCAGCAATGCTATATGTGAGTGGAATCATAACGATGATTAAAAATGCTGGAAATCCTTCTGAAAAGTCGTTCAGAGGAATTTGTTGAATGTTTGTAATCATCAATCCGCCAATAATAATTAAGATTGGTGCAATGGCACTATCCGGAATTATTTTCACAAACGGAAGAGCAAACAATGATGCAAAGAATAACATCCCAGTAACGATAGACGTCAGACCTGTCTTGCCGCCTGCAGTAATACCAGCAGCACTTTCTACTGTTGAAACCGTAGGACTTGTGCCAAATAGACCGCATGTCATTGCTGAAATTGCATTTGCTTGATAAGCACGTGGGAATTTACGATCATCTTCTAATAAACCGTGTAAAAGTCCCATGTTCTCAAAAATAAGCACCATGCTTAATGAGAATGTTGCAATCCAAAACGGTAAGGAAGATAGCTTTCCGAATGACATAGCTCCAAATACATCGCCATAGCTAGCAAATGAAAATGAACTATTGCCAACTTGACTTGTATCAACAAGACCGAATAGCCATGCAATACCAGTTCCAATTGCAATCGTCCATAAAAAGTTTCCACGTACGTTACGAGTAAATAAAACTAATGCAATAATAAGGGTAAGCAGTGTTGCCAGAACAACTGGACTACTTAATTTTCCTAATGCAACAGCCGTATTTTCATGTGGAACTACAAGACCACCTTTTTGCAAACCGATAAATGCTAAAAATAGACCGATACCGACAGTGATTGCTTCTTTTAATGATTTTGGAATCGATACCGACAGCGTACGAGCAATTGGTGTAAACGCGGCAATTGCAAAAATAATACCAGCGATAAAGACGGCTGCTAATGCTTCTTGCCAAGTTAATCCTAGCGTATGCACAGCTGTGTACGTGAAGAACGCATTTACACCCATACCTGGTACAAGAATTGCAGGTGCATTTGCCCAAAATGCCATCAGTAGACATCCAACAAATGAACTAAAAACAGTTGCCAAAATTCCAGCTTCCAGCGGAATGCCGGCATCTGATAAAATTGACGCATTGACAATCATAATATAAACGATTGTAAAAAATGACGTCACTCCAGCCAGTATTTCTTGTTTTGGTGATGTGTGGTGTAGGTCTAAATTAAATGTTTTATCAAGTATTCCTTTCATGTTAAACCTTCTTTTTCGTATCCCTCTCCCGCCCGTGATATCCCTTCTGTAAGGGTTCACCGTTCTTTATTATATCAAAACAAAATGTTTTTACAACAGTGAAAATGAGAACGGTTACTTTTTAAATTGTTATCGCGTCACAAATAAGTAAAAATAGCGCGAACGGAAGAAATAATCTCGAGTTCCCCTGATTGAATTGGTGGAGCGGCTTGTGCCTGTAACGTAGCATAAGAAACAACTTCACGCGGTGATTGTGCTGATTCTTCAACGAGAGAGAGAGGGACTGGATTGATGTTTAGATTATATGTACTCGCAATGGCACGAGCTTTTTCCTGTGCATGTTGCACCGCTTGTAAGAGTGCTTGCTGATAGTACGCATTTGGATGGGATACACGAAATCGTAATCCTTTTGCGACATTTGCTCCATTGGTAACTGCTATATCATATACTTCCCCAGCTTTTTGAACATTTAAAACGGTAATTTCATACAAATGTTCAACTCGGTAGCCTTGTAATAATTGTTTCTCATTTATATATTCATATTGCGGTGTAATTGTATAAGAGATTGTTTCTATATCCTTATCGGCAATGCCAAGCTGTTTGAGTGCGGCGAGTAGTTGTTGAGATCGGATCGCATTTTCTTCCTGCGCTTGTTTCACATTTTTATTGTCACTTCTAACGCCGATGGTTAACACGACGACATTTGGTTTGACTTTTACAATTCCTTCTCCTTGCACAGTGATGGTAGCTTCTTTTGCATTGCGGATATCAAGTGAATATGGATTCATACCAACTTGCATTCTCGCTCACCGTCCTTTCTATATGTATATGAACGAAAGGAAAGAAAATTTTATGAAATAAGTTACAGAATTGAAAATCATGAGGAAAGAAAACATATACAATGTAGGTATTTATAGATTATAATATGTGTAAATATTATAAAAAAGGGTCGAGGCTAGTGAACGAAAAAAGAGAAGCACTGATTTTAGATTTATCTACATCATTTCGAAAAATGATACGTCTATTACAAAATGATATTAATGAACTTTTTTCAGAGTATATGCCATGGAATGAGTTTTCTGTACTACGTGCATTGTTCTGGAAAAGTCCACAAATGGCATCGCAAATTGCAAATGAAGTCAACGTTACATCTAGTCATATTACAGCGGTAACAGACCGTCTTGTTCGTAAAGGCCTTGTCACGAGAAAACGTTCTGATTCCGACCGCCGCATTGTGTACCTAGAAATTACAGATCGTGGAAAAGAAGTTGCTGAAAAGCTTGAAAATGTACGAAAAGAATATTATAGAGAGAAATTTCAAGGGTGGAGCGATCAAGAGATTGAAATGGTGTTAGATTTATTTGGTCGCGTATTATAATAAATGAGGATAGGAAGCAAAGTGCTTTCCTATCCTTTTTCTTTTGAATAAAACTATTTTGAAATTCCGATACTTTAAGTAAAAAGTATCGGAGGAAAGATAATGAAACAGATTGTTTCGCTTATAATCATTATAGGAAGTTTTTTTTGCTTTAGTAAATTGATGTATGCTGATACGCCCATTCAAGTTGTGCAAAAAGAAGTGCAATACATTGCGAATGATAAGCCGGTATTATATTCAAAGTTATGGGTTCGTTCTATGCAAAATACAGTGTTATTCCACCATAGTGATAACATCCGTCATCAAGATACGCTGCGCAATGTGACAAGTTCGTCCCTTGTAAAAACGAAGCAGTTACCATTTGCAAAAGCATCGGTATACATTCCAAGATTATCTCAATACATTTCAAGAGCAGGAAAAGAAAACATTCAAGTTTACTACGTTGCGGTGCGTTACAATGTAAAAAAAGAAAATCCATACCAATTAAATGGAATGAACTATTTTCTACAAGTGTTTGTAAAAGAACGTGGAGAGTGGAAAATTGCTGAAAGTGTTGTGGCCCCGACAGATCAAATTGTCGAGAATGGTGATGGTTTTGGGATGATGGAAGAAAAGCAGTATGGAGAAAGAAGGGAGAATGTGAAATAACCTCCTCGGGGTGAGGAGGTTATTTCACATGTAAAGAAAGCTTATGCTTTAACAGTCGGTGTAAGATAGCATATGTCAGCATGCCAGATCCTATAAAATAAATATAGTTAAGCGGTAAAGAATCACTGCCGTTATTAAAAATAGCACAGCCGAAAAGTGCGAAACAAATAGAAGTACATATTGAGAAATATGCATGAAGTTTTGGATATAGCAATATTTTTCCGTTATGCTCATTTGGAGCGCGTGTATATAAATAGGCTCCTAGTGGAAGACAAATGAGTATATAGATAGTAGGGCTTATCAGTGTCCAAACAGACGAGATATGATGGTAAGTAGGTCCTTCTTGTATGTTTCCGAATTCATCTTCTATAGATTCCCTTTGTGAATCATAGTCAATGCGAAAATGATTAAGAGGAGCTACAATACTTGTATTTTCTGTATAAGTTGCGTACTTATTATAATTATAATTGTATTCTTTTTGCGATAAATCTACATGTAATGCAAAGAAAGGGAACACTAGCTGGAAAATATATAATGGGAAAACTATGAGAATATAACTTAACGCACTTTGCGAGATGATGTTTCCTGTAATTGTTCCAATAAAGAGTGTGAACGTATAGACTGCAATTAATGTAATGATTGTATATACAAAGTATGAATGAAACGGCGAAAATGATTGATACTGAGCATGTATCGTGTTCCTGTAGATGATATACATAAGAAGCCAACTGAAGCTAAGTGCACTCACAATATGAACAGTACCCAACAACCATTTGGATAAAAATAGGTGTGACCGTTTAAATGGCATAGACCAAAGAAAATCGATTGTTTGATTATGGCGTTCCCATCCTATTAATAGGATGGCTAATCCAATTAATAGAAGAGCAGGAAACAGTATGGTGTCAGCTCCTCCTAAATGATACATATAATAAGGATCATCTGTTTTTAGACGGAAATATTCAGCCATTTGCTGTGCGTGTGTATAATATTTATAGGGCAACACGTATAAAATGCTTAGCCAAAAGAGCCAAATAACATATTTTCCTTGTTTATAGTTTCTAAACCATAATGCTTTATGAAACATGTAGGTCACCTCAATTAATACTTATTTTTCTTACTTTCATCACAAGCGTTATTTTCCGCCAAAAGAAAACTTCAATTTTAGTAGGCGAGTAAAAACGAAGTAACTCATAATGCTGGCTATGAAAAAGCCAACGTAATAGGAAAGAAATGCATCTCTTCCACCGAGTAACCTCCCACCAAATAAAGCGAAACAAAGGACTGTGCAGAACATGAACCATTTCTGTAATCCAGGGAACAATAATATTTTTCCGTTTTGTTCGTTTGGAGCACGTGTGTATAGAAAAGTTGCAATCGGTAAAAAGATAATAATATAAGTAAATGGCGTTAATAGTTTCCATGCAGAAGGAATAAATGTATGTTCCATTGGATTTTTCTGCGGTAATGGAGGAATTTTATTCCCTTGCTCATCGAACTCTATAGGATGATAATTATAATTGATATTGAAACGATCTAATGGTGCAAAAGCACTTACATGTTGTAAGTATTCATGAGTTTTCCGTTCTATTTCTCCTAATGCTTCCACTGAATCCCTCGTATGAGTATAAATAAATCCGGATATCAATAGTATTAAACCATATGGTAGATATAATAAAATTACAGTTAAACTACTTTGAGAGATAATATTTCCGGTAATAGTACCGACAAATAAACCGAATGTATAGATTGTAATAAGTACAACCGTAGCATATAAAAAGTAAGTGTGGAACGAAGTAAAGGTTTGATACTGATCGTGAAACGATACGTTCTTTATTCCATACATGCTTATCCAGCAAATGATATTTACTATAATGATATTCAAAACGCCAAATAACCATTTTGTTAAAAAGATATCTTTTCGCTTAAAAGGCATCGATAACAAAAAATCAGTAGATTGATTGTTACGTTCCCAGCCAATTAAGAGACAAGCGAGTGCAATGAGAATGATGATCTGTATTACAATACCATCGAGTGCTGTGAATGAATAAGAATAGTAGTACAGATAATCTTCAAATTGCATTTTTGATTGTCTAAGCTGTGATTGTGCGTCATTGTAATATTGATAAGGAAACGAATATAAACTACTTAACCAAAACAGTAGAATAATATATTTTCCTTGTTTCCATTGCCGCATCCATAACGCTTTATGAAACATGTGACCCCTCCTCAAACGTCGTCACAAATACATCCTCAAGTGACATTGGCAACTCTTCTATTAAGAGAGGCTGTTCTTTATGAAATTTTTCTAATGTAACTGCCACATTGCCTTCGATTAAGATGGTGTACACTTTCCCTGTTTGATTTAATATTTTTATATTACATAAATTCTCTAGTTTTTGTGGTAGCGATCGTTCGTATGCCACTTGGATTTTCGCATAGCAAGATTTTGTATCTTCTAATGTTGTGATGGATGCAATTGTATGATCTTTTAAAATGATGATTGTGTCTGCGATTTTTTCTACTTCATCTAAGTGATGAGTAGAAATGAGAATTGTAATCTCTCGTTCTGCTACTTCTTCAATTACAAATTGAAGGACTTGTCTTTTTGCAATGGGGTCAAGTCCATTTGTTGGTTCATCTAAAATAATATATTCTACGCCTGTACAAAAAGCTAAAATGATAGCAAGCAGTGCCTTCATACCGCGTGAGTAACTACGAATACGTTTTTCAGGTAGGCTGAAGCGCTCTAACAGTTGATAAAAATATTCTTCATTAAAGTTTTCATAAACGGCTTTATAAAACTTCGCAATTTCTTTTACTGTATATCCGTTCAATATATTAGTAGAATCCGGTACGTAGGCGACCTTTTGTTTGACTTCTGGGTGTTTATGAACATCCATATCGTCATATGTAACAGTTCCCTCATCTGCGTCTAAAATACCGACAAGAGTCCGCAGTAAAGTTGTTTTCCCAGCGCCGTTTCTGCCAAGTAATCCAACAATACTTCCTTTTTGTAATGTGAAAGAAATATTGTTTAATACGACTTGATTATCAATTGTTTTCTGGATGTTCTTCACCTTCAGCATGTACATGCCCTCCTAGTTCTTTATAGTATGAATCAATCCAATCATGAATTTTTTCTTTTGAAATACCGAGGTAAGAAGCTTCTAGTAATAATTGATGAAATTGTTTTTCAACCATAGCGATTTTCCTTTCATCCAATGTTGGTGTAATCGATTGGGAAACAAATGTGCCTTTTCCCCGCAATGTTTCAATAATTCCCTGTCGTTCTAATTCTTGATAAGCTTTGCTGACTGTATTTGGATTAATGACAAGTAATGAAGCGAGTTCACGTACAGATGGCAATTTATCGTTTGGTGCTAACATCTTTTTTAACACCAGTTCTTTTATATTTTGAACAATTTGTTCCCATATCGGAGTGTTGCTTCTTGGGTCAAGTTGAATGTGCAAGAGCAATGTCTCCTTCCTGATAAAATTTAGGTGTACTATACGATGTAATACACTTAATACAATATATGCAGTCAAATGGTTTGTCAATATGAATTTATAGAAAAATATGGTATAAAAACGTATTAATTGGAAAAAATAGGTGTGATATAGAATGGAGGGTTAGTCATGAAGCGAGTTGTTGGAATACTTGTTTGTTTCATGTTGTTTCTTTCCGCTATTCCAGTTGGTTTTGCACAGTCTGAGAAAACGCAGCCTGAAAAAACAGCGGTAGAAACGAAGCCAAAGTTAGCGGAGCAAGCATCGTCAGCAATTGTCATTGAGCAAGATACAGGTAAAGTTTTGTTTGAGAAAAGTCCGAATGAAAAGTTACCGCCTGCTAGTATGACAAAGATTATGACGATGCTGCTTATTATGGAACAAGTTGAGAAGGGAAAGTTAAAGCTGCAAGATAAAGTGAGAGCGAGTGAACATGCAGCTTCAATGGGAGGATCACAAATTTTTCTTGAGCCTGGTGAAGAAATGACAGTGAATGAAATGCTCAAAGGAATTGCCATTGCATCTGGAAATGATGCATCTGTTGCTGTTGCAGAGCATATCGCTGGTTCAGAAGAAGGTTTTGTAGACATGATGAATAAAAAAGCAAAGGATTTAGGACTTAAAAACACACATTTCAAAAATCCAACCGGTCTTCCAGCGAAAGATCATTACTCAACAGCACATGATATGGCAATTATGGCAAAAGAGCTGATGAAGTATCCATTAATTCGAAAATATACAGGGAAATATGAGGATTATTTACGAGAGGATACAGAGAAAAAGTTTTGGCTTGTGAATACAAATAAATTAGTTCGTTTTTATCCGGGCGTGGACGGGGTAAAAACAGGGTTTACGACAGAGGCGAAATATTGTTTAACAGCTTCAGCAGAAAAAAATGGAATGCGTGTTATCTCTGTTGTGATGGGAGCACCCACTTCAAAAGAGCGCAATAATCAGGTAACAAAGCTCCTTGATTATGCATTTGGCCAATATACAACGAAGAAGTTGTATAAGAGAGGCGAAAAAATTAAGACTGTAAACGTGGGAAAAGGTAAGAAAGAAAAGGTAGATTTAGTTGCATCCGAAAATGTATCTCTTCTAATGAAAAAGGGCGAAAGTATGGATAAGGTAAAACAAGAAGTTATTGCTGAGAAGAAAGTAAAGGCGCCAATTAAAAAAGGCGATGCACTCGGTACACTTGTCGTCAAAAAAGGTAAGGATGTTTTATTAAAGCAAACAATTGTGGCAAAAGAAGATGTTGCCGCAGCAAGCTGGTGGGAATTATTTAAGAGAAGTTTTGGGATGTTTTCAACATCAAAATAGCGGCAAATGCATTGCCGCTTTCCTATTGCATACATGAAAAAAGTAGAATAATTGCTGAAAGATTCACATTATGACGAAATAGTACTTCTTTTGTCAAGGGGAAGGATTCTTATTTTATTTTCTCGAAAACTTATGTAAATGAGTAAAGTTTGAGCATAAGGAGGAAATCGTGTGAGTCTTTCCATACATTTAGAAGTAAAGCGTGACGTCTTATGTGTTCGGCTAGCGGGTGAACTAGATCATCATACTGCTGAAGAGTTGCGAGCGAAAGTAACGGATATGATTGAGACGCATCGTACTCATCATATTGTATTAAGTTTGGAGCAATTGACATTTATGGATAGCTCTGGTCTTGGCGTTATATTAGGCAGATATAAACATATCAAAGGTTTAGGAGGAGAAATGGTCGTTTGTGCAATTTCTCCCCCTGTGAAGCGTTTGTTTGAAATGTCGGGCCTGTTTAAAATTATTCGGTTAGAAGAAAGTGAAGCGCATGCGCTCGCGACGTTGGGGGTGGCATAGATGAGAAATGAAATGAACCTTCAATTTTCAGCATTAAGTCAAAATGAATCGTTTGCTCGCGTCACAGTTGCTGCTTTTATTGCACAATTGGATCCAACGATGGAAGAATTGACAGAAATTAAAACAGTTGTGTCTGAAGCGGTCACAAATGCAATTATTCACGGATATGAAGGAAATGCAAAAGGCGTTGTTCACATTTCAGTGATTTTGGAAGAAGCAATGGTGAAACTCACGATTCGAGATGAAGGGGTTGGCATTTTTGATTTAGACGAGGCAAGGCAACCTCTTTTTACAACTAAACCTGAATTAGAGCGTTCCGGAATGGGATTTACTATCATGGAAAATTTTATGGATGAAGTAGAAGTTATTTCAAACGAATCTTTCGGGACAACAATCCATTTGACGAAGTACTTATCAAATAGTAACGCTCTATGCAATTAAGGAGAATTGCCTATGGACATAGAGGTCAGAAATGAGAAGAAGAAGGCTCAGTTAAAGGACCACGAGTTAAAAGCGTTAATTCAAAAAAGTCAAAGTGGAGATCAACAAGCAAGAGATGTCATTGTCCAAAGCAATATGCGTCTTGTATGGTCGGTTGTACAGCGATTTCTAAATCGGGGATATGAACCAGATGATTTGTTTCAAATCGGCTGTATTGGCCTCTTGAAATCGGTGGACAAATTTGATTTATCTTTCGACGTGAAATTTTCAACATATGCAGTTCCAATGATTATTGGAGAAATTCAGCGATTTTTACGTGATGATGGTTCAGTAAAGGTCAGTCGATCTTTAAAAGAAACCGGAAATAAAATTCGAAAAATGAAAGATGAGCTCTCTAAAGAGTATGGACGGGCTCCAACAATTACAGAGGTAGCAGAAGCGCTTGAACTTACGCCGGAAGAGGTTGTTTTGGCGCAGGAAGCCAGTCGCACTCCATCCTCCATACATGAAACAGTTTATGAAAATGATGGAGATCCAATTACGATATTGGATCAAATCGCGGATCAGACCGAAACGAAATGGTTTGATAAAATCGCCTTAAAAGAAGCAATTCGAGAATTAGATGAGCGCGAGCGATTAATCGTATATTTGCGTTATTACAAAGACCAGACACAATCAGAAGTAGCTGAGCGAATTGGGATTTCGCAAGTGCAAGTATCAAGGCTTGAAAAGAAAATATTGAAGCAGATGAAAGATCGAATAGATGAATAGCCATCTATTCGATTTTTTTTATTTTTTCTAAGAAACAGTAATCACTCAGTTCAAGCTTTGATGGGAGCAAGATATGGAAGAGTTTCTCTTCCATAAATAGGGATGAAGTTAATACCAATAGGAATATCAATTTATGCTATTGTTTTTATCTTTTCCATAATGAAAAAATTTCAATCATTAGAAAATATTTACTGAATTTATTGAATATTTACTAAATTTGAAATATAATCCAAGTATAACTTGTCATAAAGGGGGAAGAAAACATGGAAACGAGACAACAATGGGGAACGAGAGCTGGGTTTATTTTTGCAGCAATTGGTTCTGCCGTTGGACTAGGGAATATATGGCGTTTTCCGTACACGGCGTATGAAAATGGGGGAGGAGCATTCTTTTTACCGTACTTATTTGCGTTATTAACGACTGGTATCTCATTATTAGCTTTTGAATTTGCTCTTGGACATCGTCACCGTGGATCAGCGCCACTTACGTTCTTTCGCATAAGTCCGCGTGCTGAATTTATTGGTTGGTGGCAAATGGCGGTTACATTTATTGTTTCAACCTATTACGCGGTTATTATTGCTTGGTCCATTTCCTATACGTACTTTTCGCTTACTGGAGCGTGGGGGAAAGACACGGAAGCATTTTTATTTAAAGAGTATTTACATGTTGCGGACAAACCAGGACAATTTGGCGGCCTTGTGCCCGAAGTGTTGATTCCACTTGCGCTTGTATGGATTATTGTGCTAGGTGTTGCGTTTAAAGGGGTTAAGAAAGGAATCGAAGTAGTAAATCGTATTTTTATCCCTCTTCTTGTCGTTATGTTCCTCATTATTGTTGTTCGTGCTGTTACGATGGAAGGTGCTATGCAAGGGCTTGATGCCTTTTTTAAACCAGACTGGAACCGTATTTTAGATGGAAAAGTATGGCTTGCTGCTTACGGACAAATTTTCTTTAGTTTATCTTTAGCATTTGGAATTATGATTACGTATTCTAGTTATTTGCCGAAAAACTCTGATACAACAAATAATGCGTTTATTACTGGGTTCGCGAACTCAGGGTTCGAGCTGTTAGCTGGAATCGGTGTCTTTGCTGCACTTGGCTTTATGGCAAATAACATGGGGGTTCCGGTTGATAAAGTAGCAAGTGCTGGAGTGGGACTCGCATTTGTTGTATTTCCGCAAATTATTAACGAGTTACCTCTGTCACCACTATTTGGCGTTTTATTCTTCTTGTCGTTAACTGTAGCTGGAATTACATCGCTAATTTCGTTAGCGGAAGTGTGTTTTGCAGCTGTTTCTGAAAAATTTAGTTTAAGCCGTCAAAAAACAATTGGGATTATGGGAACACTTCTCGTACTTGTTTCGCTTGTGTTCGCAACGCGTGGTGGACTTATGTTCTTAGATGTTGTCGATTACTTTGCCAATAATTTTGGGTTGATTGTAATTGCATTGGTAGAGGTTGTGACTGTTGGATTAATTCTTCGCCGTTTGCCAGTCTATCAAAATCATGCGAACTTTACATCAGATATTAAGCTAGGAACGTTTTGGAGAGTGAGTTTACTCGTTATTACACCGCTTATGTTAGGGTATATGCTAATCGATGGATTCATTCAAAATATTCAAAAGAACTATGGGGATTATCCAACAGAATTTGTAGTGACCTACGGCTGGGTGCTTGCAGCAGCATTTCTTGTAGTCGGATTGATTATTAGTCTAAAAAAGTGGAATTCACAAATTCATTCAGATTCTGCTCAGCTTGAAAAAGAATGGAAAGAGCGAGGTGCTTCGTAATGAGTGGATCAGCAATTATGATGATGATAATTGGAATAGTTATCATTTGGGGTGGCTTAGTTTTAAGTATTGCAAATTTATTTAGGAAAAAGAAGGCGTAAATCAAAAACATCTGCACCGTTCTGGTGCAGATGTTTTTTTTGTGAAAAAAGTTGTATTAGAAAATTTTCCAGAAACCATACTACAACTACGAGGAATAGTGAAGAGGTGAGCTCTGAGTGGAACAAACAATCTATCTCAAAATGCGAAATCGTCTGCAAGTATCCCCTTCATATGAAGTGAAGATTGAGGATATTGCACAAGTAGTCGGAGATAACGGTGTTGTAGAAAAAATAAAAAAGCAGCTTGTATATAAAATTACACAGCGTGATAAAACACATGTAGTAATTGATGCTATGAAAGTTATTCAAATGATTCAACAAACCACGCAGCATGTACAAATTAATTTGTTTGGACCTGCGCAGACCCTTGTTGAAATTGTCTATGAAAAAAAGAAAGTAAATCCTTTTTTCTTTGCGATAGTTTGGATTTTACTTTTTATCGGGGCGGCTCTTGCTATTATTTATTTTCATGAAGATGTAAGCATGCAGCAAGTACATCAACGGTTGTATTACATGGTTACAGGAGAGTTCAGCAACAAGCCGTTACTTTTTCAAATTCCATATTCTTTAGGGCTTGGCCTCGGGATGATTTTGTTTTTTAATCATGTATTTCAAAAACGAATTAATGAAGAGCCGAGTCCGTTAGAAGTTGAAATGTTTCAGTATCAACAGTCTCTCGATCAATATGTCATGATAAACGAGAATAAGGAGAGTGCAAAACAACTTGCAGATGATTGAGTATGGAGTGGTAATGATCATTGGCTTGGCTGGTGGGATTGCGGTTGGAGGAGGATATGTCGCATTTTTAGCCGTGCTTGGTGTCATTCCACGGTTAGCTCAATTAACGAGAAGTGGTCATCGTATTCAATTTTTTGAATGGGCTGTTATTTTAGGTTCTCTACTCGGTGCATGGTGCAGCTTGAGGGATATAACGTTTCTAGCATCACAGTACTGGCTCATTATACTTGGTTTATTTTGCGGTACGTTTGTTGGAATGCTTGCTGCTGCTTTAACAGAAGTATTAAATGTTTTGCCGATATTGGCAAAAAGAGTTGGTGTTGATGGGAAAATTGTCATTTTACTTGTTGCACTTGTACTTGGAAAAGTAATCGGTTCTTTATTTCATTGGATTTATTTCGCAAGGTAGGAGGGTATAATATGACACAAAATAAATTAAAAGATGATTATACAAATAAAATAAAAGATTATCACCCGAAATCAAATTATGTCATGAACTGTGTGAAGGCTTTTGTAGTGGGGGGACTGATTTGTACAGTAGGTGAGGTATTGATGAAGTTTTATATGCATTATTTTCACTTTAGTGAGCAAGAGGCCGGAAACCCTACTGTAGCAACTCTTGTATTATTATCAGCTCTGTTAACGGGGGTTGGTGTGTATGATAAAATCGGTCAATTTGGAGGAGCTGGGTCTGCTGTTCCAGTTACAGGATTTGCAAATTCAATGGCAAGTGCAGCAATGGAGCACCGTAGTGAAGGAATTGTACTTGGCGTTGCTACAAATATGTTTAAACTTGCCGGAAGTGTAATTGTGTTTGGGGTTGTCGGGGCATATATTGTTGGACTCATTCGATACACATTTCAACTTTTGATGTAGCCAAAGGAGGATGGATATGAGATTGACAGGGAAGCAAACATGGGTATTTCAAAACAATGTATTTGTGAATGCAACAGGTACAGCTGTCGGTCCAACAGAAGCGGAAGGTCCTCTTGGAGATTGTTTTGATGTTTCGTATGGTGACTTGCACTGTGAGGAAGAAAACTGGGAACTTGCTGAAAGAAGGCTTATGAATGATTCGATTCAGCAAGTGATGCAAAAGGGAAATGTAAAGCCTTCGCAAATTGATTTCTTTTTAGCAGGAGACTTATTAAATCAGACAGTTACAGCAAATTATGTGGCTCGGGATCTCGGAATTCCTTTTTTAGGTATGTTTGGTGCTTGTTCCACATCGATGGAGACATTAGCAGTTGGAGCGACCTTTATTGATGGAGGATTTGCGAATCGTGTGATAGCTGCGGTAAGTAGTCATAATGCAACGGCAGAACGTCAATTTCGCTATCCAACAGAATATGGTGGTCAAAGGCCAGGGACAGCGACATCAACTGTTACAGGAGCGGGAACAGCTTTAATTAGTAAAGAGCAGAGCAGTATTAAAATAACGGCGGCAACCATTGGAAAAGTGCAAGATTTAGGAATTACAGACCCTTTTGATATGGGATCAGCGATGGCACCTGCTGCTGCACATACCATTCAACAGCATTTTGAAGATTTACAGAGAAGTGCGGCTGACTATGATCTCATTGTTACAGGAGATTTGTCAGGGGTCGGGGCACCTATTACGCGGCAGCTTCTACTAGAGGAAGGGTATGATTTGGGAAATGTATATAATGATTGCGGCTTAATGATCTATAGTGAGCAGCAGCAAGTTTTTGCGGGGGGAAGTGGATGCGCTTGTTCGGCAGTTGTTACATATGGTCATTTATTACAAGAGATGAAAAAAGGAAATTTGCAGCGCATTTTTGTAGTGGCAACAGGAGCCTTATTAAGTCCAACTATGATACAGCAAAAAGAAACGATTCCAACGATTGCACACGGTGTTGTATTTGAAAGAGTAAAAGGGGTGTGAATTGTGGATTTTGTATATGCATTTATTGTTGGAGGAGCAATTTGTATAGTCGGACAACTTTTGTTAGACTTCGCAAAATTAACGCCTGCACACTTGATGGCGACTTTTGTAGTAGCTGGGGCCATTTTAGATGGCTTTGGATTATATGACAAGCTCATAAAATTTGCAGGTGCAGGTGCAACGGTTCCCATTACAAGCTTTGGGCATTCCCTTTTACATGGAGCATTGGCAGCTGCTGAAAAACATGGGTATCTAGGAATAGGAATTGGAATGTTTACATTAACTTCCGCAGGTATTTCAGCAGCAATACTATTTGCATTTTTAGTAGCACTTATATGTAAACCGAAAGGATAAATTAAATGAGACGAAGGGTTATTTTGGTGACAGATGGAGACGAATATGCACAGCGAACAATCGCATTTTTGGCAAAAGAGTTCGGAGGTCGATGTATTTCAGCATCGCAAAGCAATCCAACAAAATTAACGGGAAAAAAGATTGTTGAGCTCATTATGCAAACGCCATATGACCCTGTTTTTGTCATGTTTGATGATAGTGGATATATTGGAGAAGGTTCAGGGGAACGGGCGTTAAAGTATGTAGCGACACATAAACAAATTGATGTACTTGGCATTTTAGCTGTTGCTTCTAATACGCATCATTGGGAGTGGGCACGTGTTGATGTAAGTGTGGATCGGGAGGGCCGATTAACAGAATACGGTGTTGATAAATTTGGTCTTCCAGATGGTGAAATTGGCAGGATTAACGGAGATACAATTTATTGTCTAGACGAGTTACAGGTACCGATTATTGTTGGGATTGGTGATGTTGGGAAAATGTGTGGAAATGATGAGTGGAAACGAGGATCACCAATTACGAAAAAAGCGATTCAATTAATTTTAGAAAGGAGTGGATTTTATGACGAAACAGAAAAAAGTTAATATCCCGATTTCTTCCTTTTTGAGTGATAATGAAAATTATTTAAAACAAACAGTGGGACTTGGCGTTACATTTGATGTCGGGATTCGTAAGTTTCAAATTCTTGATAAAGAAATAGGTGTCTTATTTGTAAATGGGTTATGTGATACAAATTATATCATTCCAATTTTGGAAGAGGCAGTGGATACAAATGAAATTCGAAATGTCACAGAAGATACGGTTAAGCTGTTAGAAAATCGTCTTATTCATCAACAAGTAAGTAAAGTAAACACGATGGATGATGTGATTGTACAAGTATTGTCGGGGCTTCTTATTATTTTTGTAGAAGGTGAAACGGAAGCTTTTGCTATTGATGCCCGTAGCTATCCGGGACGAACGCCGACAGAACCAGATACAGAAAAAATTGTTCGCGGGGCAAGAGATGGTTTTGTAGAAAATATTATTGTGAATACAGGATTAATAAGAAGGCGTATTCGTGATCCACGTCTTCGTCACGAAATCATTCGGGTAGGAGAAAGGTCACAAACTGATATTTGTGTTGCATATGTACAGGATGTTGCAAATCCCGATTTAGTTAAAATTATAAAACAAGAGCTAGACAATATCGAGGTTGATGGGATTACAATGGCAGATAAAACAGTGGAAGAATTTTTAGTAAGGCAAGGTTATAATCCTTTCCCGCTTATTCGTTACACAGAAAGGCCAGATGTGGCAGCCAATCATTTATTGGAAGGACATGTGTTAGTGATGGTTGATACATCTCCAAGTGCTATGATTACGCCAACAACGTATTTTCATCATGTACAGCACGCAGAAGAGTTTAGGCAAAATCCAGCGGTTGGTACATTTTTACGCTGGATAAGATTTATTGGTATCATATTTTCACTGTTTTTGGTGCCTTTTTGGCTCGTATTTGTTTTAGATCCAACATTATTACCGGAGAAGCTGTCTTTTATAGGACCGAATAAAATGACGCACCTATCTATTTTATTGCAGATTCTTATGGCGGATATTGGGATTGAATTTTTACGGATGGCAGCCATTCATACACCGAGCCCTTTAGCGGCAGCATCGGGTCTCATTTCAGCAATTTTAATTGGCCAAATTGCAATTGATGTCGGGTTGTTTGTTCCCGAAGTTATTTTGTATACGGCTTTGTCAATGATTGGGGCGTATGCGACACCAAGTTACGAATTAGGGTTAGGGAATAAGCTAGGTAAATTATTTGTAATCATATTAACTGGTTTATTTCATGAAATAGGTTTTGTAATCGGTATGACCATGTTACTTTTATTTCTAACATCTATTAAAAGTTTACAAACACCATATTTATGGCCGTTCTTACCATTTGATTGGGGAGCGTTAACGAAAATTTTAATTCGCCCAACAATATCTAGCTTAAAAGTGCGTCCTAGCATCGTGCATCCACAAAATATTCGTAGACAAAAATAAGCAGGATTTTATTCCTGCTTATTTTTTGTTATAAATTTATTGTTTTTTAACAAAAACCTAACAATTCTTTCGTACAATTAGAGTAGACATTGTATAGGGAGGGGAAAGGGCATGATTAAATTATTCGTAAGTGACTTAGATGATACGCTCGTTTATAATATGAACCGTATTCATAAAGAAGATAAAAAAGCACTCAGTTGGCTAGCGGAAAAAGGGACGAATATTTGTTTTGCTTCGGGTCGTTTTACACACCGTATTCATGATGTGGTTAGACAATTTTCGTTTCCGTATTATACAACGGGACTAAATGGAGCGATTATGTTATTACCAGACGGACAGATGCTACATGAATCGACGTTTAATGACGATGTTGCCCAGGAAATATATCGATATATACATGAAAAAAGACTGGCTGATATTGTATGTGCAAAAGAGCAAAGATATACGAAAAAGAAAAATGAACATCATCATTTATTTGAAGAATATATGGGCGTACAAATTGCCGAAATGGAGACGTTAGAAAAAGAATTTGGCAAAACGATTCATCCTGCAAAGTTATTTGTGTACGGGGAAGAAGAAAAAATTGTTTCGTTAGATCAAGAGTTAAGAGAAGCATTTCGTGAGAAGGCTGAAGTTTTTATTTCCGGCAAACGGTATGTAGATATTATGCCAATTGGTATTAGTAAAGGAAGTGCGCTGAAGCTTTTAATGGAACATTTGCAGCTAGAGTCACATGAAGTGGCGTGCATAGGTGATTCTTTCAATGATGTTTCCATGTTTACAGTAACGCCGCATTCTTTTACGCTTCATCATGCGCATCCGTATGTGAAGAAACAGGCGCAGCATGTTGTTCGTTCTGTAGAGGAAGCAATTATGAAACTACCGTTACTTGTATAAGAAAAAAGCTCGTCATTGACGAGCTTTTTTAATTAAATAATGATTTAATAAAATCAATAAAGCTAGAGAATACACCTTTTAGCTTTTCTAAGAAACCTTGTCCTTCTTCAGATCCTAAAAAGGCAGAAGCGTGTTCTTTCGCTTTATTTAACTGGTCACCTACTTGATTCCAGTCAATATTTAAGTTTTTCATTTTGTCAAACAGTGCAACTAAGTTATCTAATTGCTCATCAGTTAGCGTAATTCCAAGTTGATCAGCAATTTTTTTAATAAGTGCACGTAAGTCTTCTGTCGTCTGAGGCTGTTCTTTGGCAATTTCTTCTTTTACTTTTGCTACAAGTTGAACCGCTTTTTCCTCACCGATTTGATCACCAAGCTTTGCAGTTTGTACCATTTCTTCATTTGCTACTTTTTTTACTTCTTCAGGAATTTCTTTGTTTGCTGTTGTTTCGTAAGCTTTCATCAAACCAGTTAAAGCAGCAGTTCCTGACACTTTAAAAGGTGCGGTAATTTGGATTTCGGCATCTTTTACACCAGCTGTAATTAATGCGTTCGTATACATTGCATCTGTTACCCAATTAATATTATTTGCTCGTACAATAAGACCAGATCCTGGTTTCGTATACGTAATCATAGAAGAGGAAATAGCTCTCGTTCCAATTTGTGCTTTTGGCACAACACCCTCTAAAAATTTATGTTCTTCTGCATTAGATACTGTAATGATTTGCGCATCTTGTGGTGCTTTCATTTCTTTTAAAAGTTGTTGTTTTTGTTGTTCAGATAAATTTTCTCCTAGTGTGACGATTGATTCTCCCTCAATCACGTCTGCAAATGAAGCTGTTGGAATCATAAATACCATAACAGCTAATAGCAGAGCTAATAGTTTCGTTTTCACGAAAAATCGCTCCCTTTCTCTTTATGAAATTTTCGGGCAACAGAGTAATTATAGTATATTTTTTAAATTTGTCATCCGTCTTCTTGGTGATTTTAAAAAAGAAGTATGCAGATTGTCGGATTCTTTTTGTTTCTGGGCATGAATATGGTAATATAGTGCTGAGATAGTTGAAAGGAGACATATACGTATGAAAACTTTAGGATACATATTAATGGAAAATGGTGAAAAAATCGAATTGGAATTTTTCCCAGAAGAAGCACCAAAAACAGTTGAGAACTTTAAAAAATTAGCAGACGAGGGCTTTTATGATGGAGTTACTTTCCATCGAGTTATTCCTGGTTTTGTAAGCCAAGGCGGAGACCCAACAGGAACAGGAGCAGGTGGTCCTGGTTACTCCATTCCATGTGAAACTGATGGGAATCCTCATAGACATTTAGTTGGATCACTTTCTATGGCGCATGCTGGTCGTAATACAGGTGGTAGCCAATTCTTTGTTGTTCATGAGCCACAACCGCACTTAGATGGCGTTCATACTGTATTTGGTAAAGCAACAAGTGGCATTGAAACAGTGTTAAACATGCGTCAAGGCGATGTAATGAAAGAAGTTAAAGTTTGGGAAGAATAAGTTAAAGAGAGCGTTATGCGCTCTTTTTTTATTTATCCCGCTATTCGCGGGCAGTAATACCCCCACCTCAAAATTCTACAAGAAGCAAAGAAGTTAGATGGGGGATAAACTGCCCGTAAAAGCCCGATTGGCGAGGGCTAACGATCAGTAGGGGATGAAGAAAACGCCCAAGGAGAAAAGTTTCACTTTAATAAACAGGAATTTATAGGCATCATGAAGTAAATAATAGGTAGAGGGAGCAAATAACGAAGGATAACGAAGCGTCTTTGCAGATGGATTGTATTTTGATTATGAGAGCAGTCTTTAGTAACACGACATATGATACAATGAAACTTTCATCAGTGAGAAATCAGGAATTCTTATACATTTGACTTTCCTATATTCTCTTTGTATGATTATCAAGTTGTTTTGGCAGCTCTTCTCACTGTAGTGAAAATATTGTAGAATAGACATGGTATAGAAATAGTGGTTGAGGGGATACATGGTTTGTAACTTTTGTAAGAAGGGATAAGGTTTATGTTAATTCGTTTTAAAAAAAGTTATGAAAAGATTGCAATGGGGCTTCTTTCTTTTATGCCGACCGAAAAGGATGTAAAAAAATTACAATTGACAATGAAAGAATATGACGTAAATGATAGTTGGCAATTGTATTTATGGAAACAGAACGATGATTTTGTCGGGATACTCGGGGTTATAAAGAAAGAAGGAAATGTTTTAGAAATTCAACATCTTAGTGTGAATCCATCGCATCGTCATATGGGGATTGGTACGAAGATGGTTCAAGAATTAAGACTCAAGTTTCAAGATGTTACGATTTGCGGTAATGAACAAACCGCTAGTTTTTGTGAAAAATGTAAGGGATTTGAACAGAATATACATTCGTAAAAGCAGAGATACGATTCATGTTATCTCTGCTTTCTTTTTTTTAGTTGTTCGTTTCGTTCGGCGATTACGTCGCTTCGGTTACGTAACGTATGTTTATGGACAATATATTCAGTTTGTATAGAGGTAGTATCTTTCCAAAGTAGACCCTTTTTTGTGCATAATTGTATGCATGTTTGCTCTAATGTAGCATCCGCAAAGGGGAAAAATAGGTGTGCGAAAGGTTCGCCGTTCTGGATGGACTGTAAGTGATTTTTGAGCAAGGATACTAGTTTTCGATGGTCTAGACCATATGCATGTATTTGGTCACCTTCTTTTTCTAAAATCGAGATTGCGCTTTTCATCATTCGTACTGCACCGTTCCAATTCGAGCGTCTATGGTGGTATAACGAAACGGCAATTTGAATAAAACCAACCAAGTAGTCGTCACGCTCTCCACGTGGTTTCAATTTCCAGTATTCTTCTAGTACTTCATGACACTCAAAGTAATCATAATCTCCATGAAAATGAATTAAAAATTGTATGTATGCTGTAGGGTACATCCTTTTTCGCTCCTGTCTAAACAATCTTATGTACAGTTTATCATAAATAATAAACGACTAGAGTATTCTCTAGTCGCTTATTATATTCTGCATTAGCAGAAGCAAGCCGCGCCTACAATGATTAATAAAATAAATAGCACGACAAGTAAAGCGAAGCCGCCGTGAAAACCATCAACATGGCCCATAGTTTTTAACCTCCTACATTCTACTTCTTACACTGCTATCATATGAAGAGGGTGGGCATTGTTGCGTAGGCAGGCGTCTATTTTTAACTAAATTTCTGAAAAAGGTTGGATAGAACATAAGTATGCTCTATACTTATGATGTTATAGAAAAAATGTGGTGGGATGCTTTGTGCAGTATAATTTTAAAGTAGAGGCTTTCGAAGGGCCTTTAGATTTATTGTTACATTTAATTCATCGCTATGAAATTGATATATATAATATTCCTGTAGCGGAAATTACAGAGCAATATTTATCCTATATCCATACGATGAAAGAATTGCAGTTAGATGTTGCAAGTGAGTATTTAGTGATGGCTGCAACGCTATTACAAATTAAAAGTAAAATGTTGTTACCGAAACAAGAGGAAGATGTACCTGATAATGGTGAAGACTTTATAGATGACCCTCGTCAAGAATTGATGGAGCGGTTAATTGAATATAAAAAATATAAGCAAGTTGCTACGGAATTAAAAGAGAGAGAACAAGAAAGAGCACAGCTTTATACACGTCCACCGATCGATTTTACATCGTTTCAGCAAGACGAAGATACAAACCTGCCCCTTGATGTCACACTTTATGATATGCTGGCAGCGTTTCAAAAACTTATACGTCGAAAAAAAACACAACGCCCGGTAACAACGCGGATTACTCGTCAGGAAATACCGATTGAACAACGCATGACCGACATTTTAAAGCAGTTAGAAACAGTGGGCGGTCGCCAAAGCTTCTATGATTTATTTGCTGATGAAGAGCGCGAAGTTATGATTGTAACGTTTTTAGCAGTGCTCGAACTAATGAAAAATCAACAAATTGTCATTGAACAAGAACACAATTTTGATGAAATCTTTTTATCCCGCATTAAGGGACAGTAATACCCCCACCTCAAAATTCAGCAAAAAGCAAAGCAGTTAGGTGGAGGATAGACTGTCCGTAAAAGCCCGATTGGTGGGGGCTAATAATCAGTGGGAGCTGAAAAAACTGCCACTGATTGAAATTTCACTGTATCTTGCTTGGAACAATAGAAGGAATGTTGGACCGGACACGCTATACTGTGATTCGGTTTTTAGTATGTATATTTTGTATGAAAAAGATAGGAGAAAGGAGATTGTCCGTTGGATAGAAAAGAACAGATGGCAATTATTGAGGGACTTTTATTTGTTGCAGGAGATGAAGGAATTTATCCGGAACAAATTGTGAAAGTACTCGAAATTGAAAAGAAAGATGTAATTGAGATTGTTGAGGAAATGCAAAGAGAATGTGAAAGTTTGCAGCGAGGTTTACAGATCGTGCAATATGCAAAGGTGTATCGCCTTGCTACAAAAAAAGAGCATGCAATGTATTACCAAAAGTTAATGGATACACCAACAGCAGCCTCTCTTTCCCAGGCAGCTCTTGAAACATTGGCGATTGTTGCGTATCGTCAACCAATTACAAGAACAGAAATGGAAGAGATTCGAGGTGTGAAAACAGATCGTGCCTTGCAAACGTTGGTTTCGCATTTACTTATCAAAGAAATAGGCAGAGCAGAAGGGCCAGGTCGTCCTATTTTATATGGTACGACGAAAGAGTTTTTAGATACGTTTGGAATGCGAACGTTAGAGGAATTGCCTTCTCTTTCTGAAGAAAATGAAGAAATGAATGAAGCAGATTTATTCTTTGGATCCTTACAAGAATTGTCAAAATCGTAGCTTAGCACTTTGCTAAGCTTTTTTTTGTATATGAAATACATAGAGCGTTATACTAAATGAAAAAAGGAGACGAGCTATGAAAGGTGTACGAATGATTCTATTGTTAGTTTCTGTTTTATTGTGCTTTACATTAAACAGTGCATTTGCAAAAAGATATGTGACATCCGTTCATACTGCTGCTTCCTTTTCTATGCCACGTCCACATGTAGGGAGAATGAAGATTAGTTTCTTTAAGGTGGGCCAAGGAGATGCAACACTCATTTCTTTACCTAATGGTCAAACAATGTTAATCGATGGAGGACCTTATGGAGCAGGTGAGGTAATTATTCAAAAATTAGTTGAAAAAGGAATTAAGCATTTAGATGTTGTCATGGGTACCCATCCAGATATGGATCATATAGGTGGATTGATTCCCATTATAGAACAAATGCCAGTTTCACTCGTATTAGATAGTGGGAAACTATATAGTTCCTTTACATATCATACATATAGGAGAAGTATTAAAAAGAGAGGAATTCCGTTTGTTCGTGTCAAACAAGGACAGCATATTCCACTAGATCCCCATGTTTCTATACAGATATTAAACGATGGGAAATCAAAGATGGAAAACAATGAATCCTCTATTGTTTTAAAAATTCGGTATGGAAAAGCTGATTTTCTATTGATGGGAGATGCTGATGTACAGACTGAAAATAAGATAATAAAGCAGTATGATGTGCATGCAGATGTTTTAAAAGTAGGGCATCATGGATCATATACTTCGACTGGAGAACGTTTTTTAGCAAAGGTGAGTCCGCAAATTGCTATTATTTCCTATGATAAAAAGAATCCGTACGGACATCCACATCAAAGTGTAGTAAAAAGGTTAAAACGACATGGTGTGCTGATGTATACAACTGATAAAAAAACGATAGAAATTGAAACGGATGGAGATCATATTGCAATGTGGGAAAATATGCCACTCCCATTGTTAAAGTAACTGGCATATAGTTTTTTTATTATGTAGTAAAATACACGAGAATAAATAAGAGAGAAGGAACCCTTGTTAAGTTTCATAAAGTGAAACTTAACGAGGGTTTTCTTCATCTCCACCTAACTTTTTTGCTTTTGGCTGAACTTTGAGGTGGGGTATTAATTACTGCCCACGAATAGCGGGATAAAAGATTCAATGTCTCCTTTTGGAAAAAGTGAATCACATATATTATAATTAGAAAAGAAAAGTAAATTTACTTTGAATGTCTAGACAACTACTCATGTATATATTATGATGGGAATAGGCAAATAGGTAATAATAATAAGTAGGTATTTCATGGGAAAGGATCGATGAAAATGAAAACGCAAGTTGTCATCAATGCCAACATTTATACAGGTCACGAAGTAATAGAAAGTGGATTTATTCGTTACACAGAAAAAATTGAAGAAATTGGTTTGATGGCTCAATATGTATCACAAGAAAATGAAATTGTTTTTGATGCACAAGGAAAGATTGTGATTCCGGGTATGATCGATATTCATATTCATGGTGGATATGATATTGATGCGATGGATGCAAATAGCGATGGTTTAGTAACTCTTGGTAAAGAAATGTTAAAAGAAGGAGTTACAACTTACTTCCCAACAACAATGACGCAAGCTCCAGAAGCGATTGAAGCAGCTTTAAGTGCTGCAAAAGAAGCGAAAGAAAAAGGAGCGCATTTTGAATATATTCATTTAGAAGGACCATATGTTTCAAAAAAACGTGCAGGAGCACAACCTCTTGAACACATCGTCCCGGCAAATATTGAGCAATTTAAACAATGGCAAGAAGCAAGTGGTAATTTAATTAAACTAGTAACATATGCACCAGAAGAAGGTGCAGAACAATTTGAACAATATCTTGCTGAAACTGGTGTAGTTGGCACAATAGGTCATACAGATGCGATTGATGCGCAGTTGAAAAATAGAAATATTACGCATGCTACTCACTTATACAATCAAATGCGTGGTTTACATCACCGTGAACCTGGTGTAGTTGGTCATGTGTTATTAAATCCAGATGTAATGGTTGAAATTATTACAGATGGCATTCATATTCACCCAGATATGGTGAAACTAGCATACAGATTAAAAGGACCTAAAAAAGTAAGTGTCATTACTGATGCGATGCGTGCTAAAGGTTTAGAAGAAGGCTTATACGAACTTGGTGGACAGCCTGTACATGTAAAAGATGGAAGTGCACGCTTAGAGGATGGAACATTGGCTGGTAGCATTTTGAAAATGGATCAAGCGTTCCGAAATGTAATTGCATTCACAGGATGCTCTGTGGAAGAAGCTGTCCTTATGACATCTATTAACCAAGCAGAAGAGTTCGGATTAAGTAATAAAGGTGCTTTAGAAGCAGGAAAAGATGCAGACTTTGTTGTGATGTCTGAAGATTTACATGTATATGATACAGTTCGATTAGGAATTCATATGAAAGAAGGGAAATAAATAGATGAATATTATCGTTGTAAAAACTCCAGAAGAATTAGCTGAAGCAGGCTTTAAATTAATTGAACAAGTTGTGACTTCTAAAAAAAATCCAACATTAGGAATGGCTACAGGAAGCTCTCCACTTGGGATTTATGCAGAAATGAGAAAAAATAAACTTGATACAAGTCATGTAACCACTGTAAACTTAGATGAGTACGTAAATTTACCACATGAAGATAAAAACAGCTATCATTACTTTATGCGAGAACAGTTGTTTGATCATCTTCCTTTCAAAGAAACTTATGTACCAAACGGGATGGCAAGTGATTTGAAAGAAGAGTGCGAGCGTTATGAAGGCATTCTAACAGCTAACCCAGTTGACTTACAGATTCTTGGAATCGGTGAAAACGGTCACATCGGATTTAACGAACCAGGGACATCATTTAATTCTCCAACTAACATTGTAGAATTAACAGAGTCTACTCGCCAAGCAAATCTTCGCTTCTTCGAAAAAGAAGAAGATGTGCCAACTCATGCGATTACAATGGGTATTGGAAGCATTATGAAAGCGAAACAAATTCTACTTGTTGCTATGGGTCCAAAAAAGGCAGAAGCAATCAAAGAATTATTGCAAGGTGAATATAGCGAAGCGTGTCCTGCTACAGTTTTACAACGTCATCCGAATGTAATCGTAATCGCAGATCCAGAAGCTCTATCTTTATGCAGTGAGGCGATTGCTGATGAACATCGACAAGTATTCACCATTTCCGATCTATTATCAGATTCAAGAGTGGGTGAAACAGCTAATTGAGGACGGTGAATGGAAGCCGGGAGATAAAATTCCATCTGAGAATGAACTATGTGATAAGTTCGAAGTAAGTCGTATGACAATCAGACAGGCGATTAATAACTTAGTGGAACAGGGATATTTATATCGGAAGCGCGGAATTGGAACGTTCGTCCAACTTCCTAAAGTAGAACAGAAGCTGCAAGGTATGACCGGATTTACAGAGGATATGATTTCCCGTGGCATGAAGCCGAGCAGTGAATTGTTAAGCTTCCGCATGGTTTCCGCTACTGCTAGATTAGCAGACCGGCTTAGAATACAAGAGGGGGAATCGGTTTATGAAGTGAGGCGTATACGCTTAGCTGATGAAGAGCCGATTGCTTTTGAGACGACATATTTGTCGCCAGCTCTTGTAAAAGATATTAACGAAGAAATTTTACAACAATCTCTGTACGAACATTTAGAGAAGAAGTTAGGCTTTAAACTTGTTCGTGCTACCCAAGCAATTGAAGCGTCAATTGCAACGGATGATGAAGCAGCACATCTGCATATTCCGAAAAAAGCACCTGTACTCGTTATGAGACAATGGTCGTATGCAGACGGCGAACAGCCGTTAGAATACGTAAAATGTATTTATCGCGGTGATCGTTATAAGTTCATTACAAATATTTCACGAAATAAGTAGTACACTTTATTTTGTGAAATAAGGTGAAGTTTCGATTCATCGGGCTTTTCAGGAAATAAAAAATACGACTCACTCCTTATAAGGAGTGAGTCGTATTTTTATGTTGTTTTGCATTGTAAGAAAGAACGTACCCTACAGCATCTTTTACGGAAGAAACGACATGTTGTGCGTGTTCTTTCACAGCATGATCAGCTTGTGACATTGCAAAGCTGTGTGGTGTTAACGAAAACATGGGAATATCGTTGTAAGAATCACCGATGCAAGCAATTTCTTCAGGACGAATTTGAAATTCTTGTAATAAAACGGAGATAGCAGAACCTTTACTAATATTTGGTGGCATGACATCTAAGCATTGTTCAGCAGAAATAAAAGTACTGACTTTTCCATGGAATTTCTCATCAATTTTTTTCTGTAGTACTTGTAAGTCTTCCTTTATACCACCGACAGAAATTTTATTTGGAAAGATTGTATCATCAATTTTTTGTAACAAGTTTGGTTCTTCAACAGAAGTCATCATGACTTGCTTTTCCAGTTCGTGAATAAAAGGTGTTTTTTCTTCAATGTAATAATTATGCTCATCACTCACATAACGAAAGTAAGGCGCCTCTTTTGTTATAGATAATAAATCAGGTAAAATATTGGAGTCAAATGTTGCTGATAATAATTGTTTATCTTCATAGGTATATACAAACACACCGTTTACACTAATGCGATGGAAGTTTGTACCGACCTCTTTCATTAATTTGGCAATTTCATTATCAAGTCTCCCGGAAGCGAAACAAAGAATTACATTTTGCTCAGCAAGGCTGCGCAGTGCAGTAATATCTTGATCGTCAATGATACCTCCGTGTTGCATCATGGTACCGTCAATATCGCTAACAAACATTTTAATCATAGTTGTTACCCCTTTCTATGTACAGCTGTTCTTACATTATACGCATCTCATACAATCATGTCTAAAAAACGACATTTTCTAAAATGGTAGATGTTTTACATTGACGAAAAAGAAGAATGTTCTGTAACATTAAAGCAAGCTTTTTAAGTACGAGGGTGGTGTTCTATGAATAATTGTCTAGAAATTAAAAAAGTTTTAAATAATAACGTCATCATTGCTACCCATCAAGAACATGAGGAAGTAGTGGTGATTGGAAAAGGAATTGGGTTTGGGAAAAAAGCAAAAGAGATGTTAGAAGCAAAACAGATTGAAAAAATGTTTGTTTTAAAAAACGAACGTAATCGGGAGCAATATAAACGTTTAGTTCCACATGTAAGTGAGAAGTTAATTGAACTAATGAACGATATCATGTTATATATTCAAGAAAGAGTAGAGTCTCCATTAAATGAACATATTCATATTGCGTTAACGGATCATATTGCTTTTGCGATTAAACGATTAAAACAAGGATTTACGATAGATTATCCTTTTTTAGTTGAAACAAAAATAATGTATCCAAAAGAATATGAAATTGCCGAGGGAGTTGTGCAATTCATTAATTCTCGTTTGAAAATTGCACTTCCAGAAGGGGAAATTGGATTTATTGCACTGCATATCTATAGCTCCATTACAAATTCTGAAGTATCTTCTATTAATCAAAATTCACGTCTCATTACGCAGCTCGTTTCTGTAATCGAAACCAGCTTAGAGCTTGTATTAGATAAAAAAAGTATCCATTATTTACGTCTTGTCCGCCATTTACAATATGCGATAGAGCGGGTAAAAAGAAAGGAAAAAGTGGAAGAGTCACAAAGCTTTGCGGATCTTTTAAAATCGGAGTACCCAGCGTGCTATAGTTTAGCCTGGACGCTTGTAAAGATTATGCAAAAAGAGTTACAACTTCCCGTATATGAAGCGGAAAGTATTTATTTAACGATGCACTTGCAAAGATTAGTAAAAGCCGAACAAGAATAAAATTTGTCGAAAATGAAAACGTTAAAAAAAAGGATTGAATCGCTTACAATTGTTATGTATAATAAGTCATGCAAAGTTATACAAATTTCGACAAACAAGTTAAAGTGAAAAACGAAACCGTTTGCTTTAAATAGTGAACTTATACGTATACCTATTTTTGACACGTGTTACTGATGCGATCAGGCATGAGTGGAGAAAAGTTGGGAATGTAAGCTAAAAAAAAGGACATACTACCTTTTGTATAGCTACCGTTCTATCTTTTTTTCCTCATGCCTTTTTGACGTTTGTCGAAAAATATCAATATATAAGAGAGGAAGGGTTTCCATGTTTAAGAAGATCTTTGGTGTTCTTCAAAAAGTCGGGAAAGCGCTTATGCTTCCAGTAGCAATTTTACCGGCAGCAGGTATTTTACTTGGATTTGGTAACGCATTTCAAAATGAAACGTTAACAAACTTCATTCCCGCATTAAAAGCCGACTGGTTTGTATTGGTTGCAAAAGTAATGGAGCAATCTGGGGATATTATTTTCGCAAACCTTGCATTGCTATTCGCAGTTGGGGTAGCGATTGGACTCGCTGGCGGAGACGGAGTTGCTGGATTAGCAGCTTTCGTTGGATACTTAATTATGAACAAGACAATGAGTGTAGTCTTGGAAGTAGACAAACTAGTGAAAGTAACAAGTACTGGTTCAGATCCAGTTAAAATTGGCTTTGCGGATCCTGCTTATGCAAATGTATTAGGGATTCCAACGTTACAAACAGGAGTTTTTGGTGGTATTATCGTCGGGATATTAGCGGCATATTGTTATAATAAATACTTCAATATTGAATTACCATCATACTTAGGATTCTTTGCAGGTAAGCGTTTTGTACCGATTGCAACTGCAACATTCTCGTTACTTTTAGGGATTGTAATGTGTTTCGTATGGCCGTACATTCAAAGTGGTTTAAATACGTTCTCACATCAAATGATTGATGCAAATAAAACATTAGCGGCATTTGTGTTCGGTTTAATTGAACGTTCCTTAATTCCATTTGGACTACATCACATTTTCTATTCACCATTCTGGTTTGAATTTGGTCAATATACAAATGCAGCAGGCGAATTAATTCGTGGTGATCAGAAGATCTTTATGGCACAATTAAAAGATGGTGCAGAATTAACAGCTGGTACATTTACAACAGGTAAATATCCGTTCATGATGTTCGGGCTTCCAGCAGCGGCTTTAGCAATGTACCATGAAGCACGTCCAGAAAATAAAAAATTAGCAGCTGGTATTTTAGGTTCTGCTGCATTAACAACTTTCTTAACAGGTATTACAGAACCACTTGAATTTTCATTCTTATTCGTAGCACCAGTATTATTTGGAATTCATGCTGTATTTGCAGGTCTTTCATTTATGACAATGCATATTTTAGGTGTAAAAATCGGTATGACATTCTCTGGTGGTTTAATTGACTTTATGTTATTCGGTGTTCTTCAAAACCGTACACCATGGTGGTGGGTAATCGTTGTAGGTCTTGTACTTGCAGTGGTTTACTATTTCGGATTCCGTTTTGCAATTCGTAAATGGGACTTAAAAACACCAGGTCGTGAAGTAATAACAGCTGCTGATGATGCGAAAAAAACAACGGCAGGTGAGTTACCACGTGAAGTATTAACAGCGCTTGGTGGTAAAGAAAATATTGCTTCTTTAGATGCTTGTATTACACGATTACGTGTTCAAGTAAACGAGAAAAACAATGTAAATAAAGATCGTTTAAAAGAGCTTGGAGCAGCAGGAGTTCTTGAAGTAGGAAATAATATTCAAGCAATTTTCGGACCAAAATCTGACACGTTAAAGTCACAAATTCATGATATTATGTCAGGTCGTACGGTTCATATTGAAAAAGAAGAGCCTGTAAAAGTAGAAGAGCCAGTTAAACAAGCAGATACAAATGAAACAATTGTATCTCCAATTGAAGGGAAACTTTTACCAATTACAGAAGTACCTGATCAAGTATTTTCAGGAAAAATGATGGGCGATGGATTTGCAATTGAACCAACAGAAGGAACAGTTGTTTCTCCGGTAAATGGTGAAATTGTTAATGTATTCCCAACAAAACATGCAATTGGTATTCAATCTGAAGGTGGAAAAGAAATTTTAATTCATTTCGGTATTGATACTGTAAAATTAAATGGTGAAGGTTTTGAAACACTTGTCGCTCAAGGTGATAAAGTAAAACAAGGACAACCGTTATTAAAAGTAGATTTAGCATTTGTAAAAGATAATGCACCGTCTATTATTACACCAATTATTTTTACAAACTTACAACAAGGACAACAGATTGAGTTGAAAAAAGAAGGCAATGTCAAGAAAGGTGAAACATCTATTATTGACATTCAGTAAGATTTTGACGCAAAATATTTATAATTATAATAGGTGATGTGGTTGACCGAGCATCGCCTATTATATACAATATAGAGGGTGTAGTACTCACGTCTATACAACCTAAAAAATACTGTGTTTAAAGGAGATAGATTATTATGGAAAAAATCTTTAAAGTAACTAGTGACTCAGGAATTCATGCTCGTCCAGCAACTTTACTTGTTAACACTGCAAGCAAATTTGGTGCTGATATTAACTTAGAATATAATGGTAAAAACGTAAACTTAAAATCAATCATGGGTGTTATGTCTTTAGGTATTCAACAAAACGCGGAAATTAAAATCACTGCGAATGGTGATGATGCAGCTCAAGCACTAGCAGCTATCGAAGAAACTATGAAAAATGAAGGATTAGGAGAATAATGACTCTTAACATTCAAGGGATCGCTGCATCAAGTGGGATTGCTATTGCAAAGGCTTTCCGACTTGAGAATCCTGAATTTAACATTGAAAAGAAGACGATTACGGACGAAGCTGCGGAAATCGCACGCTTAGACGCTGCGCTTGAGAAAGCAAAATCTGAATTAGAAGCAATTAAAGATCACGCTTTTGCTGAGCTTGGTGCTGATAAAGCAGCTATTTTTGAAGCTCATTTACTAGTATTAAACGATCCAGAACTAGTAAATCCAGTAAAAGATAAAGTGAATAATGAAAAAATTAATGCTGAGTTTGCAATGGATGAAGTTGCATCAATGTTCATTAGTATGTTTGAAAACATGGATAATGAATATATGAAAGAGCGTGCAGCAGATATTCGCGACGTAACAAAACGCGTTCTTGCACATTTATTAGGTATTAACTTCTCAAATCCGAGCACAATTTCTGAAGAAGTGATCATTATTGCAGAAGATTTAACACCGTCTGATACAGCACAATTAAACCGTAAATATGCAAAAGGTTTCACAACTGATATCGGCGGACGTACATCTCACTCTGCAATCATGGCTCGCTCTATGGAAATTCCGGCTGTTGTTGGTACAAAAGTGGTTATGGAAAAAATCCAAAACGGTGATATCGTTATCATCGACGGTTTAGATGGAGCAGTTATTGTGAACCCATCTGAAGAAACACTTCGTACTTTCGAAGATAAGAAAGCAAAATTCGAAGGCCAAAAAGCAGAATGGGCAAAACTAAAAAATGAAGCAACTGTAACAAGCGATGGACATCATGTTGAGCTTGTAGCAAATATCGGAACACCAAATGATGTACAAGGTATCATTGACAATGGTGGAGAAGGCGTTGGTTTATACCGTACAGAATTCTTATACATGGGCCGTGACAATCTTCCAACAGAAGACGAGCAGTTCGGAGCGTATAAAGCAGTTCTTGAAGGTGTAAAAGAAGGTCAACCAGTTGTTGTTCGTACACTTGACATCGGTGGAGATAAAGAGCTTCCATACTTACATTTACCGAAAGAAATGAATCCATTCTTAGGCTACCGTGCAATTCGCTTATGCTTAGAAGAACAAGATGTGTTCCGTACACAACTTCGTGCATTACTTCGTGCAAGTGTATACGGTAACTTAAAAATCATGTTCCCAATGATTGCAACACTTGATGAATTCCGTCAAGCGAAAGCAATTCTGTTAGAGGAAAAAGAAAGACTTGTTCAAGCGGGTACAACTGTTTCTGACGCTATTGAAGTAGGTATGATGGTAGAAATTCCTGCTTCTGCGGTATTAGCAGATCAGTTTGCGAAAGAAGTTGATTTCTTCTCTATCGGAACAAATGACTTAATTCAATACACAATGGCTGCGGATCGTATGAACGAACGTGTAGCTTACCTATATCAACCGTATAACCCATCTATTTTACGTCTTGTAAAAATGGTTATCGATGCTGCTCATAAAGAAGGAAAATGGGTTGGTATGTGTGGTGAGATGGCAGGAGACGCGCTTGCAATCCCATTATTACTTGGATTAGGGTTAGATGAATTCAGCATGAGTGCAACATCTATTCTTCCTGCAAGAACACAACTTCGCAAGTTGTCAAAAGCACAAATGGAAGAGTTAGCACAAAAAGCTTTAAACATGTCGACTGCTGAAGAAGTAGTTGAACTTGTAAAAAGCATCTAATGAAAAGAAAACCTGAGCCGAATTGAAATCGGTCTCAGGTTTTTTTATTAATACATGCAGGTTGATTATATTAACTTAAAAGATTAGAAATAGACTACTTAAATTGCAATCGCAATTATATCCTCTGGGCAAACGCGTAATAAGCCTTTAAATTTGTCTTTGTGCCAGTTTTTATTACAATCATCTTCGTGATCCCAATCTTTTCTACGGTCTTGATCGGAGAAAAGCGCGACCCCACAGGAAAATCCTTCAAAGACTACATCACGGAACGTACCGTGATCTTTAATTTTTAGAAGAGAAATTTTTGTTCCAATTGAAATATTAACAAGCACATTACAAACAGCTGATCTTTTGCGGGAATCATCTCTACGGAAATCATCTCTACGAAAATCATCTCTCTTGCAATCTCTGTCAAAGTGACAATCTCTAAAATCATCACGACATCCAAATGATCCAAACATAATTCTCATCACCCCCTTCACACTTATAATGTATGTAAGTTGCATATGTGGTGATTGGACAGAGCGTGGAATTTTTACTGGGATATTTTCTCATTTTAGTAGCCCAAATGGTTGTGTATTACTTCATATTAATCTTATGATAGACAAATGCCTAGAGTGTGACGGATAGAAGGGTGTATGTACTATATAAATCCATTTTGATTTTTCGGTATATGGTCGCTTCTATGCATGGTCGGATGCTCTCTCACCTAAAAAGAGAGGTTTTATGTCGGTTTTTTAATTTGTATTTATATAAAAAAGACCACCTTTATTTATAGAAAGGTAGTCTTTTACGCTTTTTTACTTTTATATAAAACGATTGCATACACAGGAAGAGCCAGAAGTAATGGTACGATAGATCGTGAGGTATGTAGTCCTTCTTCTAGCTGTAGTGCTTTTTCTTTAGGAAATTGTAGTACTGAAATATTAGTGGCATCTCCAATAAAGTATAGAAGCAGTACAGTTACAACATAGCTTAAAAGTGCAATAAAGCTCCCATATGAATTCAATGAAAATCCCTCGCTTGTTATCTATTTGTTACTATTGTATCATAAATGTAACAAATAGACATCCCTATATTTCAAGGGATGAACATAGTTCGACAAAATACGTCATTTTTGGATATAAATAAGAAATGAACTATTTGTTTTTTGTGATAAAATGTCGCTTTATATATTGGAATATTACAAGGAAATGACAAACGAAATAAAAACGAAGGTGAATCCCCTTCGTCTCTGATTACGTACTAACGGGCAGTAATACACCTCTTCAAAATTCTGTAGGATGCAAAGAATTTTGAAGGGGAAAACTGGCCACAAGAGCCCGATTTTTTCAACTAATTCTCAGTGGGGATGAATAAAATCCCCATTGAGAAAAGTTTCACCCTATTTTGCCCATTCTGCTACTTGGTCTATCTTCATACGTGGTGCTGGATGTCCTTTTAATGTAGATTCACCAATTGTAATAAGCATGATTGGTACATAACGAGAAGAAACATTGAATTCTTCCATTAGTGCTTGTGGATTAAAACCACCAATTGCGCAAGTATCCCAGCCAGTTGCTTTTGCTGCAAGCATAAGTTGCATAGCTGCTAGGGAAGCATTAGAGAAAGCTGCATCACGTGGATATTGTTCACGTTGGTATGCAGATTCAATGTTCTGTGCTAAACGTTCTTTTGCTTCTTCTTTCATAAACCCTTGCTCAACAATAGGTCCGTACACAGGAGCAATATTTTTATTTGCTTCTAGGTCACCTAAAACAGCAACTACTGCAGAAGCATCTAAAATTTGTTGTTGATTATAAGCGATTGGATGCAAACGATTTTGTACATCTTCACCTTGGAAAACAAGAAACTTCCAATGCTGTAAGTTCCAAGCGGATGGCGCCTGTCCAGCTGCTTTTAAAATTTCTTGTAATTCTTCTTTTGAAATTTCTTTCTCAGGGTTGAATGCACGATTGGATGTGCGCTCGTATAAAACAGTAAAGAAATCTTGCTGTGTCATAATATGTCCTCCAGATTTTACTTCGATTTGTAAAAGTTCAAATGTAAAAATATTCTCTACTTACATTTTGTAAGTTATCACTGTAAAAGAATATAATATCTTCATTTTAATTGTCAAGTTTTTTAAGAATAGAATAAGAGTACGTGTTCAAAAAAGGAGGATAAAGAGAGCCGAGTAGTTTGAGGTGCGGAAGCCAGGAGGATACGGAGTGTAGCTGGAACTACATGAGTACCGGACTGGCGACGTAACGAAGAAATAGGGCAGCTATCTTTACCGGATTTTTTGAACTTCCTCTAAGAAAAGACATTCGCACAAACATTGTTATTATTGTTGTCATACAATAAAAAGATGATTCGCAGCTAAGAAACGGTATTGAAAGTAAAGCTCCCGTCAGTGGGAGAGTTCTTCGTTTCTGCTGATGCTCAGCCCTCAACAATCGGTTTTTTTTGATAACTATCTTTTGTAAAAAAGGATCGTGGGGAATTGAGTAGAACAGGATATATGAAGTGAGTGAAGCCTAGTGGTGAACATACTACATTTTTTGTTAGAGAATACGGTATTTCAAAATGTATTGCAGGATCTCCGTGTAAATGTACTTTATATAGAAGAAGGTTGTAATCACCGACACACTGTTGCGAATGTACAACCAAAATGTATGTTTTTAGCAAGTAGTTTCGAAGAAGGAAAAATATTGTTTGAAAAAGTGCAACCGCAAATCGTAATTATATACGTATCGAATGGTGCGCAAGTAGAGTGTATAAAAAGCATGTATAATTCACAGAGCTCTTTTATTGTGATTTGGGATCAGCCAGTTACATCGAAATTTCTAGAATTGCTTACAATTGGGATACGAAATATTGTTATAGCTCCTATTACTCCTCAGGCTGTCTTAGCAGAGGTGAACAAGAGTGTCTATCAATTATCTTTACTACAGCAAGTGATGATACAGCAGGAGCTGCTTCAAATGATGTTTGATTTTCAAAATGATTTATTATTTATTGTGGAAGATGATGAGATTGTTGACTGTAATACAAATTTTTTACGCTTTTTTGGATATGAAGACTTATTTTCGTATCATGAGCATCATATTATATTTGCTGAACATTTTGTACAAGAAAATGGATACTATGCAGCAAGTCATGATATCACTTGGCTAGATGATTGTTTATCTCAAGCAAGAAAGATTAAAATGTATGATGATGCGGGGGAAGAGTTTGTCTTTTTATTGCGAGCTGCTTCTTTACCAGAAGATTTGTCCAGGTTTATTGTTAAGTGTACGGATATTACTGAATTGGATGAAGTATATCAAGAGCAAGAACGTCTTGCGACAATGGATTCTTTAACAGAGATATACAACCGCTTGAAGTTTCAACAGCTATTGGAAGAAATGTGGGAAAATGGACAACGAATGAATCAAACAATAGCGCTTATTTTGTTTGATATAGACGATTTTAAAAAGGTCAATGACACATATGGTCGGGATTTTGGTGATTTAGCATTAGTTCAGTTAGCAGACCTGATGAAATCCAAACTAGCACCGCACCATACTTTTGCAAGGTGGGGAGGAGCAGAGTTTATTATGCTAGTGATGGATACAACGGAAAAAGAGGCTTTTCAAATTGCAGAATCGCTACGTTTTTTTATTGAAACAAAACAATTTTCTGGGATTTCGAAGTTAACCGCTAGTTTTGGAGTTGCTTTATGTGACAAAGGGATCACAAAAGAAGAGTTAATACAGCGAGCAGATATTGCTTTATATGAAGCAAAAAAAAATGGGAAGAATCAAGTTCGGTTATATAGAACGCATTAAAGAATTTATAAAGTGATACAAAGAACGGCGGTTGTTCTCCTTTTTCATGGCATTTTCAACTTCCTGTAAGCGTTTTTCCATATCGTGGTAATATATAGGTCGTTTCATCATAGGGATACTTCCTCTCTCTACATTGAAATACCGGTAGAGTTCGATAGAAAGAATCAAAAGCCTTTATTATGTTTCATATAGAATGAATTTTGAATGGATTTTTTTGTAATAAAGATATAACGAACAAATAAAATTAGGATGAAATAAATAAAGGTATTTTAGTTAATAAGTAGCTAAAATACCTTTGTTGATTAAGAGGCTTTATAAGATGGAAACTTTCTAACTATCGATGAACAATTCAATAAGAAAATGAAACTTGCATTTACTATATATAAATACAAATTGAAAAACCGACATAAAACCCCTCTTTTTAGGTGGGAGAGAGCATCAGGTCATGCATAGAAGCGGTCAGATCCTTTTCCTGCTCAGACATAGTGAAAACAAAGAGAGAAAACGAGTGCAGGCCACCTTTGGTTATTCATAGCCGCGGCTTATATGTCGAAAAATCAAAATGGATTTATATATAGAAAAGCAAAAATGTGAATTTTTCGTAACAAAGTGTTGCGATTTTTTTTTGTTGACCGATAATAGAAAGAAGGGGGACCATTTATTATGAAGTAACCTTGGAGGTTTATTAATGATAAAAAGATTGATAATTATGGTTTTTATTTGTTTTATCATAGGTGGAAGTACATATCTATTTTGGAAAGAAACTGTAAAGAAAGATTTCCACGCTTCAAAAATAGCCCCTTCTGTTGAAGCACAAGTACAAGGAAATACAGAAAAAGAGAAGGAACCATCAATTGATTATTCAAGTGTAGCACAAAAATTAGATCAATATTTAAAAGAAAAAGGGTTTAATGGAACAGTTCTTGTTGCAGATAAAAATCATATTGTACTCAATAAAGGGTATGGATATGCAGATGTTCAAAATAAAATTGAAAATACGCCGCAAACAAAATACAGAACGGGTTCGATTACAAAAATGACAATATCGACCTCGATTTTGCAGTTACAAGAAAAAGGGAAATTAAATATTCAAGATAATGTGAATAAATATATCCCTTCTTTCCCAATGGAAAAAAATATTACCTTACAACAATTATTGACACATACGTCGGGGTTGCCGAGTAAAGGAAAGGGAAAAGTAAATGCGGCATCGCGTTTAGATTTAGTGACATGGATTGGGAAACAAAAAGTTGATTTTCCACCGGGGACAGGTTGGGGATATACGGATTATAATTATATGGTGCTAGCTTATATTGTAGAAAAGGTTTCTGGTCAACCAATAGACAAGTATATAAAAGAATATATTTTTGTACCAGCTGGTATGCATGAAACAGGTATGGGAAATCAAGTGCCAGGTGATGTGAATTTTTCGAAAGGATATAAACAGAAAGAACAAAAACTTGTACTAGCACCAAGATTAGCAATGAATTGGTTATATGGTTGTGGTGAAATGTATACAACTGCTACGGATATGAAAAAACTTGATGAAGCTATTATGAGTGGAAAGCTTTTTTCACCACAAAGTTTACAGCAGATGATTACACCACCATCAGGAAGAAACTATGGATTTGGTTTCTATATTAATCCTGACTATTATCATAATCATGGTGTAGTTGCTGGGTGGAACACATTTAATAATTTTAATTGGGATCGTCAAATATTTGTAATTCTATTTTCAAATGTGCAAGATGGTATTAATGATGATTTTAATAAGGAATTCCGAAAGATGGTAAGTGATTTATTAGAGAAAAGGGGATGAGTGGATGAAACAAATATTGTCATCAGCTGCGATTGGTTTTATCGGTACAGGTGTTATGGGGAAAAGTATGGTACATCATTTACTACAGGGTGGCTATACAGTATATGTATATAACCGTACGAAAGAAAAAGCAGCTTCTTTATTAGAAGCTGGAGCACACTGGTGTAATACACCAAAAGAGCTGGTAAAGAACGTGGATGTTGTCATGACAATGGTCGGTTATCCGCATGATGTAGAAGAAATCTATTTTGGAACAGAAGGAATTCTGCAGCATGCAAGCGAGGGGACTATTGCGATTGACTTTACAACATCCACACCAACTCTTGCAAAGCGTATATATGAAGAGGGAAATAAAAAAGGTGTGTATACGCTAGATGCTCCCGTATCCGGAGGAGATATTGGAGCGAAAGAAGGGCGACTTGCAATCATGATTGGTGGAGAGCAAGAAGTATATGATGCATGTTGTCCTCTATTTGAGCGATTGGGAGAAAATATTAAGCTGCAAGGAGCTGCGGGAAGCGGACAACATACAAAAATGTGTAATCAAATTGCAATTGCTTCTAATATGATAGGGGTTTGTGAAGCGGTAGCTTATGCGAAGAAAGCAGGTTTAGATCCAGATAAGGTCTTGCAAAGTATTTCAACTGGAGCCGCTGGTAGTTGGTCTTTAAGTAATTTAGCTCCGCGTATGCTGCAAGAAGATTTTGCACCAGGGTTTTATGTAAAACACTTTATGAAAGACATGAAGATTGCGTTAGATGAGGCTGAGAAATTAGATTTATCTGTACCAGGTTTAACTCTTGCGAAAGATTTATATGAGCAATTAATACAAGCAGGCGAGGAAAACAGTGGAACGCAAGTATTATACAAAAAATACATAAAGTGATTGTTCAAAAAGGAGGATAAAGAGAGCCGAGTAGTTCGAGGCGCGGAAGCCAGGAGGGTACGGAGTGTAGATTGAACTACATGAGTACCGGAGTGGGGACGTAACGAAGAAGTGTGATAGCTATCTTTACCGGACTTTTTGAACATCGTCTTAAAGGGGTAAAATGATGAACTTAGAAAAATTTGATGGAATGATTGATGCTGTACAACGTGCAAAGTGTATAGAGATTAATAAAAAGCAACGAGCTGCCTTTAAACAAAAATATGATTTTGAGCCATCATTTGAATATGGACGTGATGAGACAAGACGTTATGTAATTCGCACAATAAAGAAAATGCTAGAAGAAATGGAATTTTATTTAGCTTTAAAGTACGATCGTGAGAGTATTGATTTATATATGCATGCTGAAATTGAGGAAACGTGTTATGTATCCGTTAGTTATGGAGAGGACGCGCTTCATTTACAAGAGCTATTTCAGTTTTTAGAAGAGAATAAATAAAAAGTCCTCGTTTGAGGACTTTTTATTTTGGTCTCAGTAACCGTTACATATAGGTGGAAGATAATGATTTGTCATAGTAGGATTTATAGGATAGATTATTTGTGAGGATATGAAAAATAGCAGTGAAAGTTTCAGTTTATTATAAGCTTGAAGCACGGCGAGATCTTTCAATTGGAAATGGAATAATTTTGCCCATATGATTGCGGCTAAATTGTTTTGTGCGAGCGTGGCGTAATATATAAAATGCAAAGAGTATACCAACAGGAATAGCACCGTACAAACCAAAAAGTAAAGCGCTTACAGAAGATGCGACAAAACCCATCATACCGATTTCTAATTCCTCCATAATCGCCCCCAGAATTGCAGGAACAGCACCACAAGTAACACCGATTATAAGTGCCATAATTAAACTCATGTTTTTCCCCCTCTATTTGCAATTTTAGTTTCTTTTTCTATTATTTGTATTATAGCACATTTTAAACAGAATTTTCAGAAAAAGTTCAAAGAATGTTCAAATTTTTTTGATAAATACACTTGATAAAATTAAAAGTGAGAGAAATGTTTTATTTCGAAGAAAAGAACAAAAAATTAGGCTTATTTCACTACAGTGAAATAAGCCTGTTCTATAGGAGGATGTATATATATGTAGAGTGAATAAAAGGTTGGAAAAGGGGTACCAATTCCTTCTATTCAACTAACTACCTTAGTAAATAGGAACCCAGCCTTCTGCTGTAACAAAAATACGAACTGCTACAACTTGGCGATCATCTTGCAATGTAAAATAATGTCTTGCATTTTCAGGTACAGAGATAAGATCACCAGGCTCAAGTTCAACATCAAAGAAGCGACCATCCTTGTCTTCAATGGCAAAGATGCCATGTCCGCAAACGATGAAGCGAACTTCATCATCTGTATGATGGTGCTCTTGCTTAAAGTTGATTAATAACTCATTAAGATTTGGCGTCGCGCTTGAGAGTGAAATGACATCATGCGCTTTATAACCGCGACGCCCTGAAACATCAGCAATTTCCTCAGAAAACGTTGTTAAAATTTCTTCTTTGTTTTCATCTGTTAAGGTGTAGTTTTCTTTTAAATGAGCTGGAAGCTTTGAAATATCCCATTTCTCATATAAAATACCTTCTCCTTGTAAAAATTGCTCAACTTCCACTTCATTTTCAATACGAGTGTTGATTTCATGAATACGAATTTGCGCCATTAGAAACGCCTCCTTGAATTGATAATAGTTTGATATGAAATTGGAATAAAAACTCATATGCTTCTAATCTTTTTTTAGCATCAAAGCTATCCTTCCCCCAAACTGTAATGCCATGGTTGCGAATTAATATAGCTCCTGTATCTTCATGGATATGTTTATGGAATTCCTCCCCTAAGGTTGGAATGTGAGCGTGATTTTCAATAATTGGGATCCGGATAGAGGCTTTTTCTTCCCAAATGTTGAGTGCTTTAATAATTTCCTGATTAGAAAGTAAGACTTCTTTGTCATATACGTTTGTAATCACATTGTTATCAGTCGTATGGACGTGCAAGACACATCCAGCTTTTGTATAGTTGTAAATGTGAGTGTGTAGTAATGTTTCTGCCGAAGGTCGTAGATCTGTTTCTAAAACAGCATTTCCAGTGTGATCAACTAGTAGAAAATCATCAGGTGTTGTTTTTGTTTTATCTCTACCGCTTGCTGTAATAAGAAAGGTAAGCGGGGTGTCACTCACTTTTATTGAAATGTTTCCACTTGTAGCGGGAAACCAGTTACGATCAGTTAATTCCTTTTTTAATTCACTCAGTTCTTGCCATTGACGAAAAAGTTGTTTCATTTTACCACCTCCAACAATTGCTGGATTTCTGTTTGTACGTCATAAAATGTTTCAAAGTATGTATAGGGAATATGATGTTCTTTACATTTTGCAGTGAGAAAATCACGAGCAAATACTTTGTTAGCAAGTTTTGCTGCTTGTAAATCTGTAATCGAATCACCGATTACAATGTTAAAATCACCTTGTGAACCGAGTTGATGAATAAGTGTTGACTTACAAAGACCACATTCGTTTTTACAATGCTCATCACACGGATGTGGCCAGTTCACCTTAATTGTTTCACCTGAAAAATCAGTCGTATTACAATAAATGTGATTTGAAGCAATTAGTCCTTCAAGAAGAGGGTGGACGAAAAAATCCATTCCTCCTGATATAATATGAAATGAAATATGGTTTATTTGGACAAACTGTACAAACTCTTGAAAGCCAGCTCGAATAACTGCGGTTTCTTTTATGAAAGTAGTTATATCATCTCGTAAATTAGAAGGTAAGAGAGAAAATAGTTGCCCTACACCTTCTTGAATAGAAATCTCTTGTGATAAAATTTTTTGTTTAATTGTTTCCGCTTCTGGTGGAGCAAATTTCTCCATAATGGCAATGATATTATCGTTATTTGTAATTGTGCCATCAAAATCACAAAAGATTCGAATGTTCATGATTTCACCTCGTCAGATGGATTGCCCCATAATCGCAATGCTGCATGTAAATCAGTATCGTCCACTTCATGTAGTGGCGTTCCTTGTAATGTTGCACGGATAGCTGCTCGAAATGCTTTTCCGCCACCCTGTGCACCAGCTAGATGACCATGAATACCGCCACCTGCGTTAATGACAACATCTGTGCCAAAATCACGAAGGATAAAGGGAACAAAGCCAGGATGAATACCGGCTGATGGGACAGGGAAACTACTCTTCAACGGTTCATTCTCATCAACGAGTGTTTTTGAGACAAGAAGCGCTTCTTCTTTCTCCAGTGCAACACTGCCATATGGAGATGGGAATAAAGAGAAATCTGCACCAGCATAACGAAGTAGTTTTCCAAGTAGTAACGGAGAAGAGAATCCGTATAATTTTGATGAAGTATAAGCACCGCTTACGGCAGGATGAGCCATAATGGGGATTGATATATCATCATCTTCTGCAAGTGATTGAAGTACGTCTAATCCATAAGAGAATACATTGAATAGAAGAACATCTGCACCAGCCAGGGCAGCACGTTTCGCGTTATCTTTTAAATCGTATGTGCGTCCTGATAAGTTAACCGCATATAACGTCCTATGACCATATGTTTCATATACAGACTGTAACACTTCTTTTCCTGACTCAATCCGCTGTGTGAGTGGCGTTAATGAATTTTCAAATAAAATTTCATCATCTTTTACGATATCTACACCACCGTTTGCTTGATCACGTAATTGTGTTTTTAAATATCCGATGTTGCGACCAATCATACCTTTAAAAATGCTCATAAGAAGAGGACGATCATGAACTTGTAAAAGATTTCGGATTCCTTCAATACCGAACTTTGGACCAGGGAATGTCGCTTTTAAGTCATCTGAAAACGTTAAATCGATAAGTTTTACTTCGCCATCTAGTGATAATTTTCCAAATACTGTTGTTAAAATTGCTGGTAAATCAGGACTGAAATTTAGCGCTGGATAATGAATTTTAATCAGTCCACGTGTAATTCTTTTACCAAGATAAGTATTAACATGTTCTTGTTCTTCTAATTCTTCGACACCAATGACAGTGCCTTTATGTTGTTTTAATTGTTCTTGTAATAAATGTGGTAAATGTGTCCATGAACCAATCGTTAAACCGAGTGCAATTTGCTCTGCTTTTTGCATTAAATTGTGAGAATCATCATGGATTAAATATGTTGCTGTTATTCCGCTCATTTTCATAACCTCCTAGTTAAATAAAAAAACCTCTCAGCTAAGGAGAGGTTTTTTTACAACCAGCTCCTTATCTGTCAGCATAATGCTGCGAGAATTAGCACCGTGTCTACAATTGTAGATCGGTTGCCGGGTTTCGTCGGGCTCGTCCCTCCACCTGCTCTTGATAAGAAGTATTTAGAAATGTTTAAATTTTTTCGATATCTGAATTTTTTCACATCGCATTTAATTTGTCAATGGGTTTTTAAAAATTTTTAATTTTTGGATGCGTTGGACAGCTTCTTGCAGCCGCTCTTCTGTATGTAATAATCCAACGCGTACATAGCCTTCTCCATATTCACCAAATCCAATGCCAGGAGCAACTGCTACGTGTGCCTTTTCTAACAATAAGTCAGCAAATTGTGCCGATGTAAATCCATCAGGAACGGGAAGCCATACAAAAAACGATCCATTTGGTGCGACAACATTCCAGCCAATAGAGCGGCAAGCTGTAATGAGTGCATTTCTTCGTGATTCATAGCGTTCTACCAGTTCATTCACGCAAGTTTGCGAGCTTAATAGTGCTTCACAAGCTGCTTCTTGCACCGCACCGAAAATACTGACATACATATGGTCTTGTAGTAAATTAATAGTTTCAATTACACTTTCGTTACCGATGGCAAAAGCGATACGCCAGCCAGCCATATTAAATGTTTTTGATAATGTATAAATCTCGATCCCAACATCCTTCGCACCTTTTGCTTGTAGGAAACTCGTTGGTTTTTTACCGTCAAAACCAATTGCTCCGTAAGCAAAGTCATGTACAACTAAAATATCATGCTCATTTGCAAAAGAAATCGTTTCTTCAAAAAATTCTTTTGATGCAGTAACACCAGTCGGGTTGTTTGGATAATTTAAAAACATTAATTTTGCTCTATCAGCAGTGTTGTGGTCGATTTTTGTATAGTCTGGTAAAAAATCATTTTCTGCTAATAATGGCATGGTTTCAAATTGTGCTTTCGCTAAAGCGACGCCTGATAAATAGTCAGGGTATCCGGGATCAGGCACGAGAATCGTATCTCCAGGATTTGTGAAACAAAGTGGTAATTCGACGAGTCCTGCTTTACCACCAAATAAAATAGCTACTTCTGTTTTTGGGTTTACTTCCACACCATATTCGCGTTTATAGAACGTAGCGACAGCCTCTTTTAAGCTTTCATGTCCACGAAATGGTGGATATTTATGATGAATTGCTTTTTCTGCCGCATGTTGCAAAGCTGTTACGATATGTTGCGGTGTTGGTTGATCTGGATTTCCTTGTCCTAGATTAATAACATCGTGTCCTGCTTGCACCACTTTATTTACTTTAGCAACGAGTGAAGCAAAAAATTGTGTTGGTAATGATGTTACAATCTCGGAAGGTTGAAAATGTTTCATACTTTCCACCTCTTTTGAAAGTTGTTACAATTCTAGTGACAAATGATATAACCTTTCCAACTTTTTGTAAAGAAAAAAATAAAAGAGAATGGGGCGGACAAAATGAAAGTAGCTTGTGTTCAAATGGACATTGCTTTTGGTTCTGTGGAAAAAAATATTAAAAATGCAAAGAAGAAAATAGAAGAAGCGATGAAAGAAAATCCAGATGTGATTGTATTACCGGAACTTTGGACAACGGGATATGATTTACAAAGACTTACCGAAATTGCTGATCAAGCCGGAGTGCAAACAAAACAACTTCTTTCAGAATGGGCGAAGCAATATGGTGTAAATATTGTTGGTGGCTCCATTGCGAAACAGACTGATCAAGGTATTACCAATACAATGTATACAGTCAATCGTGAGGGGCAACTGCAACATGAGTATAGTAAAGTGCATTTGTTTCAATTGATGGATGAGCCCAACTATTTAATAGCTGGTGATGGAACGGGAGAGTTTACACTTGATGGTGTGCAGTGTGCAGGTGTAATTTGTTATGATATTCGTTTTCCAGAATGGATGCGTGTTCATACCGCAAGAGGAACAAATGTATTATTCGTTGTAGCAGAATGGCCGCTTGTGCGTTTAGCACATTGGCGTTTACTTCTTCAAGCGAGAGCAGTTGAAAATCAATGTTATGTTGTTGCGTGTAATAGAGCTGGGCAAGATCCGAATAATGTGTTTGCTGGTCACTCTCTTATTATTGATCCATGGGGAGGTACGACACGTTCCTAAGTGAAAAGCTTAGGCACTGTCGAACAACAGTTCAACAGTGAACTGTCATTCTGAAAAGTCAAATGATAGGGTAACGCCTTGAAGGGCTTTCTCTAAACCTTCGACATGCGACGAAGTTAGCAAGAACCAAATCGTATGAAGTTCGAAGAAGTCGGCTGAGAGCTACCGTAAATCGAAAAGATACGAAAGCTGTCCAGAGGTGGATGGTGTAGCCTATAGGCCGGGAGTCTATAAAACACTTATGGTTAGAATGTACAATAATGCAATACGAGCTTTGAATGTGCAGACGAATCTCCGATTGTACGGGTCTATAATGGGAGCATATCGAAAGGTATGCTGACACAATTAGTGTCGTTATTGTGGATTAGTAAAAGTCTCCTTTATGAACGTCCATATATTGTTACAGGCAATATCAAGATAACAGGCTTATAGGAGAAACCTAAAAGTGTATATGCACAGATAAGAATGACGGAACGTGGTAAGCTACCAACGCGGAGGGCTTGCTTCCGATGAAACGTTTCTAGGGAAAGTACGGATGATATTAGTCCGATATATAACCTAGATTTATGGTAGTGAAAGTGGTGGCACAGTACCGATGAAGCGTCTAACGAACGTGGAGGGATAGCCACTAGTCGATTGAAGACTGAACAGTTACCAACGGTTAGCATGGATTCGGGTAAGACTAAGAGATGTAGTGCTTCTTGCAAGAAAGGAGGCTACAGCCCATGTTGAAGAAAACCAAACTTAGACATAACGAATATTACGACATGCAATCTCAATATGACGAACTATATTCGCAAAGTCTCAATGGTAACAATTTCTATAAGTTAATGGACATTATTGGTTCAGAAGAAAATATTAGATTAGCATATAGAAACATCAAAACTAATAAGGGTAGTAAAACAGCTGGCGTAGACGGATTAACAATCAAAGACATTTGGCATCTGAATGACTCACAAATTATTAAGCAGGTCAGAAGCAGACTACAACGATATCGTCCTAACGCTGTTAGGAGAGTAAATATTCCTAAAGAGGGAAGTAACAAAACACGTCCCCTAGGTATCCCTACCATTTGGGATAGGTTAGTCCAACAAAGTATATTACAAGTCTTGGAACCTATCTGTGAAGCAAAATTCTATAACCATAGTTATGGATTTAGACCAAGCAGAAGTACACATCATGCCTTAAGTCGTATGGTTAGTCTTATGAATATATATCGCAACCATTACTGTGTAGATATTGATATCAAAGGATTCTTTGATAATGTCAATCATGGAAAACTCTTAAAGCAGATGTGGACACTGGGAATCAGAGATAAATCACTTCTATGTGTGATATCAAAAATTCTCAAATCTGAAATCCATGGGGAGGGAATTCCTACTAAAGGTACACCGCAAGGTGGTATTATTTCACCATTACTCTCCAATATCGTACTTAATGAACTGGATTGGTGGATTTGTAACCAATGGGAGAACTTTACTCCCAAGAATGCAAAATTGTCACCAGGATGGCTTGTGTGGGCACGCAAGAATAGAAATCTTAAAGGTGGACATATTGTGCGTTACGCAGACGATTTTAAAATAATGTGTAAATCATATACAGATGCAAAGAAATTCTATTATGCCACTGTTGATTTTCTCAAGAAGCGCCTTGGACTCGATGTAAACACAGAGAAATCTAAGGTTGTAAATCTCAAAAAGAATTCGTCTATCTTCTTAGGATTCAAGGTCAAACTAGTCCAACAAAAACAATCAAGACATGGGTATGTTGCCAAAACTAGTATGACAGATAAAGCCATACAAAAGACTAAACGAATCCTCAGGGACAAAATTAAAGAGATACAGAGAAACCCAACAGCGGAAGCTGTGATAAGATACAACACTACCCTTATTGGCATACAAAATTATTACAAATATGCTACCAAAATATACATTGATTTGACAGAGATTTGCTACACTCTTCTCAAATCCATCAAAAACAGACTTAGGGAGAATAGTAAGAAAATTTGTTTCAGTGAAACTCCTAAGAATTTTCAAAAGCGAGCCAAAGGCATTCTGCCTAATACCAAAATATATTCGGTTTGTAACATACCGTTACTCCCTATCACTGGTATGCACCATAAAAACCCATGGAATTTCTCTCAAAGTATTTGTAACTACACGGTTAAGGGAAGAAGTAAAATCCATGAAAATCTTAAAGCCATACCTCGGGACGTTCTTAAACAAGTTATGACTACCTATTCAAAAAATAGGAGCATCGAATATAACGACAATAGGATATCTAAATATGTCGCTCAATATGGAAAATGTTACGTAATTGGTGATGTTATTGGAATTGACAGAGTACATTGTCACCACGTAGTTCCCCTTAACAAGGGAGGAACGGATACTTACAGTAATCTAGTCATTGTTGACTCATTCGTCCATAAATTAATTCACATGACCGACATAGTGAAGATAAAACACGTGCTTCTCTCGCTTAATTTTAACGAAAAATCACTAAACAAATTAAATAAACTTCGTACTAAGTCTGAAAACGAACCGATTACAATCTAGAATAACTTATAGTGTCAGTTGGAAACGATGGAACGCCGTATGATGGGAAACTATCGTGTACGGTGTGATGTGGGGGAAAAGGTGTAGATAACTTCAAAGCCTTACCTATCACAATAAATTGTAGCGGAAGCAGATGAAACAGAATCTATTTTGCATGGTGCACTGGACTTAGAAAAAATCAATGAAGTACGAAAAGGAATTCCTGTCTTTGTTGATCGCCGTCCAGATCTATACAAATAAAGTGAAATTTTGATCAGGGGGCTTTTACGGAAAAAATGTTGACAAGTGATTTTTATTCTTGTTATAGTCTTCATCAGAAACTTGAAAATTCAAATATTGCAACTCTTATCAAGAGCAGGTGGAGGGATTTGGCCCGATGAAACCCAGCAACCGACCGTAATACCATTGTGAAATGGGGCGCGTATGCGCCATTAAGGCACGGTGCTAATTCCAGCAGAAAGGAAAGCTTTCTGACAGATAAGAGGGGAGAAGATAAACTTCAAACCTCTTTCGTCGTTAAAAGGGGTTTTTCTTATGATGAAAAACCCTGAGATTTAAAAAGGAGGGAGAAGAAGATGGGATATCAATCATTAACAGAAGAAACAGCAATCCAATATGTAAAAGAGCATGGGTACTTTGAAAAAGGTGCAAAGGTGACTTGTCATGAAATTGGGGATGGAAATTTAAATTATGTGTTCCGTCTTCATGATGGGGAGCACGGTATCATTGTAAAACAGGCTCTTCCATATGCAAAAGTTGTTGGAGAAAGTTGGCCACTTTCATTAGGACGGGCGACAATTGAAAATCAAGCGCTACAGATTTTCGGGAAATATGTGCCTGAATATGCACCGAAAGTATATGGTCATGATGAAACGCTAGCTGTGACGGTAATGGAGGATTTATCGAATCTTACAATTACCCGTAAAGGATTGATAGAGGGTGAGGATTATCCGCTTTTATCACAACATATTGGTCGTTTTTTAGCATATGTCCTTTTTTACACTTCAGATTTTGGGCTGCAATCAGAAGAAAAGAGAGTACTAGATGGTCAGTTTGTGAATCCTGATCTATGTAAAATAACGGAAGATCTTGTGTTTACAGATCCATTTGCAAATTCTGCTACAAATGATTACGAAGAAGCACTGCAACCAGTCCTAGATGAACTTTGGTGTGATAAAAAACTAAAATTACAGGCAGCGCAGTGTAAATATAAATTCTTAACGAGAAAAGAAACGTTAATTCATGGAGATTTACATACAGGAAGTATTTTTTCTTCTCCATCAGAAACGAAGGTGATTGATCCGGAGTTTGCAACATTTGGGCCGCTTGGATTTGATCTTGGACAATTTATTGCGAATTTGTTGCTAAATGCGCTGTCACGAGAAGAAGAGAAAAGAAATATACTATTCTATCATATAGAAAAAACGTGGAGTAATTTTGTAGAAACCTTTACAAAACTATGGGTATTAGAAGGCGTAGAATCATATACGAAAGAGAAACAGTGGTTAGCAATTGTACTGCAAAATATTTTTGCTGATGCAGTTGGATTTGCTGGTTGTGAAATCATTCGCCGAACAATTGGGTTAGCACATGTAGCTGATTTAGATGGAATCGTGGACGGAAAAAGAAGAATTCAAGCAAAAAAACAAGCGCTATATTTAGGCCGAGAATTATTGTTACATGAAACGACAGGTGCAGATATCCAGGTGTTTCGAGCGTTATTTCAATATATTGTATCAGGAGAGGGAGTAAGAATATGAGCACAACAGTTGCCGTTCCGCGTTCTGTAAGCTGGAAAGGGGATTCTATTGCTGTATTAAATCAAACGAAATTACCACATGTTGTAGAGTATAAAACATTAACTACGATTGAAGATGTGTGGAAAAGCATTGTTATGTTAGAAGTACGCGGAGCGCCAGCCATTGGAATTATAGCTGCATTTGGCTTAGCGCTTGCTGCTAAAAAATATGATGTTACAAATATCGAAGACTTTCAAAAACGATTTAAAAGAGACTGTAACTATTTAGCGACATCACGTCCAACCGCGGTTAATTTATTTTGGTCAATCGACCGGATTGCTGCTTCTATTCAGCATGTAACAACAATTAAAGAAGCAAGAAAGAAACTAGAAGAGGAAGCACTTCAAATTCAGCAGGAAGATGAAAGAGTGTGCCGCAGTATTGGAGAGAATGCGCTGACACAGTTTAAAGATGGCGACCGTATTTTAACGATTTGTAATGCAGGAAGTATTGCAACGGCGCGCTATGGAACAGCGTTAGCCCCATTTTATATCGGAAAAGAACGAGGTATAAATTTGCACGCATACGCATGTGAAACAAGGCCTGTCCTACAAGGTGCACGTCTTACTACATGGGAGCTAAAGCAAGCGGGTATTGATGTAACACTTATTACAGATAATATGGCAGCACATACGATTCGGACGAAAAAGGTTGCTGCAATCATTGTGGGGGCAGATCGAATTGTGGCGAACGGTGACACAGCAAACAAAATTGGAACATCAAATTTAGCTATACTAGCAAAATATTTTCAGATTCCTTTTTACGTAGCTGCTCCACTTTCTACATTTGATATTACAAAGAAAACGGGTGCTGAAATTGTTATTGAAGAACGAGATGAATCTGAGGTTACAAAGCTTGATGGGAAGCAAATTGCACCAATAGGTATTGATGTATATAATCCCGCATTCGATGTGACGCCGCATAATTTAATAACAGGGATTATTACCGAAAAAGGAATTTTACAAGGAAATTATGAAGGTGAAATTGCTTCATTATTTGGAAAAACAAGCTGATAGATGTTAGCTTGTTTTTTTGTTACCAATTTTCTTTGCTTCCTCTTATTTATATAGAAGAAAGGAGGAGAAGCACATGGAGGAATGGATATCTATGGTTGGAAATGTGGGGTTTCCGATTGTTGTGACGCTATATTTACTGCACCGAATTGAAAGTAAGTTAGATGGAGTGATTGTAGCAATTGAGAAGCTCCCACAGCAAATGACAAGATATGAGGCTCCGAATGAAACGAGGTAACAGAACAGGCTTATGCATGTAAGAGCATAAGCCTGTTTGGTGATATAAAAGCTAAAGTGAAACTTTAATCAGTGGGGGTCTTACTGCCTGTAAATAGCGGGATAAAAAACTACTGCGCTATGTAGCCACCATCGATAACAACAGCTTGTCCAGTTACACCTTTTGTTTTTTCACTAGCTAAAAATAAAGCATAATCGGCAATCTCTTGTGCTGCTAACAAGCGTTTTTGTGGAACGAGCGGATAGATGACTTCTTCTAATACACGTTCTAGCGGCACATTTCTTGTTGTTGCTAAATCTTGTAGTTGGTTGCGAACAAGAGGTGTATCGACATAGCCTGGGCAGAGGGCATTCACAGTAATTCCATGTTCTGCTCCTTCTAAAGCAGCCACTTTTGTTAAACCAATAACACCATGCTTTGCACTATTGTAAGCAGATTTTCCTGCAAAACCAACAAGTCCATTAATAGATGCAACATTAATAATTCGGCCATACTTTTGTTTTTTCATAATAGGGAAAGCGTGTTTAATCGCAATAAATGGTGCGATTTGCATAATTTTAATGAGCTGTTCAAACTTATCTGTTGGAAATTCTTCAATAGGTGAAACGTGCTGCATACCAGCGTTATTGATTAAAACATCAAGTGAACCCCAGTGTGTAACAGTTTCAGAAATAGCTTGTGAAATTTCTTGTTCGGACGTGACATCACATTTCATTCCAATTGCTTCATACCCTTCGTGACGTAACTGCTCGGCAGCTTCTTTGGAACGATCTTCAAGACGGTCGCTGATTACAACTTTCGCACCTTCCTTTGCAAAAGCTTTCCCCATTTCATAGCCAATTCCGCTTGCAGCACCTGTTAAAAATACAACGCGATTCGTGAACATCAAGTAAGCACTCCTTTATTGGTAGAATAGTCTTATTGCTCTATTTAGAGAAAAAACAAAGGAAATCCTGCAAACATTTGGGAAAAATATGTTTAGCTATCTTGTTTTACAAAATAGCCTCTGCTCTACTACTTTGTAAAGCAAGATACTTACACTTATCTATCTTGTAAAACAAGATAGAGGGAGGATTTGAATTATGTCGACAAGTCAAATGCTAAAGGGGATTCTTGAAGGATGCCTTCTTGCCATTATCTCTGAAGGAGAAATATATGGATATGAAATGAGCGAAAAACTGGCGCAGTATGGTTTTACAATGGCAAGTGAAGGTAGTATTTATCCGTTATTAATTCGGATGCAAAAAGAGGGATTAATTGTAAGCACAATGAAGGAATCTCCATCTGGTCCAAAGCGAAAATATTATACATTAACAGAAAAAGGTGAAGATGCAATAGATGAATTTATGGAACGCTGGGAAGCGATGCAAAGTAGCGTGCAACGATTACTGGAAGGAAAGGCGAAAAGTTTTTAATAGGTACGGGCGTATACTTAAGAACAAAAGGAATAAAGGAGGAAGACACCACTTCTTCTATGGAAGACGAAGATTATTTTAGCAATTTATTAGATGATACATCAGGATATGTATGTTTATCCCGCACTAATGGGCAGTAAAACTCCCACCTCAAAATTCAGTAAAAAGCAAAGAAGTTAGGTGGGGGATAAAGCACCCCCACTGATTAAAGTTTCACTGTATGGACTGGAATATATTCTTTTAACCGTAACTATCATCGTTACGTTTTTTCTTTACGTAATAAAGGGCTTTGTAAAGATAAATCTCGCTGTTCTTTTGTTAATAAAGAATCAACGTTGACTATATCAGGACGAGGAACGATAGGATGCATGAGGTTTGTAGAAGAAGGATGATGTTCAGAGCCCGTTAGAGAGTGAGGATCGGCATGTGTAAGCTTTCCTTGAATGCGCCTTGTAAATAAAACATGACCGAGCTCGTGAGCGAGTGTGTATATGTTTTTTAAAGGGGAAGCAGCATTTGTAAGTATGATATAGCCTGTAATGTTTTGCTGCATGGCTAACGAGTAAGCACATGCAATAACGGATTGCTCTTTAAAATAATTACTCCCAATATAACAAATATAAATATCGCAATCTGGCGTTTCTGATAAACAAGTATTAAATAAAGAAGAAACCTTTGGTTGTTTTTGAATAGACTCTAAATAGCTAATTTCACTATCGTGAAACCGAAATGCTTCATCTAATATGATGACATCTATAATTTGAAATGAAATTGGTTTCCATATAGATTCAGCAATTGCTAAATCTTTTGCAATGCGGTCATTTGCAATGTTGGAGCCTGGGGTAATACAAATACATATATTGACGTATGGATACATCCTATACACCTCGAATGAAAAAACGGTTAATTGCTATACTGTATGTGGGAGAGGGACGGTTTGTATGGAGTAAATGCCTAGAAAGTGAAACTTCTACTAATCGTTAGAGTGGGACAAATGTATGACTTATTTATCCCGCTATTCGCGGGCAGTAATCCCTCCACTGATCAAAGTTTCACTTTATTTTGAACCGTAAATAATTAACAAAATAAGTCAGAAAATATTCATAGTTCAATAAAGTTATATTTGTTTCTTTCTGGTATAGTAAAAAGAAAAGGGGGAGAATACATGTATACATTTAAAATTGTTTCGGATCGTGAAGCTGTTTATCAGTTTGCAAGTTATGTAAGAGTGGTTCAAGGGGTAAAGGACGTATATGTGGAGGTTGGTGAATCTTTGTATGAACATCCACTTATGAAATTTTATGTACATATAACAATTGAGGAAGCATATGAAAAAACAAAAGCACTACAAGAAATTGCTCGTTTAGTAGAATTAGGACGTTTTACATATGTTCATTATCGTAATGAAGAGATTGAGAAAGCATTTGAAGATGTGAAATATGAAAGCTTTCGTGGTTAGAAGTAAAAAAGGAAGTAAATGCTTCCTTTTTTTTATTGAGAAGAATATTTTCAAATACATAGAACAAAAAAATAAGGAATTTTGCTATGATAGGGAGGGAGATGAAAGGAGAGTTATGCAATGGGGTATATCGAAGAGTTACGAAATTTAGTCGGTACTAGACCGCTTATTCTTGTAGGATCAGCAGTTATCATTTTAAATGAAAAGCAAGAGGTGTTGCTTCAATATCGTTCGGATACATATGATTGGGGAGTGCCGGGTGGTGCAATGGAGCTTGGAGAAACAACGAAAGAAACAGCTCGGCGAGAACTGTTAGAGGAAACGGGATTAGAGGCTGAGACATTACAGTTTCTCGGTGTTCTTTCCGGTAAAGAATTGTATTATCGCTATCCGAATGGAGATGAGATTTTCAATGTCATCAATCTTTTTCAAGCGTACCATGTGATTGGGAAAATGAAGTGTGATGAAGAAGGATTAGATATTCGATATTTCCCTGCCGATAAATTACCGAAATTAAATAAAACGACAGAAAAAATATTACAAAAATTTTTATATGCATTAACGGAATAGAGAGGTGGAATCTCTCTATTTTTTTGTTCTCTCTATTTTCTCTCTTTGTTTTCACTATGTCTGGGCTGGAAAAGGATCTGACCGCTTCTATGCATGAATGGATGCTCTCTCCCACCTAAAAAGAAGGAGTTTATGTCGGTTTTTTAATTTGTATTTTTATCTATTCTTACTATATTAAATATTTTGATTTTTTAGTATGTTTGTAGTATGATAAATCTAGATATACAGCTTATGTTATTCCATCCAAAAATTTACTAGGGACATAAGAGAGGGGCAAGTGCACGATGCATAATGTGGTAATTACAGCTGCAGTTCGTTCGCCAATTGGAACTTTTGGAGGAGCATTAAAAAATGTAAAACCAGTGGAATTAATCGTTCCTGTACTTCAAGAAGCTGTAAAAAGAGGTGGAGTGGAACCGCACGAAGTTGATGAGGTAATTTTAGGACATTGCATTCAAAGAACAGATGAAGCGAATACCGCTAGAACTGCCGCGTTAGCAGCCGGATTTCCTGATACTGTAACAGGTTATACGATTCAGCGTCAATGTTCTTCTGGTATGCAAGCAATTATGTCAGCGGCAATGCAGATTCAATTAGGGGTAAGTGATATTGTCGTAGCAGGTGGAGTAGAAGCGATGAGCTCTAGCCCTTATGCATTAAAGCAGCATCGTTGGGGACAGCGTATGCAGCACGGAGAAATTCGTGATACAGTGTGGGAAATATTGGAAGATCCGATACATAACATTATGATGGGTGAAACAGCAGAAAATCTTGCTGAACAATATAAGATTACAAGAGAGGAACAAGATGAGGTCGCATTGCGTAGTCATCAACTAGCCCTTCAGGCAATTGAAGCAGGTTATTTTGATGAACAAATTGTTCCGATTACGATAAAAGAGCGTAGAAAAGAAGTTGTGTTTGCAAAAGATGAGCATCCACGTGCAGATATTACACAAGAAAAATTGGAAAAGTTAAAGCCAGCATTCCGTAAAGGTGGTACAGTAACTGCAGGGAATTCATCAGGTATTAATGACGGAAGTGCAGCCTTAGTATTAATGAGTGAAGAAAAAGCGAAAGAAAAAGGATTGCAGCCGTTAGCAAGAATCGTTGGATATTCTGTAGCAGGTGTAGATCCAAAGATTATGGGGATTGGACCAGCACCAGCTATTCGCAAAGGCTTAGAAAAAGTGAATTGGTCAGTGGAAGACGCTGACTTATTAGAAATTAACGAAGCTTTTGCAGCACAATACTTAGCGGTAGAGAAAGAGCTTGGTTTAAACCGTGAGAAAGTAAATGTGAACGGAAGTGGCGTTGGACTTGGACATCCAATTGGTTGCACAGGCGCTCGTATTACTGTCAGCTTAATTCATGAATTAAGAAGACAAGGTTTAGAAAAAGGAATTGCATCTCTTTGTGTCGGTGGCGGCATTGGAGTAGCATTGTTTATAGAAGCATTATAAAAAGAAGCAGCTCATGCTGCTTCTTTTTTTGATGTAGAGTAGTTTAAAATAGATATGTATAATCATTTTCGGTATTTTCTTATACTATGAATGGAATATATAAATACAAATTAAAAAAACGACATAAAACCCTTCTTTTAAAGTGGGAGAGAGCATCCATTCATGCATAGAAGCGGTCAGATCCTTTTCCTGCCCAGACATAGTGAAAACAAAGAGAGAAAACGAGTGCAGGTCACCTTTTGTTATCCATAGTCGCGGCTATATGTCGAAAAATCAAAATGGATTTATATAGATGATGAAGCAAGCGATCCTGGTCTTCAAAAAAGAGTTTCATTGTCTGATAATGTTCTGTTTCTTCTAAGGCTACTTTACTCATTCCTTCTTGTGTTAAAGAATATATACTGGCATTTGGATACGCCATCAAAAGAGGGGAGTGCGTTGCGATAATAAATCGTGATTGCTGCTGGGCTAACTCATGCATACGGATGAGCATCGAGAGTTGACGCATCGGTGACAAAGCTGCTTCAGGCTCGTCTAAAGTATATAAGCCTTTTTCTGAAAATTACATATGTATTGTATCATTTTTAATATGAATATCAGAATGTGGAAATAAGTCTTGCATACGGATAATTGTTGTCGTTATGATAAAGTGAGGCTTTTATAAGTGGTTTTTTTGTTGCCGGTGTTTGTTCTTTGGAAATGTTGAGGGTCTATAAAAGAAGTAGATTCTACACCAGCGAGAAAGAAGTAGAAGTATTGGGGTTGGTTAATGGTTATGGCATTTGGGTTCTTTATTGCCCATACGTTGGTAGACCCATATTTTCAAATTCTACAAATAGGGAGTATAATATATAAATACAAATTAAAAAAACGACATAAAACCCTTCTTTTTAGGTGGGAGAGAGCATCCGGTCATGCATAGAAGCGGTCAGATCCTTTTCCTGCCCAGACATAGTGAAAACAAAGAGAGAAAACGAGTGCAGGTCACCTTTTGTTATCCATAGCCACGGCTATATGTCGAAAAATCAAAATGGATTTATACAGTATCAAAAATCACAAGTGTTTTTTGTGGACTTTTCATTGTTTCGGCAATATACGGGACAAGAAATGATTCGTGTTATCGAGTTTAATTATGAATTAGATTGTTAGGAGTAGAGTGATGAAAGCGTGGAAAAGTATTTGTATTTTATGTAGTTTCATAGTTTTATTAAGTGGTTGTTTTCATAAAGAAGAAACGAAGGAAGCGAAGGAAACGAAGGAAACGAAGAGAGAATCAATTCCAGAAACAACTGAATATGGTGGCGGAAAATTGAAAAAAGTTGGACAGACTGTAAAACAAAAAGAATGGGGGACATTCAAATTAGAACAAATGAAACAAGTGAATCAAACATTTGAAGTAGCCCCAATGAAAATTCATGTACAAGATGTAAAAGTCATTGCATTATCACATATGAATCAGGATGCAAAAGACACATTGAAGGTATATACAGCATTAACTCCGGAAGAAGTACAACGTAGACTTGGTGATGAAGTGAGCCGAGAAGATGCGGAATTATATGCTTCATTAAGCGGAAAAGACATCAGTGATACAGTACGTTATGTCGAGATTTCATACAAAGTAGAAAATAGCGGTGATAAAGAAATACAGTTTTTCTCCATGAATGATGTTGTCATCAATGAAGATCAACAATTTAACGTGCCGACTCAAAACTTTTTATACGGAGAGGATACGTTAGTTGGTACAAAAGGCGTGACGAGAGCAGACTACAAGCCAGGTGAGACACGAGAAGGAATCATTGGGTTATTACTTAATGATGGGAAAAAAGAGATTACCAAAATAGACTTTACAACAGATGCTATTGCAATGGGCGATACACATGAAAATATGTCTGAACCGAAAAAATTCACCATCTCACTTTCAAAGTGAGGTGGTTTTTTGCATGGAAAAAGAACAGGAAATCTGTCGTATGGAAGCGAATGTATAGGGATAGAGTGCAAAGGAGGAAGTAAAAGTGGAAAAAAGATGCTATGAATGTGGAAGTAAAGAGATAGAAAAGGGAACAGTAGCCCCGAGTATGGAAAGTCAGCTTACTTTATTTGCACAAACTGTGGCGGAGATAGAGGTTTGTAAAAATTGTGGTGCGGTTATTACGATGAAAGGTGAACATCCTGATTATCATGATAAACGCATGAAGTAATATCAAATATCGTGGGAGAAGATACTCGTTCACAATGCTTGGCTTGGAGCAAACAGTCAGTTCTATGATTTTGCTGACTGTTTGTTTTGTTCATTTATATATGTTTCTACGGTTTGTAATGATTTAGAAATTCGAAACGCTTCCTTTTGCTCTTGAAATTGTTTTTCGTTATAAGGACCAAAACGGCGATTATTTTTCACGTCAATAATCCAATAATGTTCGTTTTGTTTATTTGCAATCGTTGCTTCTGGGTTATTTGGGTCTGATTTTTCTTCAATTTGTTTTGCCATAATATATATATCATCCCATGCAATTTCTATAATTTTTGCTGGAATATATTGCGTAGCATATATAGCGTCTTGCTTTGGAAAAAGTTCAAATGCGTTTCCGGAAGTATTAATCAGTTCATATTCATCGTTAATGGTGTAAGAGGAATGAGTAGAATTCGCTGTGCAGCCAGTCAACAATATAATAGCAAATACGATTATCCATTGCTTCAATATGATGTCCTCCTTCTAAAACGCTGTTGTAACACATTGTACAAGAAAAGGGAAAGAAACGCCAATATATGAGTTATTTACAATGTTTTTTAGAAATGTTACGATGAAAGAGGTAAAGAAGGATACGAAGGAGTCGACATAAAATGAAGTTAAAGATGCATCGTCCAGTGGTGGTAATGAATCGCCTAGGTGCCTCCATTATTGATATGTTTTTTATTTCTGTTATGTACGGTGCGGTTGTGGCACTTGCAACGGGAAACTATGGTGCCATCTTCAATCGCTTTAATATTAGCCTGGGCGACTATCGATACGACCTTGCGCTTGTATTTATATTAATGGCTGTATATTTTATTTTCGTGCCATTTGTTTGGAACGGTTGTACAATAGGTAAAAAAATTACGCGCACAAGGCTTATTTCACTAACAAGTGAAAGGCTAACAATACAAGCGTTGACAGCTCGTTTTTTTGTATTGTTAATACCAAACATATTGCTACTTGGAATTCCATCGATTGTTAATGTGTATATGATGTTGTTTCGTCATGACAATTGTGGTTTTCATGATTTAATTATGAAAACGAAAGTGATGAGTATCGTATAGTCCCTGAAAGCTCAAAAACTATCAAGATGTAAAAGCTAAGAATTCTAAAAATAAAGGTAAGCACGTATTAGATATGTTTAATATATGCTTACCTTTTGTAATGAGAAAGAGAAGTAAGATGCATAAACATTTATTAAAAATATTTTATTTCAACCTAAGTTTTTACAATATTCGATAAATTAAGTTGGTATAATGGAATCTATATAGGACGGGCATCTCCTATATAGTACCCTCCATATTAGTTAAGGATGTTTTAGAAAGTAAGGAATACCAAACTTTTTAAGACATCCAATTTTTTTGTTTAATAGATTGAAAATTAAGGGAATAATATAATGAATAAAAAGATAGTGTCATATAACAAGGGGGAGATTGGAATGGCAGGAGGCAGCTTGATTTTTTTGGGGATACTTATTTTTATCGGTTTAGTGTTTGATCAATATAATAGTAAGAAAAAGAGAAAGCCAGTAAATAAGTAAGCGTTTACGGTGATAAGGGTGACTTTTTCCTGCTTGCAGACATAACAAAGAAAGGAGTATACTGAATGACGGTAAGACTTACAGAAGGGGTAATGACGATGAAACTTGCAGGGAAAGTTGCCGTTGTAACTGGTGGAGGTATCGGCATTGGCCGTAGTACAGCTCTTTTGTTGGCACAACAAGGTGCAAAAGTAATTGTAACGGACATTGATCAAGAAAGTGGACAAGCAACAGCTGAGGAGATTGTAGGTTTAGGCGGAGAAGCGCTTTTTGTTGCTCATGATATGGAGAAGCAAGAAGATTGGCAACATGTTATAGAAGTTGCTATTGCAGCTTATAAAAACATAGATGTCTTGTTTAATAATGCTGGCTTATATAAAGTAGATTCTATTTTCTCTCGGCAACAAGAGAACGATTCCAATGTACTTTGCATTAATGATGTTTGGATAGGGATAAAGCAATTAACGTCATCTTTTATGAAACAGCAAGAAGAAGTGAGGTTAACCGATTTACCTATTTTCGGTATTATTGGTGTGAAAGAACAATCATTTCATGCAGTAGGAGCCCTAGTATAATAGTAGAAAACCGCCCTCGACTTATATGTGGACGGTTTTTTTTGTATTTATCTCGCTATTTGCGGGCAGTAATCCCCCCCACCTCAAAGTTCTGTAGAAAGCAGAGAAGTAAGGTGAGGATGGAGAAAAATTGAACTTTAGCGAATTCGTTTTTCTGTTTTTGCATCAAAGAAGTGTGCTTTATTCACATCAAATGCAAGTTTAATTGTATCTCCATGTGTAAAGGTATGTCTAGCGTCAACGCGAGCCGCAAAATCTTGATTTCCGAGTTTCATATATAAAATAGATTCCGCACCTAATAGCTCGGCAACATCAATTTGTGTCGTAAATGTTGTGTCTTGTGAAGCTTCCAAAAATAGAAGCTCATCATGAATATCTTCTGGGCGAATTCCTAAAACAATTTCTTTGTTGATATAACCTTGTTCACGCAGTAGTTTCATTTTTCCTTCGGATACTTTAACTTTTATTTTATTGTCTATAACAAAGTGATGTCCTGTTAATTGACCACGGAAAAAGTTCATCGCAGGTGAGCCGATAAACCCGCCAACAAAAATATTTTCTGGAGTTTCATATACTTCTTTTGGTGTACCGATTTGTTGGATTTTCCCATCCTTCATAACGACAAGGCGTGATGCCATTGTCATTGCTTCTGTTTGATCATGTGTAACATAAATAGTTGTTGTTCCAAGGCGATGATGCAGTTTAGAAATTTCAGAGCGCATAGCTACACGTAATTTTGCATCAAGATTTGATAATGGTTCGTCCATTAGGAAGACTTTTGCATCACGAACAATTGCACGTCCTAACGCGACACGCTGTCGTTGTCCCCCGGATAAGGCTTTCGGCTTTCGATTTAAATATTCTTCAAGTCCTAATATGTGAGCTGCATCTTTTACCCGGCGGTCAATTTCATCTTTTGATATTTTACGTAGTTTTAAACCGAACGCCATATTGTCGTAAACACTCATATGTGGATAGAGCGCATAGTTTTGAAAGACCATTGCAATATCACGATCTTTTGGAGGAACATTATTCATCACCTTGCCATCAATTGAAAATTCCCCTTTTGAAATATCTTCGAGTCCAGCCACCATTCGTAATGTTGTTGATTTTCCACATCCAGATGGACCAACGAAAACGATAAATTCTTTATCTTGTATATGTAAATTGAAGTCTGTTACTGCCGTTACGTTATTGTCATATATTTTATAAATGTTTTCTAACTTTAGTTCTGCCATGATTTTTCCTCCCAGTGAAAAAATGTGCAAACGTTTTCTTTAAAATTCATTATAAACGAATGTAAAAGAAAAAGAAATATAAACGATGTAAAAATATAAAACGTTTTCATAAATTTGCTAGGGGGGATACATTTTTGCTAGAGCATTTATAAATATAATGATTGTAAGGTGGTAGGAGCGATAATTACATTTTTTAAAATGATATAGAAAATTGTAAGCGCTGTTTTCATTTCTTTTAAAATCTGATATGATTCATTAATGAAAACGTTTGCGCCTGTTTTTGAATTAAATAATGAAATGGGGTAGCATGATGGAGAAACAATGGTGGAAAGAAAGTGTTGTATACCAAATTTATCCGCGTAGTTTTATGGATAGTAATGGTGATGGGATTGGTGATCTTCGTGGTATTATTTCAAGGCTCGATTATTTAAAAGAGCTAGGCATAGATGTTATTTGGTTATCACCAGTTTACGAATCACCAAATGATGATAACGGCTATGATATTAGTGACTATTGCAAAATAATGGATGAGTTCGGAACAATGAGTGATTGGGAAGAACTACTAAGCGAAATGCATAAGCGTAATATGAAGTTAATGATGGATTTAGTTGTTAATCACACTTCAGATGAACATAATTGGTTTATTGAATCACGTAAGTCAAAGGATAATCCATATCGAGACTACTACATTTGGCGTCCCGGGAAAAATGGAAAAGAGCCAAACAATTGGGAAGCCGCTTTTAGTGGATCCGCTTGGCAGTATGATGAAGCGACAGACGAATATTATTTACATTTATTCTCTAAAAAGCAACCAGATTTAAATTGGGATAATGAAGTAGTACGAAAAGATGTTTATGAGATGATGAAGTTTTGGCTTGAAAAAGGGATTGATGGTTTCCGTATGGATGTCATAAACTTCATTTCCAAAGCAGAAGGGTTACCAGTTGTGGAAACAGAAACAGAAGGTTACGTATCGGGTCATCAATATTTTATGAACGGACCAAATATTCACCCGTATTTACATGAAATGAATGAAGCGGTATTGTCTCAATATGACATTATGACGGTCGGCGAAATGCCGGGTGTAACAACAGAAGAAGCGAAACTTTATACAGGAGAAGAGCGTCAAGAATTACAAATGGTATTTCAGTTTGAACATATGGACTTAGATTCTGGAGAGGGTGGTAAATGGGATGTAAAGACATGTTCACTCCTTACACTAAAGCAGAACTTAACAAAATGGCAGAAAGCGTTAGAACAAACAGGATGGAATAGTTTGTATTGGAACAATCATGACCAGCCTCGTGTTGTCTCTCGCTTTGGTAACGATAAAACATATCGCATAGAATCAGCTAAAATGTTAGCGACGGTACTTCATATGATGAAAGGGACTCCTTATATTTATCAAGGAGAAGAAATTGGGATGACAAATGTTCAATTCACTTCAATTGATGAGTACCGAGATATTGAAACGCTGAATATGTACCGCGAAAAAGTGGTTGAGCGTGGTGAAGATAAAGAAAAAGTGATGCAATCTATTTATATAAAAGGGCGAGATAATGCTAGAACACCAATGCAGTGGGACGCGAGTGAATATGCTGGTTTTACAACGGGTGAACCGTGGATCGCATTAAATTCTAATTATAAAGAAATTAATGTGACGCAAGCGTTGCAAGATCAAAACTCTATTTTTTATTACTATAAAAAATTAATTGAGCTTCGTAAAAAGCATGAAATCATTGTGTATGGAACATATGATTTAATTTTAGAAGAACATCCATCTATCTTTGCTTATGTGAGAACGTGGAAGGATGAAAAATTACTTGTCATTGCGAACTTTACTGAGGATGAGTGTGTATTTGAAATGCCAGAGGAAAGTGTATCTAGTCGTTCAGAATTATTGATACACAATTATGATGTGCAGGATGAAACGATTGAAAGTATTGTTTTAAAGCCGTATGAAACGAGAGTGTATAAATTAAAATAATGAAAAGTTTTGGGCCAGAAATAAAGTGAACCCAATTAGTGGGAGATGAACAAAACACCTCCTTAATTCGCATACTAAACATGCGAATTAAGCGGAGGTGTTTTTCATTTGAAGAAAAGAGTTTATTATCCAGAAGAAGTGAAGTGGAAAGTAGTTGAAATGAAAGAAGAGGGTTATTCCAACCGAAGGATTATGGAGATGATAGACATTAAAAATGTAAGTCAAATCAAAACATGGATGAAATGGTATTATCTAAACTAGACTCATAATTTCCATCAGCCTCCTGGAGGAAAGCAGAAGGATCTTAAGAACTAAGTGAAATAGAACGGCTACGATTAGAAGAATGGGATTTGTATCAATTATAAAAAGTATTACGTATTATGAAAAATTACAACTTACTATCGAGAGTGCGCCGCAAGAAAAAGAAGTATATAAATAGTGCTGAACCTGTAATAGTACCACACTTCTTAGAATGTCAATTCGAGGCATCAACTCCGAAGGGCAAAAGGAAAAAATGTTGTTTTTTGTTACCTCGAAAAGCCTTAATTTAATTGCTTTCCTTTCTCCCTTTTTAGAATTTTATAATTTCAAGAACTGATGATTACTAGATTGAATCATTTTTTTATTGTATTATATTTCCTAGAGATTATATATTGAGCTAGGGAGTGGGAATGTTTGAATATTGAGCCTCTTATTTTATCAAATAAGGAAGTATATGTATTAACTGGTATGTTTGATCGTGAAACAATGATTGGAATTGATAATCCCTTCGAAAATTGGTCAGATGAAGAAATAGACAAAGAATTAGATGCAATGTATGACCATTGGACAAACGAAGAGCTACTCATAATAAAAGAAGATGAAACATTATGCGATAAACAACTTTTAGAATATTTCCGTATCTGTTTAACTACAGGCTTTGCTATTGAAGTACAGATAAACAAAAACAACACCATAGAAAAGAACGTTTTCTATTTTAATGATAAAAAAGTGATACATAATAGAATAACAGATGCTAGCGGTGAGAAACAATGTACATTTAAAGAATGCGAGACACCTGAGGTAGCATGGCAATTTGTATATCAAACACTACAGCCTAAAAATACTTACCCTCGTTCAAATTGTACATTTAAAATTCCTTCTTCTGCATATAAAGAAGACCTTTTAAATCAATCACAAAAGCAGTTATTAGACTTCTTGACAATTTATTTAAATAATGAAGTTGCCGCAGAATTAGCAAACATTATACATAACCGTGAAGAATTAAATACTGTTCAAGTTCATTATTATGTAAAAGATTCATGGTATACAGACCGCATTCAGTTTTTGTATAGTCAAAACCAATATTGGCTTATTCAAGAATTATTAAATAATGAGCAAAAGCAAATACATTTTCTTTGCCTTGATACCTTTACAATTATTGAAGAGATAAAAAAAATGGTGCTTTATCTTAAAGCGTTAGGCGGTGAAATAAAATGAGCAGCGAAATTAAGGTTACTCCTGCTCATCTAAGGAAACTCGCTTCTAATATAGAACATACAGCTCATGAACTATCTGAAACATATCAACGTATCAATCAGCAGTTACTTAACCTACCTTTCCAAGTATCCGGAAGAGATGCTGTATTAAATCAATCCCTATATGCAGGCTCAAAGTTAGCTACTGTAACGGATGGCTTAAAAGAGCATAGTGATTCATTAAGAAAAGCTGCCGATCGCTTTGAAAAGGCTGATCAAGAAGAGGTTTCATTTGGCGAAGGAACAATTGACTTTAATTTGCTCGCACCGTTTGGCGGTGACATCGATGACTGGAAAGATAATCCTATGGGGTCTTCATTTACCTTACTTGGAACTTTAACAGAAGGGGCAGCTGCCTACAAACTTGCTTCTTTACACCAAAAAGGTTTGCGTGCAACAACCTACACAAATAAACAAGGAAAGGAAATGGTCCGGGTTCAAAATCGCACCCTGCTAAAGGATAAAAATGGAAATAATATAATAAGACGAACAAAATTACCCTTAAATGAAGCAAAACAAATAGACGATATAAAAAGACACCTTCTATCACCAAAAGAATTTCTTAAAGATTCATTGAAATTAAAAACAAATGCTTTAGGGTATGCTGCTGTAGCATGGGACGTAGTTAATGACACAAAGGAAAATATTGAAAACAAAGCATCAACAAGTAAGATAGCTGGTGACATTATTGGTGATGCGGCAATCGGTGTTGGTACAACTGCTGTAAGTGCCTTTGCAGGCGCTAAAGCTGGTGCCCTTATTGGAACTGCATTTGGAGGGCCAATAGGAACAGTTGCAGGAGCTGCAACTGGTTTTGTAATCTCTGTGGGAGCAAGTATAGTGCTTGATGGTATTAAATTTAAAAAAGGAGATTGGAATAACGATAACAAAGAGGACAGTTTAAAAGATAGAATAAAATCAGGCATAGGCTCTACACTAGATAAAATCTTTTAATTTTTATGGGGGATTTATATGGAAAAATATCACGGAAAAAGCACAGAACAAATTATTCAAACATTGATGCCTTTTAGCATTAGATCAAGTGTCGTTATGGTATGGGTTGTTATAAATTTTATGATTCTAACACCATTTTTATTTCCCCCTACTTATACTATTTATTTATATATAATTTTTCCCTTCTTGTTAATATCCAATATATGGGGAATCTGGATGTTTTTTTATAAACCTCATGAATTACGACTGGTACACTTATTATATAATGGATTTATAGGAGCAACTTTTTCTTTTGGAAGTTTTATAGTTATTCAAAAGTTAGCTTACACTTTTATTAAGATTGAAACACCACTGTTCTTCATTGTTACTTTTTTACTTTATATTTTTACAATTTACAAACTAATTTCTCTTGGAATAAAAAGTTTTTTAAGAAGGTTAAAGCATGGAGACAAAGACGACATAAAAATTCCTCCAATCGTGTATTTTTCAGGCCTGGGATATGTTATCGGACAAATATGTATAGGTATATTATCACAGAATGGTTTAGCAATTCTTTTAATTTTAGTCTTTTCGTTATTGGCTATTATTTTTAGTATGTATGGTATACACCTTTATTTTTATTTTGACCTAAAAAACAACAAAACACATTAAATCGCTTTAATTCTTAACTTTAAATAAATACTAAAATTAATAAGAAAGGAAAAATACAATGACTTCACAACTTCTCCCTATAGGCTCTATCGTAACCTTAAAAGAAGGTACAAAGAAACTCATGATTTTCGGACGTAAACAACAAGTGGAAACTGACAATATAAAAAAATTCGACTATATTGGATGTCCTTACCCAGAAGGCCATATTAACCCAGATTTTACTTATTTATTTAACCATGATGATATTCAAGAAGTTGTATCAGTTGGATATACAGATCAGGAAGAACGAGATTTTCAACAAAATGTATTGTCTAAAGTAAAATAAGAAATATTCCCTTCAGAAAGCTGCTCAAATGAGTAGCTTTTTCTATGCATTTAAGCATACTAGTGGTTTGTATCAATCATAAAAAAGTATTACGCATTATGAAGAGTTACAACTTGCTATCGAGAGTGAGTCGCAAGAAAAAGAAGTATATAAATGGTGCTGAACCGGTAGTAGCACCATATCTCTTAGAACGTCAATTCAATGTAGCAGTTTCGAGGGACAAGTAGTTTACCGATGTGACATACTTAATGTTTGAAGAGCGTACCTTGTAGCTTTCCGTAATCATGAAAGCCTTTAATCGTGATAGGTGATAAATGAGTCGCCAAACCTTCGATTAGCTATGGAGGCACTCAAACAAGCGGTGAAAGGACGAAGAGTAGAATGTGTCATTCTTTATTCAGGTCAAGATAGCACCTATACAGCGAAAGTAAAGAAGTTAGGTGGGGAACGGGTTGTCTGCCTGTAAAAGCCCGATTGGTGAAAACTAATAATCAGTGAGGGATGAAGACCCCCCACTGATTAAAATTTCACTTTATATTTTACCATTTCAAAATTGAAAATTCATACGGTGAAAGTGTAACTTGTAATGAGTTTGCTTCCGCTGAAAATTCTTCTTTTGTATATAGGTTGACGATTTTTTTACTAGAGATATCAAAAGGTATAGGAGCTGAGATTTCATGATTTTTTGGATTTAAAACAAAGAAAATTGTTTCTTCACCATATGTTTTCGCATAAGAAATGTAACCCTGTTCATCGTTTGCTTCAATGCACTGAAATGTCCCATGTCCACCAAATGCTTTGTGTTGTTTTCGTAGTGAAATTAACGTCTTTATATGTTGGAATAATTCTTTGTCTTGTTTGTCTTCATCCCATACCATACACTTTCGGCAATCCGGATCCATTCCGCCATCCATTCCGATTTCATCACCGTAATAAATACATGGTGAACCGATAAAGGAGAGCTGGAATACATAGAGTAACTTCATTTTATCCTTATTTCCATTACAGGCTGTTAAAATTCTTGGTGTATCATGACTGTCTAATAGGTGGAAAGCAGCTTCATTTACGTTCATGGAATAGGAGTGAAGAGAAGCTGTAATTTGTTCCATAAATTCACTTGCTCGAATTGTTTCGTTTGCAAAGTAAGAATGCAGGGCGTTTGTAACAGGGTAGCTCATTACAGCGTCGAATTGATCGCCTTGTAACCATGGTAGAGCATCATGCCAAATCTCTCCTAAAATATAAACCTCAGGGTTAATAGCTTTTATTTCACTACGGAATTCTCTCCAAAAGCTATGATCCACTTCATTTGCTACATCAAGGCGCCAGCCATCAATGTGAAATTCTCTAACCCAATAACGTCCTACTTCGAGTAAGTATTCTTTTACATCTGGATGGGCTGTATTTAATTTTGGCATATGTGGTGTAAAGGCAAAGGTATCATAGTTTGGAAGTGGTTCTGTTACAATTGGAAACTCATGAATATGAAACCAGTTGATATAGCGAGATTGCTCGCCTTTTTTAAGAACATCTTGAAATTTATCAAAGAAGTATCCACTATGATTAAAAACGGCATCTAGCATGACTTTTATGCCGCGTTCATGGCAGGCGTTAACAAGTTTTTTGAAAGTTTCTTTCGCCCCAAATTGCGGATCAATTTTCATGTAGTCAATTGTGTCATATTTATGATTGGAGTGTGCTGCAAAGATGGGAGTGAAGTAAATTCCAGAAATCCCTAAATTCACAAGATAATCAAGGTGCTGGATAACCCCAGCAAAATCTCCACCGAAAAAGTTAGTTGCCGTCGGAGCAGTACTTCCCCATGGAAGTGTATTTATTGGATTGCATGCAGTATCTCCATTAGCAAAGCGTTCTGGGAAAATTTGATACCAGACTGTATCTTTTATCCATGAAGGCGCTCTAAAAACATCCTGTTCATGAATAAATGGAAAGCAAAAAAAGTTTCCAACATCATCATTAGGTGTTTCGGAGAAAAAGCCGCGTTCTGTATAGATGATCGTTTCCGTATTGTTTTTTAGTTCAAATCCGTATCGTAAGCGCTTAAAGTTCGGTTCGATTGAAACGAACCAATAATCAAATAAATCTGTTGATCCACTTTTTTTCATCGGTATGTTTGTTGTGTTCCATTTCCCATCATGCCATTCATAAGGATCGCCATGAATAAGTGAGACGATATCCACATCATCTTTTTTTGTACGTAACCGAATATGAATCGTTTTTTCGTTGTAAGCGTATGCGTAATTATCTTTTGGTCTATGGTATATCGCTTCTTTAAACATATAGAAAATCCCCCTTTGATATCTCTATAAATAAGAACATTTTGCAAACGATTGCCTTTTATATAATCTTGATATTGTTTATAAGGGTAGTATTCCTTTCGTGTAAAGTCAATGATTATAAACAATAAATTCATAAATTTTTTGAAAAATAAAGAAAGATAATATTTGCAAAACTAATAAAAGAATGTATAATGATAGACAAATAGCGCAAACGTTTTCATAGATTGGAAGATTGTTTGCGCTTCTATTAAAATCACAACTGCAAACGTTTTCATTGATTGAGATATTACGTACATAATTTAGGGAGGTTTTGAGGATGAAGAAAGCGCTATCATTGTTAACGGTCTCTGCTTTGGCAATTGGTATGTTGTCTGCATGTGGCCCGAAAGATTCAGAGAAAAAGGAAGCGAGCAAGGAGAAGAAAGATTATGATCTTCTTGTTTGGGAAGACCTCAAAAAAGGTGTCGCTTTAGAACCAGCAGTAAAGAGCTTTGAAAAGAAATATAATGTAAAAGTAAAAGTTGCAGAAATTCAAATGACAGATCAAACGAAAAAGCTGCGTCTTGATGGACCAGCAGGTACAGGGCCTGATGTTGTAACATTACCGCATGACCATATTGGAAATGTTGTTACAGAAGGTTTAATTGACGAAGTAAAGGTTGATGATGCTGTAAAGAGCAAATTTACTGATCTGTCTTTAGAAGCGCAAACATATAAAGGAAAATTATATGGATTGCCGAAAGCGATTGAGACACCAGTTTTTATTTATAATAAAAAGTTTATGCCAAAAGCACCAGAAACGATGGATGAGCTATACAAATTCTCGAAAGATTTCACAAAAGATGGAAAATATGGATTTTTAGCATTAGGAGATAATTTGTATTTTGCGAATGCATTTATGGCTGGTATGGGAGGATATGTATTCGGTGAGAAAGATGGTAAACCAAATACAGCGGATATCGGATTAAATAGTAGTGGAGCAGTACAAGGTATGGAATACATTCAAAAATGGTACAAGGAAAAGCTATTCCCGAAAGGTATCATTGGTGAATCTGGAGGGGCAGCTGCTGATGGATTGTTTAATGAAGGAAAAGCTGCTTCTATTATGAACGGTCCATGGGCATTCCAAGCAATGGAAAAAGCCGGAATTGATTATGGTGTAGCACCGATGCCAAAATTGCCAAATGGTGAGCCGATGAAAACATTTGTTGGTGTAAAAGGATGGCATGTAACAAGTTTTTCAAAAAATAAAGATTTAGCAACGAAATTTGTTGATTGGGTAACGAATGAAGAAAATGCAAAAATTCGCTATGAAAAATCAAAAGAAATTCCTCCTGTAAAATCATTAATGGAAGATCCAATCATTAAGGATAGTGAAGCTGCAAAAGCGATAACTACACAGGCTGCAACTGGTATCCCAATGCCGAACATTCCAGAAATGCAAGAAGTATGGGAGCCAGCAAGATTTGCATTAGAGTTACTTGCAGCGGGAAAACAAGAACCAAAAGCAGCACTTGATGAAGCAGTCAAGCAAATTAAAGGAAATATTGAAGCGAACCATGGTAAGCAAAAATAATATAGAATTCGTGTCTCTTGTAAATGAGGGACACGAATTCTCCTCCTTCCAAGGGGAAGAAAAAAGGGGGAAGAACAATGCAAACATCTATTGAACCAACTCAAGAAGTGAACGGTTTAAAACATCGAAAAACAGCTGCTATGTTGTCAATCATTCCAGGCATTGGCCAACTGTACAATAAACAATATGTAAAAGGTATTATCTTTCTTGTACTAACCTGCTCATTTTTTGTAGCGTTTGCTGATTTGTTAAATATGGGATTATGGGGAATTGTAACGCTAGGTACAGAAGTTCCTCGTGATCATTCTATTTTTCTACTGGTAGAGGGTATTTTAGCACTTATTGTTATTGCATTTGGGCTAGGAGTATATGCTTTTAATCTATACGATGCCTATCAAAATGGGAAGAAACGTGACGTAGGAATACCGCTAAACTCTGTGAAGGAACAATATCACCATCTATTAGACCAAGGATTCCCATACTTGATGGTTTCACCAGGGTTTCTACTACTTATCTTTGTCGTTGTATTTCCGATTATTTTTGTTCTATTAATTGGATTTACAAACTATGACTTATATCATTCTCCACCTGCAAAATTGGTAGAGTGGGTTAGTTTTAAAAACTTTATTGATATTTTCACATTACCAATGTGGAGAGATACATTTTTAAGTGTATTATCTTGGACCGTCATTTGGACATTTGTCGCAACGACGTTGCAAGTGGCACTTGGTATTTTCTTAGCAATTTTAGTAAATCAACCAGGGATTAAAGGAAAAGCAGTGATTCGCACAATCTTTATTTTACCTTGGGCAGTTCCAGCGTTTGTATCTATTCTCGTATTTGCTGGTATGTTTAACGAATCCTTTGGGGCAATTAACAATCAGGTGTTGGCTCTATTTGGAATCGAAAAGATAGCTTGGATGACAGATCCATTTTGGGCAAAGGTCGCTTTGATTTTCATTCAAACATGGCTGGGGTTTCCGTTTATTTTTGCGATGACGACAGGTATATTGCAATCGATTCCAGGTGAATTATATGAAGCGGCTACAGTAGATGGTGCAACAGCTTGGCAACAATTTCGTAAAATTACATTGCCGCTCGTTTTATATGCAACTGCACCAATTTTAATTACGCAATATACGTTCAACTTTAATAACTTCAGTATTATTTATCTGTTTAATAGTGGTGGTCCGGCTGTATCAGGACAAAATGCAGGTGGAACAGATATTTTAATTTCCTGGATTTATAAGTTAACGATGACATCAGCTCAATATGGGAAAGCGGCAGCACTGACGCTGATTTTATCGTTAATTGTTATTACAGTTGCTTTATGGCAATTTAAAAGAACAAAATCATTCCAAGAAGAGGATATGATGTAAATGAATATAAAACGACAGAAGATGTTACGTCTTTCATTAAGTTATTTCGTCATTTTCGTTATGTGTGTCATTATTTTCTATCCATTATTATGGATTATTGGTTCATCATTTAATCCAGGTGATAGTTTGTCGGGATCAAGCATCATTCCGAAAAATGCAACGCTAGATCATTATCGAGAACTACTTGATCTTTCCAAAAGTAATTATTTACTTTGGTATAAAAATACGTTGAAAGTTAGTGTTTTGACAATGATTTTCTCTGTATTGTCAATTAGTTTTACAGCATATGCATTTTCAAGATATCGTTTTGTAGGGCGAAAGAACGGTTTAGTAACATTTTTAATTTTGCAAATGATTCCAAACTTCTCAGCGTTAATTGCATTATATATACTAGCGCAGCTAACAGGATTAATTGATACACATCTTGCATTAATTTTAATTTATGTCGGCGGTGCGATTCCTATGAATACGTGGCTCATGAAAGGGTACTTTGATACCATTCCAAAAGAATTGGACGAATCAGCTCGTATGGACGGAGCAGGTCATTTTCGCATCTTTTGGCAAATTATCATGCCACTCGCAAAGCCAATTGTTGCGGTTGTAGCATTGTTCACATTTATCGGTCCATTTACTGACTTTATTTTAGCAAGCATCATTTTACGTACGCCAGAAAATTATACGTTAGCAGTTGGATTGTACGAAATGGTAGCGAAAAAGTTTGGTAATGAATTTACAACATTTGCAGCGGGGTCTGTATTAATTGCAATACCAATTTCCATTTTATTCTTATCGCTGCAAAAATATTTTATTTCCGGTTTAACAGCTGGAGGAACGAAGGGATGAAAATGGGACTTTATGTCCCATTTCTCTTTTTTTATCCCACATGAACGGGCAGTAAGACCCTCGCTGATAAAAGTTTCATTTTATAGAAATGATGGGGATTTTCCATATTATAAAATATGTTTTTTATGGTGATTGATGTGACATAGGAATTGAAAGATGTGAAAAAAATATTTTATAGTATAGGAAAATAAAGCTGTATCCTTTACAATACATGGAGAGGGAAAAGGTAGGTTTGGGTTAATAGAGGGTTCTATATGAACGGTACAAAAATAGATGCAACTTATATAAATCATGTAAAAAAGAAGAGAGGAGGAACAAATTTATGACAGTTACAATTAAAGATGTGGCAAAAAAAGCAAATGTTGCTCCTTCTACTGTTTCGCGTGTTATTGCGGATAATCCAAGTATTAGTGAAAAAACAAAGCGCCGTGTACGTAAAGTGATGAATGAGTTAGGATATCATCCGAATTTAAATGCAAGAAGTCTTGCGAATCAAACGACGAAAACAATTGGACTTGTTATGCCAAGTTCTGCAAGTAAAGCATTTCAAAATCCATTTTTCCCTGAGGTTCTTCGAGGAATTAGTTCGTTTGCACATGTAGAAGAATATTCCTTATATATATCAACTGGAGAAACAGAAGAAGAGATTTTTAATGGCGTTGTAAAAATGGTACAAGGTCGTCAAATTGGAGGAATTATTCTTCTGTACTCACGTGAAAATGATCACATTATTCAATATTTACAGCAACAAAATTTTCCGTTTGTCTTAATTGGCAAGCCATATGAAAGAAAAAATGAAATTACATATGTAGATAATGATAACTATACAGCTGCCAGGGAAGTAACGGAATATTTGATTTCACTAGGACATAAGCAAATTGCCTTCATTGGTGGAGGTTCAGATTTACTTGTTACGAAAGATCGTTTAGCTGGAATGAGTGATGCTTTGAAACTAGCTGATGTTCCTTTGCCGAAAGAATATATTTTACATTTTGATTTCTCAAGGGAAAGTGGTCAGCAAGCTGTAGAAGAGTTAATGGCACTTTCAAAGCCACCAACGGCGATTATGGCGACAGATGATTTAATTGGACTAGGAGTTTTAAGTGCGCTATCGAAAAAGGGATTTGTTGTGCCGAAAGATGTTTCTATCGTTAGCTTTAACAATGCTTTATTATCTGAAATTGCAAGCCCACCACTTACAACAGTGGATGTAAACATTTATCAATTAGGGTATGAAGCGGCAAAAGCTTTAGTTGACAAGATAGAACACTCAGAATCAATCACGAAATGTATTATCATCCCACATAAATTATTGAAGCGTCAAACTTGTTTTAACAATATACAAAAAAGCTAAGAGGGGAACCTCTTAGCTTTTTTGCTGTAGAAATTGTTCTAAACGGTCGCAGCCTTCCTTTAATGTTTCCATGCTATAAGCATAAGAAAGACGAATATAACCTTCTCCATATTCTGAGAATGCTGTTCCGGGAACAACAGCAAGGCCGGCCTCTTTGACAAGTTGAACTGCAAAATCAAAGGATGAAGATGTTAAGTTTCCAATGTACGGGAATAAATAAAACGCACCTGTGGGCTTTTCTATTGTTAAGCCCATTTGAGTCAGACGACTGTATACGTAATTCCGACGGTTTTTATATTGATGACGCATCATTCGCGGTGCGTCCTTTGCAGCTGTTAATGCTTCAATCGCAGCATATTGTGCAATTGAAGTGGCGCATGTAACGTTATATTGATGAACTTTTAAAATATGCTTTGCTAAATAGTCTGGAGCAAATAAAAGACCAATACGCCAGCCTGTCATGGAATGGGATTTTGATAAACCATTAATGACAATTGTTTTATCACGCATTTCGGGAAAATGAGCAATGGACGTATGATCATCTTCATATACAAGTTCACTGTAAATCTCATCAGAAAGGATGAAAATATTTTTATCTTTTAAAACAGCTACAATGTCTGTTAATTCTTCTTTTGAGAGTGTTACACCAGTTGGATTAGAAGGATAAGGTAAAACGATGCATCTTGTTTGGTCTGTAATCGCATTTTCAATCGCAGCAGCTGTTAAGCGAAATCCGGTTTCACGAACATCTACAAAAACAGGTGTTGCACCACACATCCGAATAATAGGCTCATAGCCAGGGTAAATAGGAGCAGGTAAAATAACTTCTGTGCCTTCTTCTAAAATCGTACGAAACGTAACATCGATTGCTTCACTCGCACCGATTGTAACGATTGTTTCGTCTTCTGGTGAATAGTGTAAATCGTAACGCTCTTTCAAAAAATTACAAGCCGCCTTGCGTAATTCTAGTAGCCCAGCATTGTGTGTATAGCTCGTAAAGTTTTCTGTAATCGCCCGTTTTGCAGCTTCTTTTACTAAAGAAGGTGTTGGGAAATCGGGTTGTCCAATTGTTAGAGAAATGAGATTATCATAGTTTTGAATCATATTAGAGAACTGACGGATACCAGAAATTTGAATATCCTTTACTCTTGGATTAATGAATTGTTCCATTTTGTCTCCCTTTCTTCCGTTGCAAAATTTCTTTTATTTTACCATATTTTTTATATCTTCGCTTTTTAAATACGTGTTCAAAAAGAAGGATAAAGAGAGCCGAGTAGTTCGAGGCGCGGAAGCTAGGAGGATAAGGAGTGTAGATGGAACTACATGAGTACCGGAGTGGCGACGTAACGAAGAAATAGGGCGGCAATCTTTACCGGACTTTTTGAACATCCTCTTTAAGCATATAAAAAAAGGCCGCTTAATGCGACCTTTTTAATAACCGTATGCCCAATCTATCTCATCTTCATTCCAAAGAACAGAAGATACCTTTCCAAGATGTACAACCGATGCATCGACAGCGCATGTGCAATTTTCTTCTCCAGTTTTTTCTTGTAGTTCCTCGTATACTGATTTATCAACATTTTCGAGAACAACCAAATTTTCCTCATTTAAAACAAGCGTAGTTCCTGCCATATTTATCTTCCTCCTACTAAAATAGTGGTCACTTATTTGTAAACATAGATAGTATGGATTATATGCCGTATGCTGTTATAATTGTCCATTTACTGGACTGTGTTTTGTTTTATTTTCTTAATCTGTATTCATTGTATACTGCCTAGTTGTAATTTGGTACAGGGTTTACAATCATTTCGGAAAGTTGTAACATTTCTTAACTAATGTTCACAAATGATTTACAAAAATGTTGAGAAAAATCTAAATTTTAAAACATAAATGTCTATAAAATGATATAATCATATCAAAATACATATAGGGGATGAGAGGGTATGGTGCTTATCCGTGACTTAATGATTCAAGTTGCTATCATTATTCTGCCACTATTTTTATATGAAGCGATTCGCCTAAATCGTTATCAAAATATGCCTCCAAAGCCCAATCGCTACTTTATTATGTTTTTATCAAGTATTACGCTTGTTCTTTCTATGACGTATCCCATGTGTTTTGGTAATGTTTGTGGTTATAATTTTCACCAAATTCCGATTATCAGTGGATTTTTGTATGGTGGTATAGTGGGAATCATTCCAGCTTTTATTTTTGTTATATACGATTGGTTTTTGCATGGGCTAAATTGGTTTCGAATAATAGAAGTTCTGTTTCTTGCAATTATTCCTCTATTGTTATCTAAAAAGTGGACCATTTTCCCAAGGAATAAGAAGCTTATTTTATCCTTCATCATATCATCTTTATATGTGCTCGTCTGTTTAGTATTCGAGATGTTTGATGTGTTGCTAGGAGCAGGCTTTACGCCACCTATGTCTCACTTATACAGCGGATACATATTTGCTTCTCTTATTATGATTATGACAATGGTATTTCAAGTGTATTTAACAGAGTATTTAAATGAAAATGCGCTGCTGCGTACAGAAATGCAAAAATCTGAGAAACTGAATATCATAAGTGAGCTAGCGGCAAGTGTAGCACACGAAGTACGAAATCCTCTTACAGTTGTTCGTGGCTTTATTCAGTTGTTAGAGAGTACAGAAGATGTAAAGAATAAGGACTATATGCGTCTTGTATTGGCAGAGCTAGATCGAGCTGAACAAATTATTTCGGATTATTTAAATTTAGCCAAGCCACAAATTGATAAAAAAGAACACATATGCTTATCTGCACAACTCATTGAAATGACTACTTTAATGTCGTCATTTGCTGCAATGCAAGGTGTCTATTTACAAGTTGAAATTTCTGAAAATCTATATACAATTGGCGATAAAACAAAATTAAAACAAGCAATTATGAATATTGTTAAAAATGGAATTGAAGCGATTCAAGAAAATAAAGGGTATTTAAAAGTAACCGCTGTTCAACAAGGTAATGTCATTATGATACGAGTAAAAGATAGCGGTGTTGGGATGACGAAAGAACAGCTAGCGAGACTTGGGCAGCCTTATTATTCGCTAAAAGAAAAAGGAACTGGTCTAGGGCTGATGGTAACGTTTAGTATTCTACAGGCACATAATGGTACGGTTGAATATCAAAGTGAGAGTGGAAAAGGAACCGAAGCAATTATTACGTTGCCAGCTGTCATAAACAAGGAATAAAAGTTACCAAAAAAAGGTAACTTTTTTTATTTATTCATTTCATTTGCTTTTTCAGATTTAACCCGGACAAATAAATTTTTAAATGATTGAAAGAAGCTCTGTTCTTTTGATGCGGCTATTAATCGTTTTGTTTCTTGAATTTCACGAATGACTTGCATGAGTTGATTGTCTCGATTGCTGTCCTTATTGTAAACGTGATTGACAAGCTTATTCATCTTTTCTTCTTGCTTCGATTCGCGTTTATACATATGATTCATTAATAAGTCCATTTTTTCTTTTTGTAGAGCATCTGTTTGGACGGCGTGATCGACAAGATCTTGCAGCATATCCGCTTGTTTTTCTTCTTTTACATAGACTTGCTGCATTAATTCATCCAGTTTTTCATCTTTTAAACGGTTTTGAGTAATTAAGGTTGAGTTTTGATGAATAATAGCTTCATTTAGTTGTGCGAGCATCTCAAGTTTTAACATAAATTCTTTAAAGTTTCGCTCTTCCTCTTTCGCTTTCACTTCTTGATTCTGTTTTAGGATGGGTACGGGTGGGGTGTTTTTTTCTTTTAAAATGATGGGAATTGTTTCTGTGATGTCTTCTTGTAAAGTAGCTGCTCGTTCATGAATTGATTTTAAAAGCTGCATATCATCCATTTTATATATACGAGCATCGGCAGTTTTTGCAATTATATAACCATGTTGCTCTAAAAGTTGACTGTATTTTCGAACTATATGTTTCGGGATTCCGGTTTTATTTGTGACATCCTTCGTTTTATATATTGCCTCCATGACGTTTCCTCCCCAAAAAGTATCGTATATACCAATTCCATTTTTTATTTATACTTCCTTTAAAAAAGAATGTCGGAAGGTTAGAAGTTTTCTACATGATTAGTGAGAAGTTGCATAAAAATGAATATTTTTGGCGTAAAGAAGAAGAAGAGCGCAAATAATGTCTGAAAACATAAGCTTGGTAAGTTTGTTATAATAACCTAAGATGAGAAAAGGTTTTTTGAAAACGGAGGTACATATATGAAGCAATTAAAAGGCATTATTATTTCAATTATCGCGATTCTTTCTATCTTGGTTGCTGTTTATGAGGTATTCACACCAACAGAACCAAAGAGTAAGAAAGAATTCGCATATGACCAAGTTCTAGATTTTCCAAAAGAACGTTACCCTGAAACTGGAAAGCATATTGCAGATGCAATAAATGAAGGGCATTCTGAGGTATGTACGATTGATCGAAATGGTGCAGCTGATAGAAGAAAGCTGTCTTTAGCTCCGTATCCAGCAAAAAAAGGGTATGACCGTGATGAATGGCCGATGGCAATGTGCAAAGAAGGTGGAAAAGGTGCACATATTGAATATATTAATCCGAGTGATAACCGAGGTGCCGGTTCTTGGGTTGGGAATAAGTTAGACAAATATTCAGATGGCACACGTGTGAAATTTGTGGTGAAATAGCAGATAATGATTTGAGGCGAATGGACTGAAAGTAAATGATGGAAAGGAAGGGCATACATGGAGTTAACAATTTCCTACTCACAATTAATCGTTATGAATCATGAGGAAAAACAACCGTATGTGGAATGGACGGATGAAGATTTCGAGAGAGGGTATGCCGAAACGGATGGTACCATTATTTTTGAAACGCTCTCTGATTATACGTGTGAAATTGCTGCAGTTGTTGGGAAGCATGTAGAGAAAGAAGGAGTGATGAGAACGATATCAGCACCATTTACTGTGCATAATGATGGTGTTTATATAAGTAGTATTCTTTCTAATAAACTACATATTTCGATTCCACAAGGCGCATATATACTAGTTGTACAAGCAATTCCACTTGAAGAACCGACAGAAGATGAACTTTATAAAGTACAGTATGAACTGTATTTTGAAGAGAGAGAATGATAACACCGCCGCAAATATATAAATACAAATTAAAAAAACGGCATAAAATTCTTCTTTTTAGGTGGGAGAGAGCATCCGGCCATGCATAGAAGCGGTCAGATCCTTTTCCTGCTCAGACATAGTGAAAACAAAGAGAGAAAACGAGTGCAGGTCACCTTTTGTTATCCATAGCCGCGGCTTATATGTCGAAAAATCAAAATGGATTTATATAGAGACGAAAGCAAGTTGAAAATTTCATAGCATAAAAAATGAGGATGCCCTTTTTGGACATCCTCATTTTTTAATTATACATTTGTTTTTAGAAATTCACGTGCTTGTTTTGCAGCTTGAACCATATGTTCCAGAGCAGGAATAACTTCTTCTGTTCTTCTTGTTTTTAAACCACAATCAGGATTAATCCAGAAGTATTTCGGATCACATACTTTTAAGGATTGTTCTACAATTGTATACATTTCATTTTTACTTGGAACACGAGGGCTATGAATATCATAGACTCCTAGGCCAATTCCTTTTTCATATGTTGTATGTTCCAATGTGTGAATGAATTCACCGTGACTTCTTGATGTTTCAATAGAAATAACGTCGGCATCTAATGCACGAATCGCATCTACGATATCTTCGAAGTTACTGTAACACATATGTGTATGAATTTGTGTTTCATTTGCTACAGAAGAAGTTGCTAAAAGGAATGATTGAACAGCCCATGTGATATATGCTTCCCAATCTTTTTCTTTTAGTGGCATTCCTTCGCGAAGCGCTGGCTCATCGACCTGAATAACACGGATACCTGAAGATTCAAGTAATTTAATTTCATGACGAAGTGCTAATGCGATTTGGTAGGAAACTTCTTTTCGGGAAATATCATTTCGAACGAATGACCAGTTTAGAATCGTTACAGGTCCTGTTAGCATACCTTTTACAACTTTATTTGTAAGGCTTTGTGCAAATGCAGTTTCTTTAATTGTCATTCCGTTAATAAAAGCAACGTCACCATAAATAACAGGTGGTTTTACACAACGAGAACCGTATGATTGTACCCAACCATTTTTTGTGAAAGAGAAACCAGCAAGTCTTTCTCCGAAGTATTCCACCATATCAGTTCGTTCGAATTCTCCATGAACGAGCACATCAAGACCGATTTCTTCTTGATACCGAATCCATTTTTCTGTTTCTTTTTCAATAAATTGTTCGTATTGTTCATTTGTAATATCACCATTACGCCATTGTTTACGTGTTTGACGAACTTCAGTAGTTTGTGGGAAACTACCGATTGTTGTTGTTGGTAACAATGGTAATTGTAATGCAGTTTGTTGCACAGCATAGCGTTCTTCAAATGGAAGAGGCCGAGAGAAGTCTGCTTCCTGAAGCGCTGCTCGTGATGCTTTCACATCTTCACGATTACGTGCAGCTGAAGAACGAATTGCTTCATGAGCAATTCGATAAGCTGTAAGTTCTGTACTTATGCTTTCTACACCATGTACAAGTGCTTGTTTTAAAATAGTAAGCTCTTCTAATTTTTGGTTTGCAAATGCAAGTGCATCATATAATTCTTTTGACAGGTGCGTTTCTTCTGTCTTGTCAATCGGAGTATGTAATAAGCTACAAGAAGGCTGAGCAATCCAATCTTTTGGCGTAACATGCTCTTTTAATGTCTCGAATAAAGAAAGAACATCATCAAGATCTGCTCTCCAAATGTTACGGCCATCTATACAACCTACAGCTAAAATTTTATCGGATGGGAATCCGTGTTCTACAATTGCTTTTACATTTCCTTCTTTACCGTGAACAAAGTCCAATCCAATGCCGGATACAGGGAATGTAATAATCTCTTCATAGTTTTCTTCTACACTATCGAAATAAGTTTGTAGAATAAGAGATACATTCGGTACTTCTTTATGAATTGTTTCATAAAGTTCTTTCGCTTGTGCGATTTCTTCTTTTGTTAAAGATGCAAAAATTGGTTCGTCAATTTGTACGAAGCGTGCACCAGCATCATGTAATTCAGTTAATAGCTGTACATAAGGTGCAACCAGTTGTTGTAGAATTGTTGAAAATTGATCTTGTTTATAACCTTTTGCTAATTTTAAGAATGTATAGGGTCCTAATATTACTGGTTTCCCATCTACTCCTAGTTCTTGTTTTGCTTCTTCATATAAACGAAGAGGACGGTTATCTTTTAAAGAAATCTTTAATCCTTCTTCATATTCAGGAACAATATAATGATAGTTTGTATTAAACCATTTTGTCATTTCAGAAGCGACGTGATCTTTAGATCCACGTGCCATCGCAAAATATACATCAAGATAAGACGTAAACTCAGAAAAACGGGATGGGATAAAGCCGAGCATATAAGCTGTATCCAGTACATGATCATAGTATGTAAAATCACCAATTGGAATTAAATCAATGCCTTTTTCTTGCTGTGTTTTTACATGTTGAAGACGAATTTCTTTCGTGTTCGTTAAAAATTGTTCTTCATTAATTTTGTTTGCCCAAAAAGCTTCCAATGTTTTTTTCCATTCGCGGTGTAATCCAATGCGTGGATACCCCAAGTTACTCGTTTGAATTCCCATTTAAATTTCCTCCCTAATTGAAAGTAAGCATTTCCGTTTACTCGGAAATGCTTTTAACGAAAAGTATATAGGAGCAGAAAATACTCCATTTCCGTTAAAAACACCTCCTCATCATCCGTGAGTCTATCAGTGTTGTTAAAATAGGCAGGTCTCCTGGCTGATGCTTCATACGAGTTCTTTCACCTTCCCGTTTTCACAGTGGTATAGGAAAGAGCTCTCTGCACTTACAGTGGCGGGACCGCGTTGGATTTTCACCAAACTTCCCTTTTAAACACGAAATAAAAAATTTCGTGTACCTATTTTCCTTTTTGAAAGGAATTTAACAAGTGAATATGATATTGAAACAAATTCTAACATAATTTTTTGAATTTTGTCCACTGTTTTGAAATAAGAATATTCGTAAATTTTTAATCTTTATTATTGAGAATATTCTGAATTTTATCAACGTTTTTTAGAGGGATGGAAACTATTTTTTTACTGTGTAAATCGTTTTGCTTTTCTATAACAGATTGGAAGAAAAATAGTATCGATTGTTTTTTATTGCGTTTTAACAGTAATCCAACAGAAGTCCCCTTCCTCAAGCACGTGCAGGGCATAGCCCAGATGGTAGGGAGGAGAAGGCTTATCCGTTTCTAAAAGAAGTGCCATCACAGCCCTTACAAGAAGTATTTTTACGACTGAAAAAGGCATATGATGGCTTTTTTCGTGGGGATTCCAACTATCCAAAATTGAAAAAGTATAAAGAATATAATAGCCTCACCTTCACTCAATTTGGATTCAAACCGAATAGGAAACACCGTTTCGCAATGTCTTTTTCTGAAAATGGAAAGTTATATAACAAAAGACTAGGAGAAATTGATATTCTTCTTCATCGTCCGATAGAAGGAACCATCAAACAACTGATTATCAAACGCCAATCCAAGAGATGGTACGCTATTTTTAGTGTCGAAAGACAAGCTGTACCTTCTTCTATTGCTATGGAAAATTCAATTGGTATAGATGTGGGGTTAAACAAATATGCTGTTCTTTCAAATGGAACGGCATTTGAAAATCCAAGATTTCTCTGCCGAAAAGAAAAGCGACTTAAGAAAGCACAGCGTAATCTTTCGAAGAAAAAGAAAGGCTCTGCGAACTATAATAAACAAGTAGAACGGGTTCGACACCTTCACGAAAAGGTAGCAAACCAAAGAAAAGATTTTTTACACAAATTAAGTTATTACCTTACCCAAGAATATTCGGTGATTTGTATGGAAAATCTCAATATCCGAAACATGGTTCGGAATCGAAAGATATCGAAGTCGATTTCTGATGCGGGGTGGGGTGCTTTTCGCAGTATGCTTCTGTATAAGTGCGAGAAGTTTGGAGGTCTGCTTGTGAAAGTAGACCCAGCTTACACATCGCAAGATTGTTCTGGCTGTGGAAATCGTGTAAAAAAATCGCTTTCTATTCGGACACATATTTGTGCAAAGTGTGGAACGCTATTAGACAGGGATCATAATGCGAGTCTAAATATTTTGCGAAAAGGGTTAGAACAATTACTTGTGAGAACGACTGAAACTGTAGGGCAAGGTTGTGTCCAAACAGTATAAACGACGTCTGTGGAGAGTATGTAAGACTGCTTGGGTTACCCCCAAGCAGCAACGCTCTATGAAACAGGAAGCCCCTTCTTCAAACAACTCGTAAGAGTGTTAAGGAGGGGTCATTCACTGGTCAGTCATATCTTATATAAATACAAATTAAAAAACCGACATAAACCCCTTCTTTTTAGGTGGGAGAGAGCATCCGGTCATGCATAGAAGCGGTCAGATCCTTTTCCTGCCCAGACATAGTGAAAACAAAGAGAGAAAACGAGCGCAGGTCACCTTTTGTTATCCATAGCCGCGGCCATATGCCCAAAAATCAAAATGGATATATATAGTTTAAAATGAGAGAAGAGGGGAAATGGAAAATATAAGAGCCCGATTGGTTGAGGGTTTATCAGCAGGAGATGAATACTCCTATTGATAGAAACGCAACCAATCGGGCGGTAAAGCCCCCGCAAATTCATATAGGACAAAGAGGTTAGGTGGGAGGTGACTGCTCGTTAGAGCCTTCACTTTATGTCTGTGCCGATTTCGGAAAGACGTCCAGCGCTTGCATCTTTATGTAGTTCATTTAACCAACGTAATTCAACAGAGATGTGTTCTATAACACTTGCTAAAATATATAGCTGTGCCCGTGGGATGTTTGTTTTACTGCGTTCGTATATCATTTTCATCGTATGTAAATATTGAAGTGTGTCATTTCTCTTTTTCTCTAAAATAGGAATAATTGCTTCTTCATCACCAAAATGAGCAAAAGAAAGAGCTGAATAAATTGGTTTGTATATTTGATTTTTGGCCTCAAATTGCTTTAATAAAAGAGTATGAAAAAGGTCTTTGCCGATATCGGTAATATGGAAAATAGTTTTATCTGGTCGGTTTGTATCTCGTACCACATTTGTAATCGCAATCGCACCTTGTTTTTCTAATTGTTCAAAAGCGTAATAGAGAGAACCTTTTGCACATTTAATATAACAATCCATTTGTCGTTCTTTCATTGTATGCTGTACTTCGTATGGATGTTTGTCTCCTTCGAGTAATAAGCCGAGAATGACTAGTTTCATGCTCATGCTGTCTCAACTCCTAAAATAAACTTTATACATATTATAAACGGTATACCTCTTTCGATAAAGAGGTATACCGTTTCCTTTTACTACTATTAACTTACTTGTTTTTGTTTTTTACTTGTTCCAATTACGAGACGTTCTTTTCCCATTAATATGATACAGATAATACTTAAGATAGCAGGAATAAGAGCCCAGAAAAACGTATCAGCAATGGATGTTGCCAAAGCTTGTTTAATCCCATCTAATATTTGTGGTGGGATTTTTTCGGCAGCATTTGGTGATAATAAAAAGCTTGTGTCTCCATCTTTAGGTGCCATCTTAGCTAACTCTGGAGGAAAAACTGCTTTTAACTTATCAGTAAAAATGTGATTTTGTATTGTACCAAAAATAGTAACGCCGAGAGTCATTCCGAGAGAACGGAAGAACGAGTTTGTTGATGTAGCAGAACCACGATCGCGCATTTCTAAATTATGAATGGAAGACATACTTAAAACAGAGAAAGAGAAGCCAACTCCGAGCCCCGCAAGAATCATAAAGATTGTTACGAGTGTACGTGGTGTTTCCATCGTTAATGTGCCAAGTAAATAGATGCCAAGTACAAAGAGGATACCAGATACAATCATAATATTACGGTAACTTGTGCGTGTTGCAAGTTGTCCGCCTGCTTGGCTTCCAATTACAGATCCTACCATCATTGGCGTTAAAATTAATCCTGCACTTGCTGCGGATCCACCGAGAACACCTTGCACAAAGATAGGAATGTAAACTGTGCAAATAATAAAAGTTGCCCCGTAGAAAAACGCAACACCTTGACTTGCTGCAAATAAAGGCTTTTTAAATAAGTGGAAAGAAATAATTGGTTCTGTTGCTTTTCGTTCTACGAAGAAGAAGATAATAAGCATAGTAACAAATGTAGCAAATAAGCCAAGAATCATATTGGAATTCCATGCGTATTGTTTGCCGCCAAGTTCTAGAGCAAACATTAAGCAAATAATACTTACCACAAGTGTGATAGCACCAGCCCAGTCAATTTTTTGTTTTCTATATTGTAGGGATTCTTTATAATACTTCGAGATGAAAAAGAAAGAAATGAGCCCTAATGGAATATTGATATAAAAAACCCAGTGCCAGCTTATATAATCTGTAATATATGCGCCTAATAACGGACCGAATACACTTGATGTTCCAAAAACAGCTCCGAACAGTCCTGTCATTTTACCGCGTTTTTCCGGTGGGAATATATCATACATAATGGTGAAAGCAATTGGCATAAGAGCACCGCCACCAATTCCTTGAATCGCTCTGTAAATGCTTAACTGTTCAATACTAGATGCTGTGCCGCAAAGTACTGAACCGAGTAAGAAGAGAAGTAATCCGCCGATGTAAAACCGTTTACGTCCATACATATCAGATAGTTTTCCGAAAATCGGCATTCCTGCCATTGTTGCTACCATATAAGCTGAAGTAACCCAAACGAATTTATCAAATCCCCCTAGGTCTCCAACAATTGTCGCCATGGCCGATGCAACGATTGTATTATCCATTGCTGCCATTAAAATACCAAGTAACAATCCGGCGACAACAAATTTCGTTTTACTTGCTTTGTTTTGATATGTTTGCTCCTCCAAACATATCCCTCCTTTTATAGTAAGATTAAATTTTCCTTAATGAGACATTATTTTCCTCATAAGGAGTCGTTCACAATCAATTAGGTTCTTATGTACGGGCGTGATTCTACCTAGGCTGTTCGCATTTCTATCACCAATCGAACTTTTACGGGCAGTTGTCTCCCATCTAACCTCTTTGTTTTTTCTGAATTTTGAAGTGAGGAGTTTACTGCTCGTTAGAGAGGGATAAAATTGAGATGGTAGTTTCAATGTAATAAAGAACAGAAAGCACAATTCATATTATAGTCAAATTTGACTAAAAGGCAAATTTTTTCTTCTGGCAAAATTCTCTTTATTTTATAGATCTAAGAAGAAGATAATTAATGAATAGTATGGGAATTAGTGGGGAATAGATTGGTATATAAAACATATTATGAAAAATGATTCATAATATAAGAATGACACTTTCTATATAAATACAAATTAAAAAACCGACATAAAACCCTTCTTTTTAGGTGGGAGAGAGCATCCATTCATGCATAGAAGCGGTCAGATCCTTTTCCTGCCCCGTGCCAAGTGAAAACAAAGAGAGAAAACGAGTGCAGGTCACCTTATGTTATCCATAGCCGCGGCTTATATGTCGAAAAATCAAAATGGATTTATATAATAGGCATAGGGAATGGGACATTGTACTTTATTCTAAAAAGCTGTACAGTATTGTACAGCTTTTTAGAATGGTTTTTTTATTGAATTGTCGAATAAGATATAAAAGAAAGGTGAAAAAGGTGAAAGTGTATATTTTCGTCGAAAGAAGATAAGAGGAAGTCTAAAGTGAACTGTTTTGGGGAAAGTATCTTACTGCCCATGAGAGCAGGATAAATTTGTTGAGTAATATCATCCGGAATGAGGTGAATTTCTATCATGAAAAGTTGGAAAATGATAACGAAAGAAGAGTTTCCTCTATTTTCACAGCCTGTTCTGTGGCTGGGTGGTGACTTTAAAGGGGTTACAAGTGAAAGCTCTACTCCAAATGTAGAGGTAACATTGCAAGTTCGCAGTTTGAAAGAGAAATCCTTTTCACATAAACTTGTTTATGATGTACATGAGATTCTCTGTATTCAACTTGAGGTAGAAAATATAGGTAATGAAGAGGTTTCTCATATTCTCGTCAGCCATATGATTCGTGATCACTTTGCATATGTACCTAGCACACTACAAGAGAATAAAGGGATAGGAGAATCTTTATTTCAACTTGTGCGATGGCGAATTGATACGTTGCTACCGAATGAAAAAGTGCAATTAATTTGTCAATTGAAAGTAATTCGTATACCGATTCCTTCTAACATTTCATTACGTGCTACGTATACATTTAAGCATAAGGACCTAGTATATGGTCCATTTCAAACAAAAGATGCGATATTGATAAAACAATAAAAAGGAACCACGATGCTGGTTCCTTTTTCAATGAAGGTTATGCTTTTTCAGTAACTCTTTTTGTTCCAGGCCTTTTTTTCCTATATAGTTATTTTTGTATCCAAAGTATAAAATGAATAAGAAAGAAGCGACATTTACAATCGCATCAATTTGGTCATTTGTAATGAAAGTAAGCCCAAATGATTCAAATAATAATTTTAATGATAAGAGAAAACCAGCAATAAAACGAATAATGTCTGAAACGTTTTCACCTTTTATCATGTTCGTCTCCTTTCGATAAGGTATATATAATATACATATGAAATAGAAAAGAAAGTGAATACAAGCCTGAGAAAAAATGTATGGAGTGGTGCGTACATTTTTTGTTTTGTAAAAAAACATTATTTATATAGAAATATACAAGATAAAAAGTTAAAACAATTGCTTCAAAACGTGGGGAATATCATATTGAAAACGATTCGAAAAAGTGATGTCGTTACACGTTGGGAAGACAATAAGTATGTGATTGTGGCTGTGGATAATGGATATGAACAATCAATATTAATAGATATATAAATACAAATTAAAAAACCGACATAAGACCCTTCTTTTTAGGTGGGAGAGAGTATCCATTCATGCATAGAAGTGGTCAGATCCTTTTCCTGCCCAGACATAGTGAAAACAAAGAGAGAAAACGAGTGCAGGTCACCTTTTGTTATCCATAGCTGCGGCTTATATGTCAAAAAATCAAAATGGATTTATATAGATTGCTAACAAATGTAACAAAAGAACTGCAGAATGGTGTTGTGAATATCACAATTTTGTTTGGGGCTGTGACATATCCTTTAGAAGGAAATTCATTTGAAAATTTATTTCATACAGCACAGGCTCGTCTGTATAAAAATAGAGATGTGAAAATTATGGAATTGTAACAGTTTCTTCTCTTTTGTTACAATTTTTTTGTTATTTGTAACAAAAGACTTTTAAAATATATTCAATCATCATATAATTATGTTTGGATGTGTCAGTACATTTTGCACAATGATCTCTTATTTTAAAAGTGTAGAGGTAAACAATCTCTACACTTTTCCTTTTAAGGAAAACAAAAGAATATTTGTAAATTGTTGCAAGTTAGACTTTGCACTGTGTAAAATGAACAAGAAAAGATTAATAGACAGATGGAAAGGGAATGATAGAATGATAGACGTTAGGAACCGGCGCTCATCGATGGTCAAGCGGCTGGTTATCATTGCTATTGCAATTTGCGCTATCGCAGCGGGGTTTTTCATATTTCAATCCATTACGTCTCCTGCAAAAGCTGTAGCAAATCAAGAAAATCCGATCCAGTTTGCTAGTGAGCAAACGAAAGTTAAAATGGATAAAACAGCACCGGTGAAATTTAATGGACAAGTGCGCAAGGTAGCCTACTTAACTTTTGATGATGGGCCGAGTGAATTTCAAAAAGAAATTTTAGATATTTTAAAGAAAAATGAAATAAAGGGGACATTTTTCATGATTGGCGGGAACATTCCATCTCATAAAGACAGTGTAAAGCGTTTAGTAAAGGAAGGGCACTATCCTGGTGTTCATAGCATGACACATAATTATGCGAAACTTTATAAACAAGGACAGTTTGTTGAAGAGATGAAACAAGCACAAAACATAATGAAAGATGTTACCGGCATTCAGCCTAAGCTTGTTCGCTGTCCATATGGAAGTATGCCAGGACTGAATCAAGCATTGCGTGATCAAATGGCAACGGCGGGCATGAAAGAATGGGATTGGACAGTCGATTCATTGGACTGGAAATTATCTGGGAACCCGGATGGTATCGTACAAAATGTAGTTTCGAGTGCCCAAAAAGAACGCGAAGTTATTTTAATGCATGAGAAGAAACAAACTGTGCAAGCATTACAAACAATTATTGATGATCTTCGTAAAAAAGGATATGAGTTTGAAGTATATGAGGAATCCACTCATTTTCCTTTAAATTTTTGGCATGACGATCGTATATAAGTAGGAGGAATAGACGTTGAAATATAAAAAAATAGCACTTGTAACTGCTTTATCTATGACTTTATTAGCTGGTTGCTTTGGACCGAAACCAGAAGAAGAATTATATGTAGCATTTGAAAATGCTGCAAAGCAAGAAAAGCCGGTGTTTAAAGATGCAAAAAAACTAGAGACTTTAGAAAAACAAGGTCAAGAACTATACGCTCAAATTGTACAAGAAGGTAAAGACAATAATCAAGCTGTCAAGGAAAAGTTAGATCAGGCATTGAAGAATACAGCAGAACGTGGAAAAGTAATCGATAAAGAAAAAGAAGCGTTGAATGAAGCGCAAGAAGAAATCAAATCAGTTGATAAACACGTAAAAAAAATCGAAGATAATAAGTTGAAACAACAAGCAGAGAAAGTGCAGAATGCCTATGAAAAACGACATGATTCATTTAAGAAAATGTATGATGTCTATAGTAAATCATTAAAACTAGAAAAAGAATTGTACACAATGCTGCAAGATAAAGATGCGAAATTAAAAGCAATTAGTGATAAAGTAAAAACAGTAAACCAATCTTATAAAGACATTGATACTGAAAAAGATAAATTCAATGAGTATACAAAATCGTATAATGCAGAAAAAGTAGTATTTTATAAACAAGCGAATATTAAAATAAAAGAAGAGAAAAAATAAAGCAGGTTTAGCCATTATGGCTAACCTGCTTTATTTTTTTGTATACGTACGTCGATACCATGGAATGGGTTCACTTAATTTTTTTTCTTGTCTAAGTGCCTCAGCACCAATATAATCTTGAAGCGTCTTTTTTGCTGTGGCTAAAGATAGAGTTGTTTTGGGGTTTCGATAAGAAGAGTCGAGACTACCAAGATGTGAGAGAGTACGAAAATCATCTTTTGTCGGAGGAATATGAAAATAATAGTCACCTACTCGAACGAGAACATCGGATTGTTGCTGACTAAAACGAGGGTTTTTGGAAAAGTGTAACCCTTTTTTTATTGCTTTCTCTTCTATAATTAAACGTTCTAAAGTGGTCTTTTTTAACCAGTATAAATATTTAGGATTTGTAGCGGATTTTGCATGCCGATTCACAACGAAAATAGATTGAGCCAATCGATCAATAGATTGCTGTTTATATGGATGAGACTGTGGTTGTGAAGGTTTCATAGTGTGACCCCCTTTCTAGTTTTCATTATTATAGCATAAATAAAAGTAGTTTTATTATATATAAAAAGTGATTGTATGTATTTTCAATATTAAAGTAATATTGTTACAAAAAACAACTATTTTGTATAATAGTGATAGGACTGGTTTTGGGAATTCAATAATGAAAGAGTGAGAGCAATGAAAAATATATTGAAACAGCAATATGCCATTATTGACATCGGCTCAAATACAATGCGATTAGTTATTTATGAGAAACAAAACGGGGGCTTTTATAAAGAAATTGAAAATACAAAGGTAGTTGCACGTTTAAGAAATTATTTAATAGACGGTGTACTAATAGAAGAAGGAATGGAGTTACTGCTTCAAACATTACTTCAATTTCAAGAAAGTACAAGGTTTCATGGATTACATAATGTGCTTTGCGTGGCGACAGCGACAATTCGACAAGCAGAAAATCAAGAGGAAATTAAGAGGCTTGTGGAAGGGAAAACAGATTTTATCCTTCGAATTTTATCGGAATATGAAGAAGCACGTTATGGCTACTTAGCGGTGATGAATTCAACCTCTTTTACAGAAGGTGTTACAGTCGATATTGGGGGTGGAAGTACAGAGGTTACGTATTTTCGGAACCGAGAAATTGTAGAATATCATAGTTTTCCTTTTGGAGCGCTTTCCTTAAAACAACAATTTATTCATCATGAGACACCAACTACGGAAGAATTAGAGGAGTTGAGAAGATATGTATTGTATCAATTTCAAGCGTTACCTTGGCTAAAGGATAAAAAGTTGCCCCTTATTGCGATTGGTGGAAGTGCACGAAACATGGTGAAAATTCATCAAAATTTAATTTTTTATCCGATAGCCGGATTGCATTTATATAAAATGAAAGAAGCTGACATTAAAGATGTACAAGAAGAACTGAGAGCGCTTCCTTTTACGGAATTACAAAAGTTAGATGGTTTAGCGAAGGATCGTGCAGATACAATTATTCCGGCAGTGGAGGTGTTTTCTACATTAACAACTATCGTACAAGCACCTTCATTTATATTGAGCCGGAGAGGGTTACGAGAAGGTGTTTTCTATGAGGAATTGACGAAGAATTTAGGTGTTTCTTATTATCCAAATGTAATTGAAGAGAGTTTGTACTTATTATCTCACGAATATGAAATGGATATGAGGTTTGTTGTGCAACTGATTAAGCAGGGAACGTTAATTTGTAAAAAACTTGAAGAGTGCGAGGTTGTTTCTTTTACAGAGAAAGATTGGGATATATTATATCAAGCTGCAAAAGTATTTAATATTGGAAAATACATAGATGCAGAAGCAAGCCGTCTACATACATTCTATTTATTGGCGAATAAAACAATTGATGGCATGATGCATAAAGAACGTATCAGATTGGCGCTTATCGCATCTTATAAGTCAAAAATGTTATTTAAGCAGCATTTGGATCCGTTTGAAGGTTGGTTTGATAAAAATGAACAGAGAAAGATTCGGTTGTTAGGGGCGATTTTACAATTTTCTGCTGCTTTAAATGTAAGACATCGAGATCTTATCGAAGCGATTCAAGTGAAAAGAAATAAGGAGGGACTTGTATTTTACATTATGTGCGAACAATCGGCTTTAGCTGAAAAGGTACAAGCCGAAAAGCAGAAAAAACAACTTGAAAAAGCATTAAAGATGAACATTGAACTAGTATTTGAAATGAAATGTTAAGAAGTACGAACTTCTTTACAGAAATTTTACACTTTAGTAAATTGGAATTTGCTACAATAAATGTAATTAAATTATATTGAAAAAGTTTCAAGGGGAAGTGTGAAGGGAAATGGAAATGATCAAGGGGAATCTAGTGAATTTAAATGATACTGCTTACTACAATAACCGTGAATTAAGCTGGCTTGCTTTTAATGAACGCGTGTTGCAAGAAGCGCAAGATGAAAATAATCCGCTATTAGAAAGACTAAAGTTCATCAGTATCTTTAGTTCGAATTTAGATGAATTTTTTATGGTACGTGTTGCAGGCTTGAAAGATCAAGTAAAAGCGGGATTTAATCAACCAGAAAATAAGGCTGGATTAACACCAAAACAGCAGATTAATAAAATTGCTGTGAAGGCACATGAATTGATGAAGGTTCAGTATAATACATTCAAAAATACTGTACTGCCAGCTTTGGAAGCAGAAGGAATTGAGCCGTTAACGTTTCATGATTTAACGAAAGAACAGCGTGAATTTATTGAAGAGTACTTCGATGAACAAATTTTCCCTGTACTAACACCTGTTGCAATTGATGCATATCGTCCGTTTCCGATGTTATTAAATAAAAGTTTAAATTTGGCTACCATTTTATATGATGAGAGACAGGCGGAAGAAGAAAATAGAACAAAACTTGGAATTGTTCAAGTTCCATCATTACTAGAACGTTTCATCTTCTTGCCGAGTGAAGATCAAAAACAAAAATTTATTTTGCTAGAAGATGTAATTAGCAGTTTTACTCATAAATTATTTACAGGATATGCGGTATCTTCTGTCACTCGTTTTCGTATTACACGTAATGCTGATCTAACCATCCACGAAGAGGGTGCGCGTGATTTATTAAAAGTTATTGAAAAAGAGTTAAAAAAACGTAAATGGGGAGCGGCTGTTCGTTTAGAAATTGGAAAAGAACATGTAGATGAGAGGGTTTTATCTTTACTATATGAAGTATTAGAAGTGAAAGATGAAGATGTATATCTAATGGACGGACCATTAGATTTAACATGTTTGTTTTCACTATATAAAAAATTGGCTCCTATATATGGACATCTCATTTATCCAGCTCTTATTCCACAGCCACCTCAAGATTTAGGTGATGAGGAAGACGTATTTGAAAAGGCGATCGAACATGATATTTTACTGCATCATCCGTTTGAATCTTTTCAGCCTGTGGTTGATTTCGTGCGTGATGCAGCGGATGATCCTAACGTATTGGCAATTAAACAAACGTTGTATCGTGTAAGCGGGGATTCCCCTGTGATACAAGCGTTAAAGATTGCTGCAGAAAAAGGGAAGCAAGTAACGGTTCTTGTTGAATTGAAGGCTCGTTTTGATGAAGAAAATAATGTACACTGGGCAAAGGAACTAGAGCAGGCTGGTTGTCACGTTATTTATGGTGTTAGCCATTTGAAAACACATAGTAAAATTACACTTGTCGTGAGACGGAAGCATGGTGCGATTGAACGATTTGTCCACTTAGGTACAGGAAATTATAATGATGCTACTGCAAAATTATACACAGACTTTGGCTATATTACATTTCGAAAGGAGTTCGGAATTGATGCAACAAACTTCTTTAATTATTTAAGTGGTTATACGACAAAGCCACATTTTCATCATTTGTCAGTTGCTCCATTTGATATACGGAATCAGTTTATTGAATTAATTGATGAAGAGATGCGTTACCATAAACAGTACGGTAATGGACATATTATTGCCAAGATGAATTCCTTAACAGATAAACCACTCATTCAAAAGTTGTATGAGGCATCTCAAGCTGAGGTGAAAGTTGAACTAATTGTAAGGGGAACATGCTGCTTACGTCCTGGTGTTGGAAATGTAAGTGAAAATATTCGTGTGATTAGTCTCGTTGGGCGTTATTTAGAGCATAGTCGCATTTATTATTTCCATCATAATGGAGAAGAAAAGGTCTACTTATCTTCTGCAGATTGGATGACACGGAACATGGAAAAACGCGTGGAAATTTCATTCCCAATTTTGGGAGTTGAAATGAAAGCTAGAATTAAAGCAATATTACAGCTTATTTTGGAAGATAACGTAAAAACGCGTGAACAACGTAAAGATGGGGAATATTATTATGTAATAAGTGATGGTTCGCAAGAAATTGATAGCCAAGTGAAACTATTTCAAATGGCTTATCAAAATACCGATGCAGAATAATGTATGATGGTGTATGAAAGAGAAGTGGAACCCCATTTCAAAATGATAAGGTGAACATCTCTTTATAGTAATAAACGAAAAAAGCCTCTTATTCATAAGAGGCTTTTTTCATAGTTTTTGGTTTGTCTCAATCTAACGGCAGTAAACCCCGGCTAATAGAAGTTTTACTTTATATTAATAGTAATACGGTTGTTGGCAAGGACTTCCATAACAAGGATACGGTGTAGGCGGATATGGCGAAGGTGGGTATGGCGGATAGTAAGGTGGCCTAGGACCAAATGCCAATGCTCCGCCAATTAAACCACCAGCAAGTCCTGCCAAAAATGGAACACCGAAAAATGGTAAGAAGCGTGAGTCGCCTACTGGACCAATGGGTACTGAACGAACTGGAAAGGGCTGAAGATATGGGTACATGTAACAACCTCCTTTATTGGACTCATTGTTATCATATGGGAAAAAGGGATGGATGAGCGAGTACAAGAAAGGATATAGTAGAAAATAGGCAGTTGTACGTTACGGGTGCTGAAGAGTAAAGACCGTAATTTCCGGTCTAGCCATAAAACGGAATGGAACCCGTGTCGTTCCAAGGCCACGATTTACATATAATAGTAGTGAATGTGCTTCTTGAATGTGATAAAAACTTTCAATGTAGTGCTTTGCAAGCGTTGGTGTAACAATTGCTCCGAAGAAAGGTAGTTGTACTTGTCCGCCATGACTATGTCCAGAAAGTTGGAGATTTACCGGGAAGTTTGCAATTTTTGGCGCTATGTCAGGCTCGTGTACGAGTACGATTGTATACATTTCTTTTTGTGCGTGTTGTAATGTCGCATCAATTTCTGGATTACCAAGAAGCATATCGTCAATTCCGAAAATAGAAATTTCACTATCGTCTAATAGGTAAATACGTTTTTCGGCATTTTGTAGTACTTCAAAACCTGCTTCTCTCATAATTTGACTATAGTATTCTGTTCCGTATCCACCGTGATCATGGTTTCCATAGATTGCAAATTTTCCAAGAGGAGCACGAATGTTTCGTAAAATAGAAGAAACAAAAGGCGTTTCACTATATGTTTGATAATCATCGATTAAGTCACCAGTGAAAAATACAATATCCGGCTGTGTCTCATTTATTTTGGAAACGATTTTAGAAAGCTGTTGGAGTGAAAAATAGTACCCTAAATGTAAATCACTAAATTGAACGATTTTCACGCCGTGAAAGTTTTTAGGAATGAGTGGAGAACGAAGGGAATGATGGGTAAAAGAAAGAAGGCGTGGTTCTATATATTTCGCATAGTAATAGCCTAAACCAGTTGTTACACATGTGTAAAAGGATGTACGTATAGCCGATTTTATAAATTTTCTTCTTGTTAATCGATTCATATTCATATGAGAGAAACTATAAGAGCAAAAATATAATGAGAAGTAAACTCTTATAGCGTCACTACAGCTCTCCTCTCCTTGTATTCACTTTTCTATATAAATACAAATTAAAAAACCGACATAAAACCCTTCTTTTTAGGTGGGAGAGAGCATCCGTTCATGCATAGAAGCGGTCAGATCCTTTTCCTGCTCCATGCCAAGTAAAAACAAAGAGAGAAAACGAGTGCACGTCACCTTTTGTTATCCATAGCCGCGGCTTATATGTCGAAAAATCAAAATGGATATATATAGCATGTAAGGCTGTAAGCTTTTCGTGATGATAGGGAATGAAGAGAATGGCTACGAATGCTAGTTTTTGTTGTATTTTTAAGATGCCATTGCAAAGTTTCAAGTGTATAAGTGCTATAAATAGGATGAAGAATTTATATTGATAGTATCATTTTATTAAAAGATATCAGAAAAATTTAAAAATATAAAGATTTCTATTAAATAAAGTGATAAAATGAATATGTATTCATTTTTGGGGAGGGGAAAATTTGAAAGGAAAAGTAGCGGTAATTACAGGTGGTTCAAGTGGAATGGGAAAAGGAATGGCGGCTCGTTTTGCAAAGGAAGGCGCGTTTGTTGTTATTACAGGACGTACGCTAGAGAGTCTAGATGAAGCAAGGAAAGAAATTGAGCAGTTTCCAGGACAAGTGTTAACTGTACAAATGGATGTTCGAAATATAGAAGATATCAAACGGATGATTGAACAGATTGATGAGAAGTTTGGACGTATTGATATTTTAGTAAATAATGCAGCAGGTAACTTTGTTTGTCCTGCCGAAGACTTATCAATAAATGGCTGGAATTCCGTTATTAATATTGTATTGAACGGAACGTTTTATTGTAGCCAAGCAGTAGGGAAGTATTGGATCGAAAAGGGAATAAAAGGGAATATCATTAATATGGTCGCGACATATGCATGGGATGCAGGACCTGGAGTGATTCATTCTGCAGCTGCTAAAGCCGGTGTACTAGCAATGACAAAAACGCTGGCCGTTGAGTGGGGACGTAAATATGGCATTCGTGTTAATGCGATTGCACCTGGCCCAATTGAACGAACTGGCGGTGCTGATAAATTGTGGACTTCAGAAGAGGCTGCAAAACGTACTTTACAAAGTGTTCCTCTTGGTCGTCTTGGTACACCGGAAGAAATTGCTGGCTTAGCTTATTATTTATGTTCCGATGAAGCGGCATATATAAATGGTACGTGTATGACAATGGATGGTGGACAGCATTTACATCAGTATCCATTCTAAAGGGATTACGTAAAATGTGACGGATTTGTGACATGTGAAAGAAAAGTGTTTACAAGAGGTGGTTTGTAAGGTATATTTAAGACCTCTTTTTTCTTCATAGTAGAATTGCTAATTCCCCTTAGCATTTTACCCCTCTAATCCCTTCAGGAGAACTGAAGGGATTTTTTATTATTTTTCTATACATACCATGTTATAATTTTTGAAAAGTAAAAGGAGGGAAATATTGTGGTAGATGCATTGGATGTAATGAGTAACTTGGATAAAGTCCTTCCTTACTATCAAGCTATTTTTAGTGCTGATGAACATACAATAATTGGATATGAGGTAGTAGGGCGTATCCAAACAGAAGATGGTTTACAAAGTCTGTCTTCTTTTTTTCATGACGATTCAATTCCAGGTGAATTCCAACTAGAGGCGGATAATGTCATTGTAGAAAAAGCGTTGGAACGATATTTAGAAACAGATCAAAAGTTTTTATTGTTTATACATCGCAATGCGAATATATTAATGAATGATGAAGACGAAAGTTTACTTCATTTATTGTTAACGTATGAAAAGAAAGGGTTAAACCTACATCATATTGTATTAGAAATAACGGAGCATGATTGTAAGGAAGATATAGAACAATTTAATCACTTACTTTTATATTACCGTACATATGGAATTCAAATTGCAATTAATAAAGTCGGCACAGGTACAAGTAATCTTGAGCGTATTAGCGTACTAGCACCTGACATCTTAAAGGTTGATTTAACGAATTTAAGGCAAACCGCACTTTTACAATCGTACCAAGATATTTTATATTCATTATCGCTCTTAGCGAGACGAATTGGTGCAACATTATTATATGAAGAAATTGATGCTTTTTACCAGTTGCAATATGCGTGGAAAAATGGCGGAAGATATTACCAAGGAAATTATTTAAAAGAGTTTTTACCTGATTTTATAGAAGCTGACATTTTAAAAGAGCGTCTTCGAAATGAATGTCATCAATTTATTCAACATGAAAAGAAAAAACTTCAAAAAATTTATCAATTAACAGAAACATTGCGGGATCATGCGGGAAATGTGCTATCTAAACACAAAAAAATTGATGATTTTAATAATTGGCTATTAAATTTTAGTCAACAAGTATCACATTATAGCTTTCGAATTTTTATTTGTAACGAAGATGGATTTCAGCAATCAGGAAATATCATGAAACAAAATGGTGAATGGGTTTTAATGCCGGAGTATTATATGAAAAATTGGAGTTGGCGTCCCTATTTTTTAGAAAATATAATGAAAATGCGTTTTGAAAATAAAGCAAGGCTTTCTGATTTGTATGCAGATATAGAAACTGGAGAAATGGTACGAACATTTTCCTTTCCGATTGATGATGAACATTTCTTATTTATTGATTTGTCTTATGAATTTTTATACGAAGAAGATGTTTTATTTTAATGCACGAAGCAATTCGTGCATTTTTTTGTTTTTTTTATCATAAATTGGTAATAGTGAGAAAGCTGGCAAAAATGCTGTCTATCATTGTAAAGATTTTACGAACGAAACATCCCCTGTCTTTGCATAATCATTGTTACAATGAATACTACAAAGACAAGCTTTTTAAAGGAAGGTGAAAGAATGAAAAAATATGGAATTTGGTTTGTACTATTTTTATGTGTTGCCTTTCTAGTTGGATATAGTGTTACAACGGTTCTTGGTAAGGAAGAAACAAAAGTGGATCGAAAAGAAGTATTTACAACAATTCAAAAAGGATACGAAGTACAATTCTCAATTCGTGGAACACATTTATCGATGAGTAAAATGATTGATGCACTATCACCATATTTTACAGATAATTTCCTTCAGGTCTTTACAGATGAAAACAGCCTTGATGTAAAACAAAGTGGTGAATATTTACTGCCTGCAAAAGAAGCTCCTTTTTCTTTTACTTCTCAAACAAAATTAGCATATGACGAAGAACACGGTAATTTATACGTATATGAACGGGCGAAGAATGAGCAATATCAAATTATTATATTACGAAAAGAGGCAGGTAAGTGGAAATTATCAGGTTATCATGAAAATAAGCAACTTTTGACAGAAATGAAAAAATTACAAGAATTGCAAGAATAGGAATAGGTGTAAAATCACCTATTCCTATTCTAGGTTTAATAGCTGTTGTAACTTTTCAATTTGAAAACCAGCAACAACTTCTCCATCAATGACAACAGTGGGTGTTGAATAGGAGTCATAATCATGTAAAAGGCGGTTGCGAGCGGCAGCGTCTTTTTTTACGTCAAATTCTTCGAATGTTACGTTATTATGTTTTAAAAATTCTTTTACAATTACACATGGTGGACAATCCGGCTGTGTATAAACCTCTATTTTTTTCATCATAAAGCCTCCTCTATTTCTGCTTTTTATTATATTCTGCAGCTATAAAAACTGCAATAAAGTTCAATTCATCGGATTTATCCTCCACCTATCTTTTACACTTGTTTAAATCTTCAGGTGGGGGTTTACTACTTATTAATGCGGAATAAAGGAAGATAAAGATTTTCTTTCGGGGTTTTACACCTTTTTTCGACAAATTTTAGTTGAGTTTCTGGCCAAGAACCTTTATCCTAGAGTGTGGAACATTTTTTCTGTTATGACGGATAGAATGAGTATAGCTGTAAAACCTATTGGTAGGCAGATTAGAGAAAGGGGAGATTTCATGTCTCTACTCCAAGGAATTTTAACTCGTCTTGTTAGTCTACAAGAACAAGCTGAAAGCGGTGAAGTAGCACAACGCTATTTTGAAGTGAACGGTGAACGCAAATGTAGCGTAAAATATTTTGATAAAAGTGATATGTATGAGTTGGAAGTGTATCAACAAGGTGAAAAACCACAAGTGTATCAATTTGATAACATTGACATGGTTGCGATCGAGATTTACGATATTATTTCTTGATACATACGAAGAAGGTACCGCTAGGGCGGTACCTTCTTTTTTTATAGGCAGTAAAATTACAACTTAAAGGCTAGAGAATTAGATGTATAAGATTTTTTTGTTATTCCTACACTGGTAGAAAGTGAAACTTTGATCAGTGAGGGTATTATTGCCCGCGAATAGCGAGATAAAAAGGAGAAAGGAAAGTGGAAAAGTGGAGAAATTACCGATTGTTGTTTGTCCGAAATGTCATACGTCATCTGAAATTGTACATGTATTAACTGCTCAATCTAACCAAAATGTTATTTATACATGTCCATCATGCAAGTATTACATTCGAAATATAGAAACGAATAAAGGATAATGAAGTCATAATTTGCTCTTTTGTCCCATACATTGAGAATACAAAAAGTCTGTCTAATTGAAGGGACGTGACTGTATGAACGGAGAGCACCGATTTTATAATCTATCCGAGCAGAATATGGATTTTGAAAGAGTTTTTACGCATATTTGTAATTTTATTGAAAGAGATCCGCGCAATTTATATCGACTATCTATCGGGACAGACTCACAAGCGCACCAAAAATATACTCGCTTTATTACAGCAATCCATCTTCATCGTGTTGGGAAAGGGGCGTGGGGATGTTTACGACAAAAAGCAATACATAAAAAGCCACCTACTTTACGTGAAAAAATATATTTAGAAACGCAGTTTAGCCAAGAGATTGCTTGCTTGTTTACACCAGATCATATAAGGCAGATATGGGATTTACTACATCCATATGGTCATGAAGGTGCTGGATTTGTAATGGAAATTCACTTAGATATCGGAAATGATGGATTAACAAAAGAATTTATTTTGGATATGACAATGAAGGTGAGAGCGATGGGATTAACGCCAAAAATTAAACCAGATGCGTATGCTGCTTTTAGTTATGCAAATCGCTATACGAAATAAAATAATACTGAATTTTCCATCTATTAAATAAAGAAAATATTTTATATAATAAATAATAAGGAAAAGGGAATAAGGAGAGGGGCATATGAAAAGGGAAGTTGGTTTAACAAAAGAAGAACAAAATATACTGTTAGACGTTTTATTTGGTCAAAATTACGCTAGTGAAATTCTTGCTGCTGAGATTACGGATATTGAAACGGGTTTAAAAAGAGTAGATATTTCCCAATATAAACAAATGACAAGATTATTTAATCGTTTGAAAAATGAAGGGTACTAAGCGCTACCAGAAAGGTAGTCTTTTTTTTTGTTTCTATGGTAAAATAACTGAGTATCGTTATTTTTTTCATATAAAAAATGAAGACAAAATAATAAAGTGAAAACGCTATCATAAGATGTGAATAGAAGTAGGAAATAAAGTGTAACTTTCAATACTGGAGAGGATTGGCCGAAACAATAAGATTCTTATGGATTGTTACTCCTTTAGACGTATTGGAACAGATTGAAAGCGGGTTTGGATTAAAAGCAGTGATAAAATATGAAATGTATATCAGAAACCATGTAAGCAGGAAAAAAGGGATAAAAATGGGGGATTTAATATGATTAGTATTCCAAAAGAAGAATTTCAACAAGTGCTTGTAAAAGATTTAATAATTTCGTCTGAAAAAGTAGCACATGTTCAAATTGGAAATAGCTTAGAGCATGCTTTGCTTGTTCTTGTAAAGTCTGGATATTCTGCGATTCCTGTTTTGGATTCAATGTACAAGTTACATGGATTAGTTAGCACTGCGATGATTTTGGATGGGATTTTAGGATTAGAACGCATTGAATTTGAAAAGCTGGAGGATATGAAAGTCGAGCATGTTATGAAGGATGAAATTCCGCGTCTTCAACTGGATGATTCATTTGCGAAAGCACTAGAAATGACAATTGATCATCCGTTTATTTGTGCGGAAAACGATGAGGGGTATTTTGAAGGCATTTTAACAAGGCGTGCGATTTTAAAACTGTTAAATAAAAAAGTACGACAATATAATCGCTAAAGAAGTGTGAGCGACTTCGAGGGGAAAAAGTGAAGTCGCTTTTTTATCATGTAACTTTGTTTTAATAAAACACATAATGACTTTGACACTTTACAGGGTGCAAAAAGCAGTAATGGATAAAATTATAGTGGATTTGTAAGTAAATAAAAATTCCATTTATCCCGCTATTTGCGGGCTAATGATCAGTTAAGGGGAAAACACCCCACTGATTAAAGTTTCACTTTATCAAGAGTTCTTAAAAGTGGTAACATAGATGTCGCATTTTTTTGAACAGTACATATATATTGAGGTTAGATGGTTACATGTGAGATGAGGAAAGAGGGAGAAAGTTGCAAATTGATGATTTTCAAATGATGGTTGTTTTAGCACAGGAATCCAATATGAGAAAAGCTGCGGAGCGTCTGTTTGTTTCACAGCCAGCGTTAAGTCAACGCTTACAATCAATGGAAAAACAATGGGGAATGAAATTCTTTATTCGCTCGCAAAAAGGGTTAACAATTACACCTGAGGGAGAGAAAGTAGCCAATTATGCGAAAGATATGCTGCAAAGGGAAGAAGCAATCAAGAGTGAATTGGCGGTATTTCACACGGAAACATACGGTACTTTAAAGTTAGCTGTCGCTTCTGTTATTGGTCAATACTGGTTACCACCTGTTTTAAAGAGGTTTGTACAAAAGTACCCATTCGTAAAAATATCTCTATTTACAGGTTGGAGTAGTGAAGTGCAAAAGCATTTTTATGAAGGGGATGTCCATGTAGCCATTTTGCGAGGGACACAAGAGTACAAAGGATATAAACAGCAATTATTTGAAGATGAGCTATATTTAGTGGATACAGAGATTAAAGATATTTCTATGTTAAAAGATACAAATAAACCATTCATTCAATTTAAAAGTGATTCGACATATTATGGACAAATACAAAATTGGTGGTATGGTTTGTTTTCTAATCCCCCAAAACGAACGATTGTTGTCGATCAAATTGAAACATGTAAGCAGCTTGTTTTAAATGGGATTGGTTATGCACTTTTACCTTCTACTGTTTTAAAAGAAGTGAGAGAAAAGACATATAAAACACCGGTACAATTGACGCGCGAAACGTGGTTATTGACAAGTGAATCAGCAAGGCAACTAAAACAAGTGCAAGCATTTTTAGAAATTATCGAAGAAATTCAAGCCGAAAAATAAGATTATTGTCTTGCGAGGAGCTCTTGCGTTTGGTAGAGTAACATTATAAATGGATTTAGGAGGCAACAAGCATGAAAATGATGGATGCAAACGAAATTATTTCGTTTATTCAAAAAAGTGAGAAGAAAACTCCTGTAAAGGTATACATAAAAGGGGATTTAAAAGAAGTTACATTCCCGGAAACAGTACAAGCTTTTGTAAATAAAAAATCAGGTGTATTATTTGGAGAATGGTCTGAAATTAAGGCACTTCTTGAAGAAAATAAAAAGCACGTTGTAGATTACGTTGTAGAAAATGATCGTCGTAACTCTGCAATTCCAATGCTCGACTTAAAAGGTATTACAGCACGTATTGAACCAGGTGCAATTATTCGTGACCATGTTGAAATTGGTGACAATGCAGTTATTATGATGAATGCAACAATTAACATTGGTGCTGTAATCGGTGAAGGTTCTATGATCGATATGAATGCGGTACTTGGTGGACGTGCTACAGTAGGTAAAAACTGTCACGTTGGTGCTGGAGCTGTCCTTGCAGGTGTTATCGAACCACCTTCTGCAAAACCAGTTATCGTTGAAGATGATGTTGTAATTGGTGCGAATGTAGTTGTTTTAGAAGGTGTTACAGTAGGTAAAGGTGCAGTTGTTGCAGCGGGTGCAGTTGTAACAGAAGACGTGCCACCATACACAGTTGTTGCAGGAACACCAGCACGCGTTATTAAAGAAATTGATGAAAAAACAAAAGCAAAAACAGAAATTAAACAAGAGCTTCGTCAATTAAACCCAGAAAAATAAAAACAGAAAGCGTAAGGGCAAATTCGCTCTTACGCTTTTTTGTAAATGGTGGTGGAAACATGACAGTCAGTAAATTTGTGAAAATGCGTAGAGAGTTGCATCAAATCCCGGAATTAGGGTTTCAAGAATGGAAAACGCAGCAATATATTTTAGGTTATATCCATACCCTTCCGAGTGAATATCTCGAAGTGAAAACATGGAAAACCGGTGTAATTGTAAAAGTAAATGGAAAAAATCCTGAGAAAACAATCGGTTATCGTGCAGATATTGATGGCTTACCGATTTCAGAGGAAACAGGATATGAATTCTCTTCTATACATGAAGGGATGATGCATGCGTGTGGTCATGATTTGCATACAACAATCGGTCTAGGACTCTTAACAGCTGCTGTAAAGGAGAGGATAGATGATAACCTTGTCTTTATTTTTCAACCGGCTGAAGAGGGGCCAGGTGGCGCTCTACCTATGTTAGAAAGTGAAGAGCTGAAGATATGGAAGCCTGACATGATTTTGGGCCTTCATATTGCACCCGAATATCCAGTAGGAACAATAGCAACAAAAGAAGGATTGCTATTTGCAAATACATCAGAATTATATATTGATTTGAAAGGAAAAGGTGGTCACGCAGCATATCCGCATACAGCGAATGATATGATTGTTGCTGCAAGTTACCTTGTCACACAGCTTCAATCCGTTGTTAGTCGTAATGTGAACCCGTTGGATAGTGGAGTTATTACAATTGGTAAAATTACGGGCGGAACTGTACAAAATATTATTGCAGAAAAGTCTCGCTTAGAAGGAACGATTCGAACATTATCAGTTGAATCGATGAAACGGGTAAAAGGTCGTATTGAAGCGATTGTTAAAGGAATTGAAGCTTCGTTTCAATGTGAAGCGTTTATTGATTACGGAGCGATGTACCATCAAGTATATAATCATGAAGTATTAACGCGAGAATTTATGTCATTTGCGGCGGAACAAACAGATATGAACTTGATTACATGTACTGAGGCGATGACAGGAGAAGACTTTGGATACATGCTTCGTGATATTCCAGGGTTTATGTTTTGGCTTGGTGTAGATTCTGAATATGGCTTACATCATGCGAAACTACAACCAAACGAAGAAGCGATTGAACAGACAATTGCATTTTTAGATCAATATGTAAAATGGAAAGGGAACAGAGGATAATACCTGCTCTTTTCCATAGGAAAAATTATTGTTTACAATGCATTTTTTTTGTAATTCTAGAACAATACTTTATAATGGTAGGTGGAGGAAAAAGTTGATAGCGAGTTATTTTATAATAATTATCAAATAACATTGACTAAAAATTGATTTCTCTTATATAATACAAGAGTAGACAATATACGATAAAAAAATTTACGGAGGTTGATACATATGGCAGAACGTATGGTAGCAAAACAAGCGCCACGCTTTGAAATGGACGCTGTTATGCCAAACAAAGAATTTGGTAAAGTAAGCCTTGAAGAAGTTATGAAACAAGACAAGTGGACAGTACTTTTCTTCTATCCAATGGACTTCACTTTCGTATGTCCAACAGAAATCATCGCACTTTCTGAGCGTTACGATGAGTTCGAAGATTTAGATGCAGAAGTAATCGGTGTATCTACTGATACAATCCACACTCATTTAGCTTGGATTAATACTGACCGTACGAAAAACGGTTTAGGTGATTTAAAATATCCATTAGCAGCTGATACAAACCATGTAGTAGCTCGTGATTACGGCGTATTACTTGAAGAAGAAGGTATCGCACTTCGCGGTTTATTCATCATTAGCCCAGAAGGCGAATTAATGTACCAAGTTGTACATCACAACAACATCGGACGTGAAGTTGATGAAGTAATTCGTGTTCTTCAAGCTCTTCAAACTGGTGGACTTTGTCCAGCAAACTGGAAACCAGGTGAAGCAACTTTAAACGTTTAATCTTAATGTAAACAACAGGAGGTCTAACAATATTTTTGTTAGACCTTTCTCTACATCTGTAAGGGGGGAAAATCATGAAATTACGTCAACCAATGCCTTCTTTAGACGGTGCAACAACAATATTAAATGGAGAAGTAGTGCGAGAATCGCTAATTGGTGAAAAGCCAACACTCATTCATTTTTGGTCAGTAAGTTGTCACTTATGTAAAGAGGCTATGCCAAGTATTAATGAATTCCGTGATGAATATAAAGAAGAATTAAATGTTGTGGCGGTTCATATGCCACGCTCAGAAGAAGATTTAGATCTAGAACAAGTAGAAGCAGTCGCAAAAGAACACGAAATTATACAGCCTATTTTAGTGGATAATCAACATGCGATTACAAATGCATTTGAAAATGAATATGTACCAGCATATTATGTATTTGATAAAAATGGTATGCTTCGTCATTTCCAAGCAGGTGGAAGCGGCATGAAAATGCTAACAAAACGAGTAAATCGTGTGTTAGATGAAGCAAAAAAAGAAGATGAATAAGTAAAAAAATTTCCCGCTTTAAAGTGAATGGGCATAAGCGGGGCTTTTATAGAGTTCGTTAAAAACCTCCTCTTTGTTAGGAGGTTTTTATTTTGAGAAAGATACTCTTACTTTTTGTGCTGTAATCGTCTTTCTTGAGAGTGTGAAGGAAGGAAAAGTTAGGAGGTAGCCTTGTTTGTCAGATTAACGATTCATATGAGGAAAATAACCTCACTAATGTAAGTTCCACTATATGTTTTGGTTTACTTTTTATATAGAAAATGTGTAAAATCAATGTGATACATAGAAAAAGGGTGGGGAATAAGGTGCAAATTGGCAGTGTAATTTTATGTTTCTTTTTATATGCATATGTTATTATTGCAGCGGTTTATTTTGGGATAAGCTTTTATGCATATCGCCTAACGAATAAACGCGAGTATGAAGAAACATATAAGTGGGTGAAAGGTTATTTATCCCCTGTATTAGAAATTATGAATGGATTTGTTCTTTTTTTATTTATTGGTTTAATTGCTTTTTCCACAAGCTTAGTTGGAAATAAGACAACTTTATTTGTAATCGGTACGATTATTTTTATGCTATTAGGTATTCGGATTGGAAATGCTGTATTTTGGAATGAGCGAAAAATTGACGGCTGGACAGGGATGCTTATGCCATGTATGTTAGCAGCTATTGTTACAAATATAGAACATGAGTATTTTCAGCTTCATTTTTGGCTAATCATTGTGTTAACGATTTTTTCTGTTCTGTATATCAGTACAACCTTTTTAACGTATTGTGCAAGCGAAAAAGGTGATACAAACGGAGTTAAATTTTTTCGGAATCAAGCGCTATTCTGGAGTGTTCCGACAATGCTGGTCATTGCAATTATTGCGCTTGTTGTAAACGGATATAATTTTGTGGGTTGGAAAAGCTTTTTGGAAATATGGTGGATCTTTATAGTTTCTTTTGGTGCATTCTTGGGAGCAACTCATTATTTATTTCATCAGCATCATTATAAATGGGCACTCTTATTTGCTTTTACACAGCTCTTATTTGCCTTTTTTGGACAAGAAACACTATTATTTGTATTTCAAACGTTTAGTTCGTTCGGCAACATCTTTATTTTTGGGATGCTTGTTTGTATCATTGCTTTTTATTTACAACAATATTTCTATATACAAAAGCAAAAGTAAGTATGAATCGGTAGTCTTTGTAGCAAATATAAAGTGAAACTTGGATCAGTGAGGGGTTTCTTCATCCCACACTAATCATTAGCCCTCACGAATCGGGCTTTTACAGGCAGTTTATCCCCAACCTAACTAGAACTTTGAGGTGAGGGTATTGTTGCCCTCAAATAGCGGGATAAACTATGCTACAATGATAGTAGATAGGACTTGATGTTATTGGAGGGATTCATGTGAGTGAGAAAGAGAAAGAATTTGCTGTCATCGGTCTTGGGCGTTTTGGAGGTAGTATTTGTCGTGAATTGGCTCAATTAGGTATGGAAGTAATGGCAATTGATCTTGATGAAGATAAAATCAATGAATTTGCGAATATCGCTTCTCATGCAGTCATTGCAGATTCAACAGATGAAATGGTTTTAAAAAGTCTTGGAATTCGAAACTTTGATCATGTTGTAGTTGCAATTGGTGATAATTTGAATGCGAGTATTTTAACGACGTTGATTTTAAAAGAACTTGGTGTGAAGAATATTACTGTCAAAGCTCAAAATGATTATCATGAAAAAGTGCTAACTAAAATAGGGGCGGATCATATTGTTCATCCTGAGAGGGATATGGGCAAACGAATTGCAAATAACATTGCTTCAAGTAACGTATTAGATTACTTAGAACTTTCAGATGAACATAGTATTGTGGAGATTATTGCAAATAAAAAGATTGATGGGCATTCTTTAATCGAATTAGATATTCGTGCAAAGTTTGGATTAAACATTGTAGCGATTAAACGAGGGAAGGAAGTAATTGTTTCTCCTCGTGCTACAGAAAATATCCAATCCGGAGATATTTTAATCGTAATTGGTCATGATGATGAAGTAGATCGTTTTAAACACTTCTTGAGATAAAGTAAAACTTTAATCAGTGGGGGTTTCATTCTCCGCTGATTATTAGCCCTCACCAATCGGCTTTTACGGGCAGTACTTAACTTCTTTGCTTCTTGTTCGAAGGGGGTATTACTGCCCGCGAATAGCGGGATAAAGAAGCCTAATATAGAAAAGGACAATGCTCAACATCATGAGCATTGTCCTTTTTCTTATATTTCCATAATGATTGGTAAAATCATTGGACGACGTTTCGTTTTTTCGTATAAGAATGGTGCCAATGTATCTGTAATTTCATTTTTAATTTCAGACCATTGTGTTGTTTTTCGCTCCATTACTTTTTCTAGATGAGTTGTAATTAATGATTGTGCATCGTTAATTAAATCGCTGCTCTCACGCATATAAACGAATCCACGAGAGATAATGTCAGGTCCGGCTGCAACCGTAAACTCTTTCATGTCAATGCTTACAACCACGATAACGAGTCCTTCTTCCGAAAGAATACGACGGTCGCGTAATACGATATTACCAATATCACCGATACCATTTCCATCAATATAAACAGAACCAGATGGAATTTTCCCAGCGACATTTGCTTCATCTTCACGTAGGGCAAGAACATCACCATTGTCCATAATAAAACAATTTTCTTCAGGAATGCCACAATCATTTGCCAGCTTTAAATGCATGCGTTGCATACGATATTCACCGTGAATTGGCATGAAGTATTTAGGTTTAATAAGACGTAGCATTAGTTTCTGCTCTTCTTGTCCGCCATGTCCGCTTGTATGAATATTTGAAAGCTTACCATGGATGACATCAGCACCAGCACGATACAACATATTAATTGTGCGACTTACGCTGACTGTATTTCCTGGAATTGGTGAAGAAGAGAATACAACTGTATCACCAGGAATGATTTGAATTTGGCGATGTGTACCGTTAGCGATGCGAGAAAGTGCTGCCATTGGTTCACCTTGACTACCTGTACATAAAATAACAATTTTATTTGCTGGTATACGATTCAGTTGAGACGCTTCCACAAATGTATCTTTTGGACAACGAATATAACCAAGGTTTTGACCAATCTCAATTGCTGATTCCATGCTTCGACCGAATACGGCAACTTTACGATTATTTTCTACAGCTGCTTCGACAACTTGTTGTAGACGATGAATATTTGACGCAAATGTTGCGAAGATGATACGACCTTCAACTTTGCGGAAAATATCTTGAATGCTTTCGCCAACGCGTCGTTCAGACATCGTAAAGTTTGGTACTTCACTATTTGTACTATCAGAGAGTAGACAAAGAACACCGGCTTTACCGATTTCCGCCATTTTCGTTAAGTCTGCTGGTTCGCCAACTGGTGTAAAGTCAAACTTAAAGTCACCTGTATGAACGATTTGTCCTTGCGGTGTTTTTACGACAACACCGTACGAATCTGGAATACTGTGCGTTGTGCGGAAGAATGAAACAGATGTCTTTTTGAATTTAATTACATCGTCTTCTTGAATTTCGTAAAGTTTCGCTTTACGAAGTAATCCGTGTTCTTCTAATTTGTTTTTTAGTAAGCCAATTGCTAATTTCCCACCGTAAATCGGGATGTTAACTTGACGTAATAAATAAGGGATACCACCAATATGGTCTTCGTGACCATGTGTAATGAATAGACCTTTAATTTTATCTTCGTTTCGTACAAAATAAGTGTAATCAGGGATAACATAGTCAATCCCTAGAAGTTCGTCTTCTGGAAACTTAATTCCAGCATCAATTATAATAATTTCATCTTGAAATTGAACAGCGTATGTATTTTTGCCGATTTCACCCAGTCCGCCAAGGGCGAAAACAGCCGCTTGATCATTTTTTAGGAATTTCATAAATTATACAATCTCCGTTAATGTTAAATCAGCATTTTGTTTTTCGTATTCAAGATGAGCGCCAGTAACAGATTGGACAAACTCGATATTATATGCGAACTTTTGTAATTTTGTACGAACGTCTTTTTCGGATTCAGCTTCTAAATATAGTACCTTTGTATTTTCACGTACAGGAACTTCATTCATTTTTTGTTGATAAAATACTTTAAAAATCATTGGAAAAACCTCTCTTTTTCTATGTTTTGCATTATCTGTTACCTATTATAAAGCAAACAGTGATGATTTTCATGTTTTTTCGAATGAGAATGAAGAAAAAGCCCGAAATGGGCACGATTTAAGCGATTGTCTTTTTACGAACTAAATCGTTTAAATATTGTTTTAACTTTTTCTTCATCTTCTTCAGCATGATTGCTTCTTCCTTTCCTTATTTCAAACATGCATATCTATCCCGTTTTAACGGGCTGTAGCCCTTCATCTTCATGCTTTGAAAAATCATGGGAGATAAATAGGGGCTTGCTATTCGGATGGGCTCGATGCATTTCATTCGCTTTTGTAAGGTGATATCGTGTGTACTATTTAGTCCGCTCAAACAGGCAGTAAGCTCCTGCTTATGGTTATAGTATGAGATATATTAGAAAAGAAAATTCATTCGAACCGGTACCAGTATTCTTTTGATAGTATATGCATATTTCATAAATAAGGTCAGAAAGTGACCGCTTTCTTCACAGATGTTTTATATGTTATACTTTTTTTTAGTGTTTGAAAAGAAATAATCCAGATAGGTACATAGAAGTGTTAGAAAGGATTTTGCAAATGAATGATAAAATCGTCTTTTTTGATATTGATGGAACATTACTAGATCATGATAAAAAAATCCCGCAATCTACAAAAGAAGCAGTGCGTGCATTGCAAGAGAAAGGAGTGCATGTAGCAATTGCAACAGGCCGTGCACCTTTTATGTTTGAAGATATTCGCAAGGAACTAAATATTCATAACTATGTAAGTTTCAATGGACAATATGTTGTATTTGAAGATGAGGTTGTATATAAAAACCCATTACACCCTGATACGTTACGTACGTTTACGACGTTCGCAAAACAAGAGGGATATCCTCTTGTTTACTTAGATCATGAGGATATGAAAGCGACAGTAGAATATCATGATTATGTAAAAGAAAGCTTCGGAAGTCTGCAATTTGAACACCCAGTATATGAACCAAACTTTTATGAAAATCGGGATATTTATCAAACGCTTCTTTTCTGTCAAGCTGGTGAAGAAGAGAAGTTTATTCATGATTATCAGGACTTTCATTTTATACGCTGGCATGCGTATTCTATGGATATTATCCCAAATGGTGGTTCCAAAGCAAAAGGGATTGAAAAATTTATTGAAAAATTAGGTTTCAAGCGTGAGCAAGTATATGCTTTCGGAGATGGTCTAAATGATTTAGAGATGATCGAAGCAGTAGGAACAGGCATCGTAATGGGGAATGGGCATTCTGAATTGAAAAAGCTTGCTAATTATGTCACGAAAGATGTTGATGAGGATGGTATTCTTCACGGCTTACAATGGGCCCGTTTATTATAAAAGTGATATGGTAACCATTTCACACAGGGGGAAATGGACTATTCTGTTATTAGTTATAAAAAAGGTAGAAGCAGGAGCTTCTACCTTTTTTATTTCACTTTAATGGACGGTAAGACCTTAAAGTGGGAGTTTTTATCTTTCGAGTGGATTTGCACCATCTGGAGTTGCTAATGGGTTTTCTTTATTAATATGATCATAGAACATAACACCGTTTAAATGATCGATTTCATGTTGAAATACAATTGCTGGTAACCCTTTTAAACGTAATTTTATTTCTTCACCATCGACTGTTGTCGCTTTAACTGTAATTCGTGTATAGCGGGGAACATAGCCAGGCACTTCACGATCTACGGATAGACAGCCCTCACCACCTGATAAGTACGTACGTTCAACAGAGTGACTCACAATTCTAGGGTTAAATAAAGCGTAGCTATATAATGTTTCATTTGAATCTGTAACATGAACAGCAATCATCTTTTTTGAAATGCCGATTTGTGGTGCAGCTATCCCAATTCCTGGACGTAAGTTATATTTTTCAACCATTTCAGGGTTTTGACTGTTGATTACAAATTCAATCATTTCTCGTAGTGTATGTACATCTTCTTCGCTTGCTGGCAGAGGTACTTCTTCTGCCACTGCTCGTAAAATGGGATTTCCTTCGCGAATTACATTATCCATTGTAAGCATATGCAATCTCTCCTTTCCTCTTTAGTCTACCAAAGGACATGAAAAAAGTCATGATAAAGTGAACGGTCTATTCATGCGGAATAGTTGACCTGTTTCAGGTTTATCCCGCTATTCACGGGCGGTAATCCCCCCACTTCAAAGTTCTGCAAGAAACAAAGGAGTTAGGTGAAAGCTAATGATCAGTGGGGGATGAAGACCCCCACTGATCATTAGCTTTCACTTTATTCTTTCTTCTTCAATCATTCCATTTGTAGTGTAAAAAAGTTACTGATTCTCAAGAATTGAAAAAGAAAAGACGGCAAAGCCGCCTATTTCTTTTTATAGTTGTTTTGTTTTACGTTAACGAATGCAAGCAGCACCAACGATAATTAAAAGGATAAACAACACAACGATTAAGGCAAAGCCGCGTCCAGATCCTCCGCCGCAACCACCATAGCCATACGTAGGGTATGAGCAAGTTGTTGGATAACAATACGTGTGTCCGTACATGAGATGACCTCCTTCATCATTTTCCGCTAACACTGCGGTTACTATAATGTATGGAGGGGGAATTGGAAATGTGTAGACATTTGCCTAAAAAGGAAGAAGTGGTTGCATATTTTTATAATAAAGAGAGAAAAACTAAAAAGAATTAAACCGTTTACATATTATTCTACGATCAAAATATGGCTGAATAGGGAATAATGTAACAGGAGGTTATTGCCTACTAATACAGATGTGAAAATAAAAACACGTATTTGTAGTGGGAACCTCAGTGATATTCATAAAAAATCGTAACCAAAGTAATTGACATCGTGATTAGAATAGTTGTAAACTAAAAAACGTGATCAAGATTGTATTAATATGTTTTTGAAAAAGCATTAGTACAGATTGTTAGGTACACAAAATTATTCTCAACCGACAAGCATCCTCGTCGGTTTACATCGTTGCGTTTTTTTCTAGCCAAGTGCCAGTGAAAGCGTTTCAGAATATGGTTCAAGAGAGGAAGAGGTGAACGGAATGGGTACTAAAACAAAAAAGACCCTATTTAATGTTGATGAGCAAATGAAAGCTATCGCAGCTCAATTTGAAACATTACAAATTTTAAATGAAAAAGGCGAAGTTGTGAATGAAGCAGCAATGCCTGAATTAACTGATGATCAATTAAAAGAATTAATGCGCCGTATGGTGTATACTCGCGTACTAGATCAACGTTCTATTTCTTTAAACCGTCAAGGACGTTTAGGTTTCTACGCACCAACAGCTGGACAAGAGGCTTCTCAATTAGCGAGTCATTTCGCACTTGAAGCAGAAGACTTCATCTTACCAGGATATCGTGATGTTCCACAATTAGTATGGCATGGTTTACCATTATACCAAGCATTCTTATTCTCTCGTGGACATTTCATGGGTAACCAAATGCCTGAAAATGTAAATGCACTTGCTCCACAAATCATTATCGGTGCGCAAATCATCCAAACTGCTGGTGTTGCGTTAGGTATGAAACTACGTGGTAAAAAATCTGTTGCAATTACTTACACTGGTGACGGTGGCGCTTCTCAAGGTGACTTCTACGAAGGAATGAACTTTGCAGGTGCATTCAAAGCTCCAGCAATCTTCGTTGTTCAAAACAACCGTTATGCAATCTCTACTCCAGTAGAAAAACAATCTGCAGCAAAAACTGTAGCACAAAAAGCAGTTGCAGCAGGTATCTACGGTATTCAAGTAGACGGTATGGATCCATTAGCTGTATACGCAGCAACTGCTTTTGCTCGTGAGCGCGCAGTAAACGGTGAAGGTCCTACCTTAATTGAGACTTTAACATTCCGTTACGGTCCACATACAATGGCTGGCGATGATCCAACTCGTTACCGTACAAAAGATATCGAAAACGAATGGGAACAAAAAGATCCAATCGTACGTTTCCGTGCATTCTTAGAAAACAAAGGCCTATGGTCTCAAGAAGTAGAAGAAAAAGTAATCGAAGAAGCAAAAGAAGATATCAAACAAGCAATTGCTAAGGCTGACCAAGCTCCAAAACAAAAAGTTACTGATTTAATGGAAATCATGTACGAAGAAATGCCTTACAACTTAGCTGAACAATATGAAATTTACAAAGAAAAGGAGTCGAAGTAAGCCATGGCTCAAATGACAATGATTCAAGCAATCACTGATGCTTTACGCGTTGAAATGAAAAATGACCCTAACGTACTTGTGTTTGGTGAAGACGTTGGTGTAAACGGCGGTGTATTCCGTGCTACTGAAGGTTTACAAGCTGAATTCGGTGAAGACCGTGTAATGGATACTCCACTTGCAGAGTCTGGTATCGGCGGTCTTGCTGTTGGACTTGCACTTGAGGGTTACCGTCCAGTTCCGGAAATCCAATTCTTTGGTTTCGTATATGAAGTAATGGATTCAATTTCTGGTCAAATGGCTCGTCTACGTTACCGTTCTGGTGGACGTTGGACTGCTCCAATTACAGTTCGTTCTCCATTCGGTGGTGGCGTTCATACTCCAGAATTACACGCTGATAGCTTAGAAGGATTAGTTGCACAACAACCAGGTCTAAAAGTTGTTATTCCATCTACTCCATACGATGCAAAAGGTCTTTTAATCTCTGCGATTCGTGACAACGATCCAGTAATCTACCTAGAGCATATGAAATTGTACCGTTCATTCCGTCAAGAAGTACCAGAAGGCGAATACACAGTTGACTTAGGAAAAGCTGATGTGAAACGCGAAGGTACAGATGTATCTGTTATCGCATACGGTGCAATGGTACATGCGGCATTAAAAGCTGCTGAAGAACTTGAAAAAGAAGGTATCTCTTTAGAGGTTGTTGACTTACGTACAGTTCAACCATTAGATATCGAAACAATCATTGCTTCTGTTGAAAAAACAGGCCGCGTAGTTGTAGTTCAAGAAGCTCAAAAGCAAGCTGGTATTGCAGCTAACGTTGTAGCGGAAATTAACGACCGCGCAATCTTAAACTTAGAAGCACCAGTTGTACGTGTTGCAGCTGCTGATACAGTATTCCCATTCTCTCAAGCTGAGGGCGTATGGTTACCAAACCATAAAGATATTGTTGAAGCTGTTAACAAAGTAATGAACTTCTAATTTTAGTTTCATGTGCAAAAGAAATCAGCACATGCTGATTTCTTTTGCACTGTTCAATAATAATGCATAAATTGCACAGGGGGACGAAATCCGTGGCATTTGAATTTAAATTACCAGATATCGGCGAAGGTATCCACGAAGGTGAAATCGTAAAATGGTTTATTAAACCAGGCGATGAAGTAAACGAAGATGATGTACTTCTTGAAGTACAAAATGATAAAGCAGTTGTAGAAATCCCTTCTCCAGTTAAAGGTAAAGTACTTGAAGTACTTGTAGAAGAAGGCACTGTTGCAGTAGTAGGAGATGTTCTTATTAAATTTGACGCTCCTGGATACGAAAACCTTAAATTTAAAGGTGACGATCACGACGAAGCTCCAAAAGCTGAAGAAGCAAAAGAAGAAGCTCCAGCAGCGGCAGCTACTCCAGCAGCAACTGAAGAAGTAGTTAACGAGCGCGTAATTGCTATGCCATCTGTTCGTAAATATGCTCGTGAAAAAGGCGTAGATATTCACAGAGTAGCTGGTACTGGTAAAAACGGTCGCGTTGTAAAAGCTGATATCGATGCATTTGCAAACGGTGGACAAGCAGCAGTAACACAAACGGAAGCTCCAGTAGCAGCAGCTCCAGCAGCAGCAAAAGAAGAAGCTCCAAAAGCACAACCAATCCCAGCTGGTGAATATCCAGAAACTCGTGAGAAAATGAGCGGTATCCGTAAAGCAATTGCAAAAGCAATGGTTAACTCTAAACATACAGCTCCTCACGTAACATTAATGGATGAAGTAGATGTAACAGAACTTGTTGCTCATCGTAAAAAGTTCAAAGCAGTTGCAGCTGACAAAGGTATTAAATTAACTTACCTTCCATACGTTGTAAAAGCTTTAACATCTGCATTACGTGAATTCCCAATGTTGAACACTGCTTTAGATGATGCATCTCAAGAGATCGTTCACAAGCATTACTTCAACATCGGTATCGCAGCTGATACAGACAAAGGTCTTTTAGTACCAGTTGTAAAAGATACAGATCGTAAATCTATCTTCACTATCTCTAACGAAATCAATGAACTTGCTGGAAAAGCTCGTGACGGTCGTTTAGCTCCAGCAGAAATGAAGGGTGCTTCTTGCACAATTACAAACATTGGTTCTGCAGGTGGACAATGGTTCACTCCAGTTATCAACCACCCAGAAGTAGCAATCCTTGGTATCGGTCGTATTGCTGAGAAACCAGTTGTGAAAAACGGTGAAATCGTTGCAGCTCCAGTATTAGCATTATCTCTAAGCTTTGACCATCGTTTAATCGACGGTGCAACTGCTCAAAAAGCATTAAACCAAATTAAACGTTTATTAAACGACCCACAATTATTAGTAATGGAGGCGTAATAACAATGGTAGTAGGAGATTTCCCAATTGAATTAGATACAGTCGTTGTTGGTGCAGGTCCTGGTGGATATGTTGCAGCAATTCGTGCAGCACAATTAGGTCAAAAGGTAGCGATTATTGAAAAAGCTAACCTTGGTGGCGTATGCTTAAACGTAGGATGTATTCCTTCTAAAGCATTAATCAATGCAGGTCATCGTTATGAGAATGCAAAACATTCTGATGACATGGGTATTACTGCAGAGAACGTAACAGTTGACTTTACAAAAGTTCAAGAATGGAAAAACGGCGTAGTTAAGAAATTAACTGGCGGTGTAGAAGGCCTTCTTAAAGGTAACAAAGTTGAAATCATTCGCGGCGAAGCTTACTTCGTAGATGCAAACACATTACGTGTAATGACTGAAGATGCAGCACAAACATATACGTTTAAAAATGCTGTTCTTGCAACTGGTTCTACACCAATCGAAATTCCTGGATTCAAATATTCTAAACGCGTTATCAACTCTACTGGTGCTTTAAGCTTACCTGAAATTCCTAAAAAACTTGTTGTAATCGGCGGCGGTTACATCGGTATGGAATTAGGAACTGCATACGCTAACTTTGGTACAGAAGTAACTGTAGTAGAAGCTGGCGACGAAATCTTAGCTGGTTTCGAAAAAGCAATGAGCACAGTTGTAAAACGTGCCCTTCAGAAAAAAGGAAACGTTAAAATTCATACAAAAGCTATGGCTAAAGGCGTTGAAGAAACTGAAAACGGCGTAACAGTTAGCTTCGAAGTAAAAGGCGAAGTACAAACTGTAGAAGCTGACTATGTATTAGTAACTGTAGGTCGTCGTCCAAATACTCAAGAAATCGGTCTTGAGCAAGTTGGTGTTAAAATGACTGACCGTGGCATCGTCGAAATCGATGAGCAGTGTCGTACAAACGTACCAAGCATCTACGCAATCGGTGATATCGTTCCTGGACCACCATTAGCTCACAAAGCTTCTTACGAAGGTAAAGTAGCTGTTGAAGCAATTAGCGGTCATGCATCAGCAATCGATTATATCGGAATTCCAGCTGTATGCTTCACTGATCCAGAATTAGCATCTGTTGGTTATACGAAGAAACAAGCACAAGAAGCTGGAATGGAAGTAGCAGTTTCTAAATTCCCATTCGCTGCTAACGGCCGTGCATTATCTTTAAATAGCACAGATGGTTTCGTACAACTTGTAACTCGTAAAGAAGATGGTCTTCTTGTAGGTGCACAAGTTGCAGGTGCAGGTGCTTCTGATATTATCTCTGAGATTGGTTTAGCTATCGAAGCTGGAATGACAGCTGAAGATATCGCTCAAACAATCCACGCTCACCCAACATTAGGTGAAATCACAATGGAAGCAGCAGAAGTTGCTCTTGGAATGCCAATTCACATTGTAAAATAATAAAGCTAAGTAAAAAAACCGTCTCTTATATGCTAAGAGGCGGTTTTCTTTGTTATATTGTAAGCGAATGTTTCATATAAAAAAACGCCTCACTAGACTCATCTTGAGAATAGCGGGGCATCTTTTTATATTATGTAATGATTTCATTTAAACCCCATATATTGTAATAATATAGAGCATGTCAAAGGAGAAGGTTTCATGAAAATAATACATGTTATATTTTATCATTTCCTTTTATGGAGTGGATTTTCAATTGTATTATCTTTATCGAACGGTGATAAATTCCATTATAAAGTGATGCTCTTTTTTGTGTTTTTTTATTTAGCATATGTGATTGCGTGTGTTGTACTGTATTCAAGAAAACAGGCATTGTTTCTCACACTTACACACAGTATATTATTTTTCGTAATTTCGTTTCTTTTTTGACGAATTAACGTTTGTAAAAATACATCGTTCTTCCATTAAATAATTGTAATTCCCCCTCTAATTTCTTTGCTAAAAAACGACAAAACTCATTTGCTTTTCCTTTATCTCCAAATGTTGCAGTAGAAGGCAACGAAATTTGAACGAATGCTTGCTCATTTTCTGTTCCAACGCCCACATAAATAGAATCATATCGATCATGACCAGATTTTAGTTGAAGTGTAGTGTCTGACGTATCAAGTATTTCATATGGAAAGGCAGCGTTAGTGTAGGAAAAGTTTACTTGTACACCTGTTTGAGACGTAATTGTTTTATAGTAATGAAAAAGTTGTTTCACATCTTCTAATGAGACAGATTGTTGTTTAGATTTAGGTACAAGTTTAATAAATGCATCTTGCATAATCGTTCTCCCCCTGACGTAATATATATTATTATTTTAGCATTGTTGTAAATTTTTTGACAATTTAAAAGGGATATTTCTTTTTTTTGTTTAATATATACAATGGGCGACTTTCAGAAGAAAAAAGGAGGAAGTAAATGTTTGAAAAACTGTATGATGAACATGAAAACGTAAAAGTTCGTTTCCTTGGATTTATGACAAATGAAAACCGTTATGATTTCGGGGTGATTTATACAAATATGTTTTTTGGAAAACCGCTTGTTGTTTGCATGCAAACAGGCCGAGCGACTCTCCTTGGACAGGATGATGTAGATAATGTTCAACATCTGCAAGAGGTCTTTAAATTACAATCAGAGGAAGAAGCGGATGATCTCGCGCAATTTTTTAAGTTTTTAGTGCCACCTACTTCTTTGCATGCCGAATATGAAGAATAAGAGATAGAAAGCAGTCGTACAGATAAGATATGACTGTTTTTTTATTTCATTATCCCATACTAATTAAAATGAAAATAAATTAATGTGACATACTAAAAAACTATTGACGAAAAAAGTATAACATATTAAAATGAAGACAGAAAGTTAAAGCGGTTACAAAAAAGTTTTTGGGATTATAAACTTAGGGGGAATTTTAAGATGGGAACTATCGTATGTCAAGTTTGTGAAGACACAATCGCACACTTTGAGGATGAAAAGGTAACAGTACTTTACGGAAAATGTGGATCTTGCGGATGTGATCACAAGGAGCATACTAAAGCCCAGTAATTATAAAGGACGCTTGTAAATATAAAAGTTTTTGGGACCATAAACTTAGGGGGAATTTTAAGATGGGAACTATCGTATGTCAAGTTTGTGAAGGTACAATCGCACACTTTGAAGATGAAAAAACAACAGTGCTTTACGGGAAATGTGGATCTCATTGCGAATGTGATCACAAGGAGCATACTAAAGCCTAATAATATAAAAAAAACGCCTGCAACTGCAGGCGTTTTTTTAATAGATACTAGTTGTATGACCGATTGTTGCAACAATTGCATCATCTCGAATGGGAGTAAAGCTCAGCTTTGTTTGTAGCTTGTTAGGGGAAGCATATTGGCTCATGAAGCGACTGTCTATGCGTGTAATAAAATCTGTTAAGTATGCTGATATGAAGGCGTACGGGATTCTTCGTTCGTTTAATAAGTAAATGATTTGATCTTCTGTTTGTACTCCTACACCGTGCCCGTAAAAAAAGAAATTCCCTAAATAAATGGCATTCTCTCCTTGCCATTCAATCGCTGATGGTTTTACTTGTGGATTTTTAAAGTAGACAAGGTCGCCAGGAACGATATCTCCACCTGTTTTTGTTATAAGCTTTAAATCTTTGTCATAATCCCATGTATATAGTAGAAGGTTTGCGAATAAGTGATTAAATGTTTCTTCGTTATAAAGCCCTAAAAGGGCTTTATAAAAAATAATGATCATTGCTGTTGCACATTCCGTTCCATACTTTTTCCCATTTTTAAAAATATCTCGTATGGCAACAGATGGTGCTACATTTGAACGAAGTTGAAAACCTCCGAGTGGTGTACGCTCCCAAAACTCAGGATTACAATATGATTCTTGGAATGTACGAAACTGGAGCCCACTCTGAAAAAGTTCTAAAGCGGATGTAATAATGTTGATTCGTAGATTAATATCAAAACTAAGTTCATCAGCTGTTCGAAATGAATATACTTCTTGATTCCCGGTCATTATGGCTAAAATTTGTTGCTTTTCAGCAAAAAATGGTTCATTTTCACTCGTGATATAAGGATGTACAATAGAGCGACCAATCACAATCATAATTGTATCCCCACCTATACGTTACATTCTTTAGTATCGTATGAATAAAAGAAAAAAGGGTGAAAAAAAAGCCTATCAACTGATAGGCTTATATTCTTTAATGACACGTAATGTTTGTAATGTCATATCTTCAGGACCTTGTACCGGTAGTCCGGCGTCTAAGTTTTTATGAATGTAGTCTAAGTTTTCTTGCGTAATAATTTCACCAGGGGTGAAGATTGGAATACCTGGCGGATAAATCATAACGAAATCAGCTATAACACGACCAGCAGCCTCTTCAAACGGAATGACTTCTGTTTCTGAATAAAAGGCATCTCGAGGAGAGAGAGCAAGTACAGGGATTTCTGGAATTTCAACTTGTACCTGAACGCCCTTGTCAGCTCTATGTTTAAATGTAGTTGCTAGCTCTTCTAAAGCATGGATGAGCACATTAGTTTCATTCTCTGTATCCCCTAATGTAACGAGACATAAAATGTTATATAAGTCTGAAAGCTCTACTTCGATATTGTAATGCTCCCTTAACCATAACTCTGCCTCATGGCCTGTAATGCCTAAATCTTTTACAGATACAATTAGTTTTGTTGGGTCATAGCTAAAAGTTGCATCTGTACCTAACATCTCTTTGCCAGGACAGTAAAGATGTTCAATGCTGTTTACAGCGCTTCGGACATGCTCTGCTAGCTGAATTGTTTGTGTAATTAAACTTTTCCCTTCAGTCGCAAGGCGTTTTCTTGCAACGTCTAGAGAAGCTAACAAAATATAAGAAGTTGATGTGGTTGTAAGCATGCTAATAATGGATTGTACATGTTTTACATTCACAAGACCTTCTTTAACATTTAAAATAGAACTTTGTGTTAATGAACCGCCTAATTTGTGAACGCTTGTTGCTGCCATATCTGCACCAGCTTGCATAGCTGACATCGGTAATTCATCATGAAAATGAATATGAACACCGTGAGCTTCATCTACTAATACCGGTATATCGTAGGAATGAGCTAATTCTACAATTTGTTGCAGGTCTGCAGCAAATCCAAAGTAGGTTGGATTGATAACAAGCAATCCTTTTGCATCTGAATGTTCTTCAAGTGCTTTTTTTACGGATTGAATTGTAATCCCATGTGAAATGCCGAGTGTCGGATCAATTTCAGGGTGAATAAAAATCGGTTTTGCACCTGAAAAAATAATAGCTGACATAACAGATTTATGAACGTTACGTGGTACGAGAATTTTATCGCCAGGACCACAAACACTCATCACCATTGTCATAATTGCACCGCTGGTTCCTTGTATGGAGAAAAAGGTATGATCTGCACCGAATGCGGCTGCAGCTAAATCTTGAGCTTCTTTAATCATACCTTTTGGATGATGCAAATCATCGAGCGGTGCAATATTAATTAAATCAATCGATAATGCGTTATGCCCAATAAATTCGCGAAATGTAGGATCCATGCCTTGACCTTTTTTGTGACCTGGAATATGGAACTGAATTGGATTTCGCTTGCTGTGCTCTACTAAAGCAGTAAACAATGGTGTTTCGTATTGGGACAATCTATACACCCCTTCTTTTCGTGATATTTATAATGTTTGTTTTATGTTTATCTTGTTCAATAAGAAAGTTATCTCCTATTATATATAACCATCTATAAGAACTTGATTCGTTCTACTCACCATCTATGTTGAAAAATTAGGAAATGGAAGTTTCACTTTATTTGCTATAAAACAAAAGCATTATATCACCAATAATCATAGATGTATAGAAAAAAATATTGGTTTTCATCATACATATAATTGATAGTAAGTTTACAGTTGTACTACTTACAAAAATGAAAGAAGATAGAGGCATTCTATTGCTCGTGAGTAGCTACTAATAAAGGAGGCAATTCCATAAAAAAAGAGAAATAGTGTATAATGCAAAGTGGCTACAAATATAGGGAATGAAAGTCTCACTTTATGAAGTAGAGCAACTATAAAACAACAGGAAATAAATGAGGTGTAAACATGGAATATCAATATCCGCTTGATTATAATTGGTCAAATGATGAAATGGTCGCGATCGTTACATTTTACGAAGCGATTGAAAAGGTGTATGAAAAAGGAATTGCGAGAGAAGAACTGATGAGCCTATACCGCCGTTTTAAAGAAATTGTACCAGCGAAAGCAGAAGAGAAGAAAATTGATAAAGAGTTTCAAGAGGTAAGTGGCTATTCGATATATCGAGCGATTCAAAAGGCAAAACAAGTAGAAGAAAAAGCAATCGTTAAAATGTAAAAAAATTTTGAAAAATAAAATCCAAAGTGCTATAATGGATAAACAACCAAAACGGACAATATAAATATTGTCCGTTTTATACTATCGATTACAAATTATATATAAAGGAAGGAGTGATTGCATCGTTGCCTCGATTTTTGCAATAAATTGTTCATTGGTAAGTGTTGCAAACTCTTCTGGGGAAACGTGAATACCAACTAATAGCTCTGCTTTTTTGACAGTAGCTAAGCGTTCAATCATTTTTTGTAAATCGTCTGTTTCGAGCGTATTATGTGGTTTCACAACCGGTTTAGTATGGTCAATGGACCAAACGAAATCATTTGGTATATTTGTTTTTAAATCATTTAAATGTTCTAAGAAGGCATGAGCCGCTTCCACTTTTTGTGGACACTCATAGATTAATCCAAAGTATATGAAAGCATGGGTACCCCATAGACCAATTTGAAAATGTGGTAGCATTTTATATCCGCGTTTATTTGTTGAAAAAGCAACCCAAGTATCGTTTGGTGGATTGACTTTACGACGTGCATGTTTCGCTACATGGTAGAAAAAAGATTCACCAGTTTTTTCGGATAAAAAATGAGAAAATCGCTCGCCTAGAGCATCTAATTTCGGATGGATATTCATTTTAATAGCGTTCATTCGTTCTTCAAGACCATCGACAGAGAAGACTGCAAAGTCATTTTCTTTAAATGTTTGTAATGTCATGACGGTTCCTCCAACTCCTAGTTTGTTTTCATTTTAGCACAGCTTGTACTATTCATAAAAAAAGAGCTCAAAAAAATTTAAGTAAAAAAACATAAATTTGTTGCATAGATGATTTATCCAACATAATATAGTATAAAACAAAAAATCAGAAAATTGAGTTAATTCTAGTCCAAGGGCAGGCGAATATTGGGAGGAGGCAAACAAAATGAGACAGGTGATTAATGCGTTAAAGAGAACAGATGCTGAAAAGAGAATTCCGGTGTTAAGATTAGAATTAGATTATGAATTAGCGACGCTATATGATGCGATGATGGAAAATGATAATCTAAAGAAAGAAGAGTGTGTGCAAAAATTAGAAGTGTTAAGACTTGAAATGATCCGTTTAGAAGCGTAATAATAGTATATGTATAAAATTTTTGTTGGTGCGAACCTTATAAAGGGTTCGTTTTTTCTGTGAACAGTACAGATCGGAGTGTTTAAACATGCAAGAGGTATGGAAAGAGATTGATAAACACGCAAAACAGTGGATTCGAGAAGCTGGTGAACGATTGATGGCATCCATGCAGCAAGCGCTTATTGTGGAGGCAAAGTCAAATGCCGCTGACTTAGTAACAAATATGGATCGAGAAATAGAACAGTTTTTTATTGGGAAAATTAAAGAAACATTTCCAAACCATTATATTTTAGGAGAAGAAGGGTACGGAGATGACATTACTTCTTCAAATGGGGTTGTTTGGTTAATTGATCCAATTGATGGCACGATGAATTTTGTGCATCAAAAAAGAAATTTTGCAATTTCAATTGGTATATATGAGAATGGTATCGGAAAAGTTGGCCTCATATATGATCCAGTACATGATGAACTTTATCATGCTGTAAAGGGAGAAGGAGCCTTTTGTAACGGAATATTAATTCCTATTCTAGAGGAAGGTACAGTAAATCATGGGATCATTGCCTTAAATGCAACGTGGCTTACAGATAATCCACTTCTGAATATGGAGAAAATGACACAGCTTGTGAAGGCGGCAAGGGGAACGCGCTCGTATGGCTGTGCAGCATTAGAAATGGTATATGTTGCAACAGGACGATTGGACGCCTATGTAACGCCGAGATTGTCTCCTTGGGACTTTGGCGGGGGAATGATCATTGTGGAGGAAGTCGGTGGTAAAGTAACGACATTTACAGGTACCCCGCTTTCCATTGTTGAAAAGAGTAGCGTATTGGTTGCCAAGCCGGGAGTATATGATGAGTTATTACAATATGTATCACAGTAATAAAAAAGTAAGAGGCTGATAAAATCGCTTCTTACTTTTTGATGTTACTGTGATTTTCGCATTTTGCGTTTTGTCATAAATCCATATCCGATAGTAACAAATGTACCAATGATGCAAATAATAATACCGATTGGACTATCTTCGGCAATCATGATTCCGATACCAATCAAGAAAATAACACCGATAATGGCTGTCAGTAAAAAGCGATATTGAATGTGTTCCATATCTTCACCCTCCAATTTCATTTTACTTTCACAAAAGTAAGAATACAACTATATTTTCATTCTAGATTTTATTTTGATTGCCATGTATCCCCTTCACTCTTATAATAGAGAAGGATTAAAAAGACACTAGGAGTTGGAAATGTTGAAAAAACGACAAGATTTACGTAATATAGCAATTATCGCCCACGTTGACCATGGTAAAACAACACTTGTTGACCAATTATTACGTCAAGCGGGGACGTTCCGTGCAAATGAGCACGTAGAAGAACGTGCAATGGATTCAAATGATTTAGAAAGAGAACGCGGTATTACGATTTTAGCGAAAAATACAGCGATACATTATGAAGATAAAAGAATTAACATTTTAGATACACCAGGACACGCTGACTTCGGTGGTGAAGTAGAGCGTATCATGAAAATGGTTGACGGTGTTTTACTTGTTGTTGATGCATATGAAGGCTGTATGCCACAAACACGATTCGTTTTAAAGAAAGCGTTAGAGCAAAACTTAACTCCAATCGTTGTTGTAAACAAAATTGACCGTGACTTTGCTCGCCCAGATGAAGTAGTTGACGAAGTAATCGACTTATTCATTGAACTTGGTGCAAACGAAGATCAATTAGAGTTCCCTGTTGTATTTGCATCAGCAATGAACGGAACTGCAAGCTTGGACTCAAATCCAGCAAACCAAGAAGAAAATATGAAATCGTTATTCGATACAATCGTTGACCATATTCCAGCGCCAATCGATAATAGCGAAGAGCCACTTCAATTCCAAGTAGCGCTTCTTGACTATAATGATTATGTTGGTCGTATTGGAGTTGGACGTATATTCCGCGGTACAATGAAAGTAGGACAACAAGTTGCTTTAATGAAAGTTGACGGTAGTGTAAAACAATTCCGTGTAACAAAATTATTTGGGTATATGGGATTAAAACGTCAAGAAATCGAAGAAGCAAAAGCTGGAGACTTGGTTGCTGTTTCTGGTATGGAAGACATTAACGTTGGTGAAACTGTATGTCCAGTTGAGCATCAAGATGCACTTCCATTATTACGTATCGATGAGCCAACACTACAAATGACATTCCTTGTAAATAACAGCCCATTTGCAGGTCGTGAAGGAAAATATATTACATCTCGTAAAATTGAAGAACGTCTTCGTTCCCAGTTACAAACAGATGTTAGTTTACGTGTAGATAATACAGAATCTCCTGATGCTTGGATTGTATCTGGACGTGGAGAATTACATCTATCTATCTTAATCGAGAATATGCGCCGTGAAGGATATGAATTACAAGTATCTAAACCAGAAGTAATTATTAAAGATATCGACGGCGTAAGATGTGAGCCAGTAGAACGTGTACAAATTGACGTACCGGAAGAGTATACAGGTTCTATTATGGAATCAATGGGCGCACGTAAAGGTGAAATGCTTGATATGGTGAATAACGGAAACGGTCAAGTCCGTCTTACGTTTATGGTTCCAGCACGTGGCTTAATCGGTTATACAACAGAATTCTTAACATTAACACGTGGATATGGTATCTTAAACCATACGTTTGATAGCTATCAACCAGCACACGCTGGCCAAGTTGGCGGACGTCGTCAAGGTGTTCTTGTATCATTAGAAACAGGAAAAGCAACACAATACGGTATTAGTCAAGTAGAAGATCGTGGTGTTATTTTCGTAGAACCAGGTACAGAAGTGTATGCAGGTATGATTGTTGGAGAACATACACGTGAGAACGATTTAACAGTTAACGTTGTAAGAATGAAACAACAAACGAACATTCGTTCTGCGACAAAAGATCAAACGGCAACAATGAAAAAACCACGTCTTATGACATTAGAAGAATCACTAGAATACTTAAACGAAGATGAATTCTGTGAAGTAACACCAGAATCAATCCGTCTTCGTAAAAAGATTCTTGATAAGAGTGAGCGCGAAAGATCTGCTAAGAAAAAGAAATCTGTAGAAGCATAAAAGAATGTGTAGCTGCCTTTTTATAAAAAGGTAGCTTTTTTTGAAATTATATTTTTTCGAAAATTTAATCTTTTATCTAGACAGCACTTTTTTTGCAAGGTACTCTTATAGTAGGCGACATATAAAGTGAAACTTCCATAAGTAGGCATTGATGGTGAGTGGAATGAATCAGGCTCTTATGAGCAGTTATCTTCCATCTATCTTCTTTGATTCTTTTGTGTGTTGAGATGGAGGACGCATTGTCCGTTCGCGCTAGATAAAGGAGGGAAGTGTAGTGGCAGAGAGAATGTCATTTTTTGCAAAGTTATGCAATGTTGATGGGAATCCTGAAGTGGGTATGTGGCTTCTTTACGGTACAATGATCATATTAAGTGCTATCGTGTATAATTTAGGGTTTGCTAGAAAGCTATCCATATTAAAAAATGTCATAATTTATACAGTATTAGCAGCTGGTTGCACTATTTTAACTTTTTTTGCGGTTTTTTTACCAGTAGGAGAAGGACTTGTTGTTGCAGCTATTGTGCTCGGTATTTATAAATTACGTTTACGTCAAGCGAAGCAACAAAAAGTAAGCTAAAGGGGGAATATTTGATGCGGTCTGTACAAGATGCATTATATAATTGGCTAACGATTAAAACTGTTGCGGAAGCTCGTCCACATGATGAAGCTGCACAAGAAACATATTTACTGTTTCGCAATATGTTACATGAAGATCATCATGTAAAAGATGTGGCAGTGGAAAAGAAAGAGGATATGTATTTTGTTACATATGAACAAGAAGGTGAAAAGAAATCTACAAGATTTCCACTGGAACTAATTGATTGTTTTTTAGATCAAATGGACCGGGAACCAGAGAAATATAAATAAGCCCTTATCGGAATAAGTAAGGGCTTATTTCACATTTTACCACTCATCTTCTACCGTCTTATCACGATAGAGGTGAAATTTTCCAGTTGCATGACGTTCCGTTGTGCGTTCTGCGATACGCTCTGTACATTCCATGCACATATATGTATGAATAGGACGGTTACGAAGCCGTTTGGCTATAGGGTTTTCGTCATCTAACTCTTCTTTTTTATCACAAAGAATACATTTGACTCTCATCTCGTCACCTCAATACGAATTCTATCAATATTAGTATATCATGTAAGTTCAATGTTTTTGAACTATAGGAGAAAAAAATAATATTTTCGCAATTCGAAAAATACGTTATCATAAAGATAAAGAAAAATTGGAGGTGGAAATATGGCAAATGTGGTAGAGCCTACATTAACAAATTCTTTAGTACAATCTTTACGTGAGGAGCACATTGTTACAATTGCAACGACTGATCACGAAAAAGCTGTTCCAAATGTAAGTGCTATTTCATGGGTATATGCAATGAATGAGACAAGGATTCGATTTGCAGTTGATCAACGTTCTCGTATTGTGGAAAATTTACGCCATCATGCAACGCTTGTATTAACTGTAATGGCAAATGAATCTGTATTTTCCATTAGCGGTGAAGCAAAGATTGTAGCAGATCGAATGGAAGGAATCCCGCTCAAGTTAACTTTAGTAGAAGTATCTGTTCAAGAAGTACGTGATGTGATGTTTTATGGAGCAAAGCTTACTATTGAACCAAAATATGAAAAAACATACGATCCTCGTGCTGCTGCAAAACTAGATAATCAAGTTTTAACAGCGATGAAAGAATGGTAGAGAAAAAAAGAGTGAGCACTATGCGTGGTTCATTCTTTTTCTTCTACTTGATCCCGCGCTAATTCTTATTGGGAATGAAGAAAAGTTTCGCTTTATATGAATTTCTATTCTACCTCATTTATACAGTACATATAATTATAACAATGGTTCGTCCATATAATGGATGAAACCCTTGTTCTACAAATTTAAAAGTGGAGTCAGGGGGTAACAGGTTGGATAAAATTTATGTGTTAGATACGAATGTACTTTTGCAGGATCCGTTATCTATTTTTTCTTTTGAAACGAATGAAGTAGTTATTCCAGCAGTTGTGTTAGAAGAGGTGGATTCGAAAAAGCGCTATATGGATGAGGTTGGAAGAAATGCACGATATGTATCTAAATTAATAGATAAATTCCGTGAACTTGGAAAATTGCATGAAAGTATTCCTCTGGAAAATGGAGGGACATTTCGTATTGAATTAAATCACCGTTCATTTGTTCAATTACAAGATATCTTTGTTGAGAAAACAAATGATAATCGAATTTTAGCAGTTGCAAAAAATTTATCATTAGAAGAGCAGGCGAAAGAGAATGGAAAGTCTGTCATTTTAGTAAGTAAAGATGTGTTAGTTAGAGTAAAAGCGGATGCTCTTGATTTGCAAGCTGAAGATTATTTAAGTGACCGTGTAATTGAAGTGGAAAATATATATACAGGATTTTTGGAAGGTTACATACCAAAAGAGTCATTAAATTATTTTTATGAAAAAGGAGAGCTTCCTTTATCTGAAATTGCGAATCATCCTTTTTATCCAAATCAGTTCATCGTTATGAAAGATGCATTAGGTGGTTCGAGCTCTGCGCTAGGAATTGTTGATCATTCAGGGAAAAACGTAAAAAAACTTGTTTTTCATAATGAGCAAGTTTGGGGTATTCGTCCGCGAAATGTACAGCAAATTATGGGGCTAGAATTGTTGCTTCGTGAAGATATTCCGCTCGTGACATTAACGGGTAAGGCTGGTACTGGTAAAACTTTACTTGCACTAGCTGCAGGACTTATGCAAACAGAAGATTTAGGATTGTACAAAAAACTTCTCGTTGCCCGGCCTATCGTTCCTGTTGGAAAGGATATTGGATATTTACCAGGAGAAAAACAAGAAAAGTTGAGACCGTGGATGCAACCTATTTTTGATAATCTAGAGTATTTATTTAATACAAAAAAGCCTGGAGAATTAGATGCAATTTTAGCAGGTATGGGATCCATTGAAGTAGAAGCGCTTACGTATATACGAGGACGAAGTATTCCAGATCAATTTATCATTATTGATGAGGCGCAAAATCTAACGAAACATGAAGTGAAAACAATATTAACGCGAGTTGGCGAAAAAAGTAAGATTGTGCTAATGGGAGATCCACAACAAATTGATCATCCGTATTTGGATGAATATAATAATGGTTTAACATATGTTGTAGAAAAGTTTAAAGAGCAAAAAATTAGCGGGCATGTGAAGTTTGTAAAAGGTGAACGTTCTAACTTGGCACAATTAGCAGCAGATTTATTATAAAGTGAAACTTTAATCAGTGGGGGGGCTTCATCCCCCACTGATTATTAGTCTTCACCAATCGGACTTTTCCGGGCAGTTTATCTCCCGCCTAACTTCTTTGTTTTTGCTGAATTTTGAGGTAGGGATATTACTGCACGCGAATAGCGGGATAAAAAGGAGTGGGCTTTTCGCCCACTCCTTTTTTAGATAATTGTAAATCTACGGATATTTCGAATTGGATTGCTAGCATTGGAGCCATCACCAAAGTATAGGTGAACAGGTCCATCTTCTCTTAACGGTTTTCCGTCTTTTGAAAAACCAAGAATAGCAGTTTTGGCTGCTTCTAATGAAATTGTTATCGTATCAAGTGTTGTGTGAATTTCAACGTGCGTTGCTCCACTTGTAATCTCGGCATTTTGTAAAAATGGCTGAAGAGGTATGCCGAACGTGCCTGTAATCATTTGTTCCTTTTTGAACTTTTTCACACTTTTATTGATAGGTGGGAAAGCTGCTCCATCACGAATTTCTCGATCCCAATGCTCTGAAGTATGTTTCAGATAGGTCTCTAATTCAGACTGTTCGTCTCTTGTTTCTGTAAAATAAGTTGTTAAGTCTACTTTTCGATCATCAAAAATCCAAACGCTTGGATCAATGGTAATAGAAAAGCGTACTTTCCCGTTTATAAATAAAATTTCACTCATTGTTGTTCCCCCATTTGTATTATACTCCCACTTTTCAGTATAATAGCACTAGAGACGATTGTCACAAAAAATGTTTCTATTGCAATTTATTAAAACTATCGCTAATATTAATAGATAGGATAGGGAGAGTAGGACGGAAACGGAGGGAATCAATTTGGCGTCTGAGACATTAGCAAATCATCAGGAAAAGGCACTTGCCCTTCTACAAGCAGATGCGGAGAAGATTTTAAGACTTATTAAGGTGCAAATGGACCACCTTACGATGCCGCAATGTCCATTATATGAAGAAGTGTTGGACACACAAATGTTTGGATTATCCCGTGAGGTTGATTTTGCGGTTCGTCTTGGTCTTATTGCAGAAGAGCAAGGAAAAGACATTTTAGGAGAGCTCGAACGAGAGCTATCAGCACTTCATGAAGCTTTTACTAACAAACAACAATAACGGGTTCAAATAAGGGGGCTCAAACTGACCAGTTTGAGCTTTTTTGTACGAAAAATGAATTTGTATAATAAAGCAGGAAGAATTCCACTACATATGGAATACAACAGTTAAAATGAAAATAGAAAGAGGATATTGAATGAAAAAAGTATGGAAGTCAATGGATTATTCATTATTGCTTCCTCTTGTTATTTTATGTGTACTGGGAGTTATAATGGTATACAGTGCAAGCTCTATTTTAGCTATTACAAAATTTGCTAAACTAGATTTACCAAGCAATTACTTTTTTCGTAAACAACTACAAGCGCTCATTATGGGTGGCATTTCATTAAGTTTTGTAATGTTTATACCATTTCAAGTATGGAGAAAAAGAATTGTTACGGTTGGGATATGTGTTGGAAGTATTATACTGCTAGTTTTAGTATTATGGCTCGGGACAACCGCTAATAATGCACAAGCATGGGTATTTGGTATTCAGCCAGTTGAATTTGTTAAGGTTGGTGTTATCATTGTGTTGGCGAGATTTTTTGCCAAAAGACAAGATACGGATACACCAGTTTGGCATGGATCAGGTGGAACAGTTCTTTTCTTACTGATAACGTTGTGTTTAATCTATAAACAACCTGATTTAGGAAGTGCGTTATTAATTGTAGGAACGGTGGGAATTATGTTCCTTTGTTCTGGGATTCGTGTAGATTTGTGGTTTAAGCGTATCGTTTTAACATCTCTGATTTGGGGCCCGCTTTTATTTTTTATCGGAAAGTATGGACTAACAAACATTCAAAAAGCAAGATTCGCGACCTTTATAGATCCATTTGCTGATCCACAAGGGGAAGGTTTTCAGCTTATCAATTCATTTATTGGAATTGCTTCAGGTGGACTGGATGGTAGAGGACTAGGAAATAGTATACAAAAATATGGCTATTTACCCGAACCGCATACAGACTTTATTATGACAATTATATCAGAGGAACTGGGTTTTATCGGTGTAGCGATTATTTTAGCTTGCTTACTTCTCATTGTTATTCGTTCTTTCCGAATTGCACAAAAGTGTGAAAATCCATTTGGAAGTTTAGTAGCAATAGGTATTGGAAGTATGATAGGTGTACAAACTTTTGTTAATCTTGGTGGTATTACAGGATTGTTACCTCTGACTGGTGTACCTTTACCGTTTATCAGTTCTGGAGGTAGTTCTCTATTAGCGAATTTAATTGCGATGGGAATATTACTAAACTTAGGTAGTTATGTGAAACGACAAGAAAAGCAGCAAGAACAATTGAATGAAAAGAAACAACAAGGTGAACGGCATCTTGTTGTTGTTAAATAAAAAAGCTTTGTGTTTTGATGACACAAAGCTTTTTTATTTAACCATTCTAATACGTTATACTTTGAATGTAATTCGAAATAAAAGTATGACACATTTAATGAAATGTGTTTTACAATAGGGGTGTCAGAAAATAGAGAGTTATGCTATACTATTTTTGTGAAACAAATTGATCAGAAAACTTATCATTTGTTGAAAAATAAGGTATGATGTATAAAAATAAGTGAAGCTTTCTAATTATGATGTATAAAAGAAAGTGAAGAACTTCACGCTCACTAGAACGTGAAAATATGTAATCTCTAGAGTGGTAGTAAAGTAGAGGGGGAAAATCATGACAAAGCTGCAACGTATTCAAAAAGTATTAGTAGCTAACCGTGGAGAAATTGCAATTCGTGTGTTTCGATCTTGTTCAGAACTTGGATTAAGCACAGTTGCGATTTATTCAAAAGAGGATAGCGGTTCTTACCATCGCTATAAAGCAGACGAAGCTTATTTAGTAGGGGAAGGCAAAAAGCCAATTGATGCATACCTAGATATTGAAAACATTATTGAGATTGCAAAAAGCAATAAGGTAGATGCTATTCACCCTGGATATGGTTTCTTGTCAGAAAATATCCAATTTTCGAGACGCTGTGAAGAAGAAGGGATTATCTTTATCGGACCAAAAAGTAAACATTTAGATATGTTTGGAGATAAAGTAAAGGCAAGAACACAAGCGCAGTTAGCGGGTATTCCAGTTATTCCTGGTAGCGATGGACCTATTAATTCAGTAGAAGAAGTTGAAGTGTTTGCTAAGAAGTATGATTACCCGATTATTATTAAAGCTTCCCTTGGTGGTGGCGGTCGCGGTATGCGTATTGTGCGCAACAGCGATGAACTAAAAGAATCCTATGATCGTGCAAAATCAGAAGCAAAAGCAGCTTTTGGTAATGACGAAGTCTATGTTGAAAAGTTCGTTGAAAAACCTAAACATATAGAAGTTCAAATATTAGCGGACGAAGAAGGAAATGTTGTGCATTTATATGAGCGTGATTGCTCTGTACAACGTCGCCATCAAAAAGTGGTAGAAATTGCACCAAGTGTATCGCTTTCTGATGATCTTCGTGATCGTATTTGTGAAGCGGCAGTTCAGTTAACGAAAAATGTAAATTACTTAAATGCGGGTACAGTTGAATTCCTTGTAAAAGGTGATGATTTCTATTTCATTGAAGTAAACCCACGTGTACAAGTAGAACATACAATTACAGAAATGATTACAGGAATTGATATTGTTCAGTCTCAAATTTTAATTGCTGATGGACATTCTTTACATAGTTCAAAAGTGAGCATTCCAAAACAGGAAGATATTATTGTGCATGGATATGCAATTCAATCTCGTGTAACAACAGAAGATCCGCTTAATAATTTTATGCCTGATACAGGAAAAATTATGGCGTATCGTTCTGGTGGAGGTTTTGGTGTGCGTCTAGATACAGGGAACAGTTTCCAAGGAGCTGTTATTACACCATACTATGATTCATTACTTGTAAAAGTAACAACTTGGGCACTTACATTTGAACAAGCTGCTGCGAAAATGGAGCGTAACTTAAAAGAATTCCGTATTCGTGGTATTAAAACAAATATTCCATTCTTAGAGAATGTAGTTAAACATAAAAACTTTTTATCAGGGAAGTATGATACATCATTTATTGATGCATCACCAGAACTTTTCGTATTTCCAAAACGTAAAGACCGTGGAACGAAAATGTTAAGCTACGTTGGTACGGTGACAGTAAATGGTTTCCCTGGAGTAGGAAAGCAAGAGAAACCAATTTTCTCAGAGGCTCGCATTCCACACGTAAAACATTATGAACCTGTTCAAAGTGGAACGAAACAAATTTTAGACGAACGCGGAGCAGATGGACTAGTAAAATGGGTGCAAGAGCAAAAACGTGTATTACTAACGGATACAACATTCCGTGATGCACATCAATCTCTACTTGCGACACGTATTCGTACAAAAGACTTACACCAAATTGCTGAACCAACAGCAAGAATGTTGCCGAATTTATTCTCATCTGAAATGTGGGGCGGTGCGACGTTTGATGTTGCGTATCGCTTCTTAAAAGAAGACCCATGGGAACGATTATTAGCGCTTCGTGAAAGAATGCCGAACGTTCTATTCCAAATGCTTCTTCGTTCATCGAATGCAGTTGGATATAAAAACTATCCAGATAATCTAATTCAAAAGTTTGTGGAATGTTCAGCGCAGGCTGGTATTGATGTATTCCGTATTTTTGATAGCTTAAACTGGGTGGAAGGTATGCGAGTTACAATTGATGCTGTAAGAGACAGCGGCAAGATTGCAGAAGCAACAATGTGCTATACAGGGGATATTCATGATCCAATGCGTAGTAAATATGATTTGAATTATTATAAAAACTTAGCAAAAGAATTGGAAGCGTCAGGAGCACATATTTTAGGGATTAAAGATATGGCTGGATTATTAAAACCAAATGCAGCTTATGATTTAGTTTCAGCATTAAAAGAAACAGTATCGATTCCAATCCATCTTCATACGCACGATACAAGTGGAAATGGTGTATTAACGTATACGAAAGCAATTGAAGCAGGCGTTGATATTGTTGATGTGGCAGTAAGTTCAATGGCAGGATTAACATCACAACCAAGTGCGAACACGTTATTCTATGCATTAGGTGGAAATGAAAGACAGCCGGATGTTGATGTGAATTCATTAGAGAAACTTTCACATTACTGGGAAGATGTTCGTAAATATTATGCGCCATTTGAAAGTGGTATGAATGCACCTCATACAGAAGTATATATGCATGAAATGCCAGGCGGACAATATAGTAACCTTCAACAACAAGCCAAAGCAGTTGGGCTAGGAGATCGTTTTGATGAAGTGAAAGTTATGTATCGCCGTGTAAATGATATGTTTGGTGATATTGTAAAAGTAACGCCATCATCAAAAGTTGTTGGTGATATGGCACTGTTTATGGTACAGAATCATCTAACAGAACAAGATATTTATGAGCATGGACATTCATTAGACTTCCCAGGCTCTGTTATAGAAATGTTTTCTGGTGATCTTGGTCAACCATATGGTGGTTTCCCAAAAGAACTACAAGAAATCATTTTAAAAGGAAAAAAACCATTAACGGTAAGACCGGGTGAATTGTTAGAACCGGTTGATTTCAATGCTTTAAAAGAAGAATTATTCCATAAAATTGGTCGCGAAGTGACTATTTTTGATGTTGTTGCATATGCTTTATATCCAAAAGTATTTATGGATTACCAAAAGGTAGCGGGACTTTATGGCGATGTATCTGTACTTGATACGCCAACATTCTTCCACGGTATGAGACTTGGTGAAGAGGTTGGCGTAGAAATTGAACGTGGTAAAACATTAATCGTTAAATTAGTTTCAATTGGTGAGCCACAACCGGATGGAACGCGCGTCCTCTACTTTGAATTTAACGGACAACCACGTGAGATTGTTGTGAAAGATGAAAGTGTTAAAGCAACAGTTGCACAGCGTGTGAAAGGAAACCGTGAAAATCCAAATCATATTAGTGCGACAATGCCAGGAACTGTGATTAAAGTCGTTGTGAATGAAGGCGATGAAGTGAAAAAAGGCGATTCTATGGCAATTACAGAAGCGATGAAGATGGAAACTACGGTTCAAGCGCCATTTAATGGTATAGTGAGAAAATTGTATGTAAAAGATGGCGATGCAATTCAAACAGGAGATTTACTGATTGAATTAGAGCAATAATCAACAAGAAAAGAGCTGCTAACAAGCAGCTCTTTTTGTATACAAAAAGAATAACTTGCCACTACGGCAAGTTATTCTAAGAGGATTTTCAAAAAGTCCGGTAAAGATAGCTATCACATTTCTTCATTACGTCGCTACTCCGGCACTCATGTAGTTTAATCTACACTCCGTATCTTCCTTTTTGAACACGTATTATAAGGATTGTTTATTTTGTGTAGTAGATGTATCCTTTGTCTCTACTGCATTTGCTTTGCTTCGCGTACCAAGCATGACTAAATAGCATAAGATAGCAAAGAGGCAAGAGATAAAGAGTGAGTGTAGAAGTGCCATTAGCAAGCTTGCATCTGTATATACAACTAAAACACCAACAATTGCTTGAAGAGATACGAGAATGAATGATGTAATCCAACCCCAATAGACAACTCTTTGTTGTTTATAATGACGAATTGCAATCACTGTGGCGTACAAAATCCAAGCGAAAATTAACATAGCAGCAACACGGTGTCCCATTTGAATCCATTCGTGTAACTGGGTAGGCCATGGTTGATTCTTGCTGCATAGAGGAAAATCGGGACATGCTAAGCTTGCACGTTCATGACGTACTAGCGCTCCTGTATAGACGACAATATAACTGTAAATTGTTACACCATAAATATGAAACTTCATTTTTTTGTCCATAATAAGAGAATGAGCATCAAACTTCTTGTCGATTTCGAAAATAAGAAACGTTAGTAAAATTACGGAAGCAAATGAAATTAAAGAAATACCAAAATGAATAGCTAATACGGCAGGCATTTGTCCCCAAACAACTGCGGCTGCTCCCATCAATGCTTGCGCAACTAAAAATACGAAAGACAGAATAGTGAGCGTTTTTGTTTCTTGTACATGTTTATAATATTTCCAGGATAAGATACAAAGAAGTGTAACGAGAATTCCCGCAGATCCTGATGTTAAACGGTGACTTAGTTCGATAATTGTTTCCATTGATAAATTAGAAGGAACGAATTCACCATGACAAAGTGGCCAAGATTTACCGCACCCTTGCCCGGAACCTGTTTTTGTAACCAATGCTCCCCCCATTAAAACAAATAATAGGTCGAGACTTGTAATGACTGCTAACCATTTAATAAAACGTTGCAATCTGTTTCACCATCTTTCTGTTATGAAGTTATTGTGAAATACTTTAATCCCATCAATGTTTTTGGAATTAAATGCGCTACAGTCCTATGATATATAAAAAATAATAAAATAGCAAAGGTATGAGAAAGAGATATAAAGTGCTTTCAAAAAACAAAAATTGGAATAAAAATTACTGATTTTAGGGGGGGAATACCTTTATTATGAAAAGAAATGGGGGAGAATGCATGCCAAATATGACAAAATAGTTTATTATAGAAGAGAATCTCGTGTTATGATATGGAGTAATAGGTAAAACTTTTTTGTGATTCGACACAAAAAGTTCATGTTTTCTTCACAAATTGTTCGGGAAATATGTTTTAATATACTCGAGTATTAGCGTAGATTAGTAGTAGAATGAGAAAACAACATTTCTACTGTAATAATATTGCTATATAGAAGCCGTGCTACTTCCATGAAGTGAAGACGCAAAAGAAGGATGAAAGTTTTAAGAGGGGGTTGAAATGATGAACCATGCAACAAGTGAATTGCATGATGAGTCAGCTGTAACGAAAGTACCGGAAACAACTCGTGTACAAGATTTATTAGCGCTCGTTAAGATTGGAATTGTAAAATCAAATACGCTTACTGTATTTACAGGGGTATGGTTGGCTTTACATTTTAATGGATTAAATTTTTTGAACCAATTAGATAAAATGTTTTTTGTAATCGCGGGTTCTGCACTAATTATGGCAGGAGCATGCTGCTTAAATAACTATATTGATCGAGATATTGATCACTTAATGGAACGGACAAAAAACCGTCCAACAGTAACTGGAAAATATAAACCTGGATTTGTATTCACATTAGGCATTGTATTATTACTTCTTGGATTGGTATTCTTATTACTTACAACGCCGATGGCAGCATTGGTTGGTTTTATTGGTGCTTTCACATATGTTGTTCTATATTCATTATGGACGAAACGAGCATATACACTCAATACAGTAGTAGGTAGTGTATCTGGAGCGGTTCCACCTTTAATTGGCTGGGCGGCAATTGATCCAAGTTTAGATCATCCAATTGCTTGGATGCTATTTTTAATTATGTTCATTTGGCAAATTCCACACTTCCTCGCTCTTGCGATGAAACGTGTTGAAGAATATCGCAATGCAGGCATTCCGATGCTTCCTGTTGTATATGGATTTGATATTACAAAACGTCAAATTATGATTTGGACAGTATGTTTATTACCGCTTCCATTTTATATGAGTGCACTTGGAGTAACATTTATGGTAATTGCAACATTGCTTAACGTCGGTTGGATCGTATTAGGCTTCTATGGTTTCCGTAAGAAAGATGACATCAAATGGTCCGTACAAATGTTTGTTTACTCCTTGAATTACTTGGTAATCTTATTTGTGTCAATGATTGTAGTTACATTCTTCTAAGACAACGACATGAGGGGATTTCTTTACGTTGAGATTTACTTTACTTACTATAAAGTACAATCTAATAAACAAAGAAAGTGGGGGTTGTTTGTATGAAGAAACAGTGGCGACTGCTTTCGTTCGTTTCACTGCTGGCTTTACTGTTAGGGGGATGCGGTAAAGCCTTTCAATCTACTTTGATTCCGCAAGGCGAAGTAGCAAAAATGCAATATGATTTATTGCTGTTAGCAAGTGCAATTATGATAGGTGTCGTACTTGTAGTTACAATTATTTTCTTGTATGTAATTGTGCGTTTCCGTCAAAAGAAGGGACAGGAAGATTATATCCCGAAGCAAGTTGAAGGAAATCACAAGCTAGAAATTATATGGACAGTCATTCCGATTTTACTTTTACTCGTATTGGCCGTTCCAACTGTTACATATACATTCAAACTTGCTGATGTAAGTGCGATGGAGAAAAAGAATATTGATAAAGATACAATCGTTGTTGATGTAACAGCGAATCTTTATTGGTGGGAATTTTCTTACAATGGCGAAAAATTAGTAACTTCGCAAGATTTAGTCATCCCTACAGGTAAAAAAGTGTATTTAAATTTGAAAGGTGCCGACATTAAACATTCATTTTGGGTCCCATCTTTAGCTGGAAAAATGGACACAAATACGGATAATGTCAACAAAATGTGGTTAAAAGCAGATAAATCTGGCACTTATAATGGTTTTTGTACAGAATTTTGTGGACCCTCGCATTCTTTAATGCAATTTAAAGTAATAGCTGTTGATGAAAGCGAGTACAAATCTTGGATTGCTGATATGAAGAAGCTTGATGGCAAGAAAGAAGTAGCTTCTACACAAGCGCAAGAAGGACAGGAAATTTTCAATAAAAGTTGTATTGGTTGTCATGCAGTTGAATCAAATGATAGTAGACCACCTTCAGCACGTATCGCACCAAACTTAGCAAACTTTGCCGATCGCGATATGGTTGCCGGCATTGCCGAAAATAATGAGGAAAACTTGAAGAAATGGTTAAAGGATCCTGAATCTATGAAACCAGGCAATAAAATGACTGGTAAATATGGCAACCTAACGGATGATCAAGTAGATGCATTAAATGCTTATTTGCAAACGTTAAAAGTTAAGAAATAAAGAGGGATTATTTGCGAAGGGGAGGTTGAAAACGTGAGTTCTGTAGCAAAAAAACAGGGGATGGGCGCTGTTATATGGGATTATTTAACAACAGTGGACCATAAAAAAATTGCCATTCTCTATTTAATTGCAGGTGGATTGTTTTTTATCATCGGCGGAATAGAAGCACTATTTATTCGTCTTCAATTGGCAATTCCAAACAATGATTTTCTCGTTGGAGATGCGTATAACCAAGTATTAACGATGCACGGTACAACAATGATCTTTCTCGCAGCCATGCCGCTTGTGTTTGCATTTATGAACGCTGCTGTACCGCTTCAAATTGGAGCACGTGATGTTGCGTTTCCGTTTTTAAATTCACTTGGATTTTGGTTATTTTTCTTTGGTGGTGTATTTTTAAATTTAAGTTGGTTTTTAGGAGGAGCACCTGATGCAGGATGGACATCCTATGCATCTTTAGCGCTTGCTTCGGAAGGACATGGTGTTGATTTTTATGTATTAGGACTTCAAATTTCGGGGATTGGAACATTGATAGGGGGAATTAACTTCCTTGTCACCATTATTAATATGCGTGCCCCTGGAATGACATATATGCGCATGCCGATGTTTACATGGACAACATTTGTAACATCTTCACTCATTTTATTTGCCTTTCCGCCATTAACAGTTGGATTGGGATTACTTATGTTAGATCGCTTATTTGGCACAAGCTTCTTCAACCCAGCTTTAGGGGGAAATACGATTATATGGGAGCATTTATTCTGGATATTCGGTCATCCAGAAGTATACATTCTTATACTCCCAGCTTTCGGAATATTCTCAGAAATCTTTGCCACATTTTCTAAGAAGCGCTTATTTGGATATTCATCTATGGTATTTGCAACAGTGTTAATCGGATTTTTAGGCTTTATGGTTTGGGCGCATCACATGTTCACAGTTGGTCTGGGACCTGTCGCAAATGCCATTTTTTCAGTTGCGACAATGGCGATTGCAGTTCCGACCGGTATTAAAATCTTTAACTGGCTGTTTACAATGTGGGGCGGAAGTATTCGTTTTACAACGCCAATGATATGGGCGGTTGCCTTCATCCCTTCATTCGTTATGGGTGGTGTAACAGGGGTTATGCTTGCATCAGCTCCGGCTGATTATCAGTTCCATGATAACTATTTCGTAGTTGCACATTTTCACTACGTAATTGTTGGTGGGGTTGTATTTGGATTATTAGCAGGTGCACACTATTATTGGCCACTTATGTTTAACAGAGTACTAAATGAAACACTTGGGAAAATTACGTTTTGGTTGTTCTTTATTGGCTTCCACTTAACGTTCTTTATTCAACACTTCCTTGGTTTAATAGGTATGCCACGTCGTTATTACACGTATTTAGAGGGGCAAGGGTTGGAGCTTGGTAACTTAATTAGTTCTATTGGAGCAGTCTTTATGGGGCTTGGAACGATTGTTCTCTTATACAACGTAGTCAAAACGTCATTATCTAAAAAGAAAGCAGGACGCGATCCATGGGATGCTCGTACGTTAGAATGGACAATGCCGGCACCTACACCAGAGTATAACTTTAAGCAATTACCATTTGTTCGTGGGTTAGATCCATTTTGGATTGAAAAGCGTGAAGGGAATAAGGAAATGACACCAGCAGAACCTGTTAGTGACATTCATATGCCAAATGCTTCATTCTCACCATTTGTCATTTCACTTGGATTGTTTATTGCAGCATTTGGTGCAATGTATATGCAAGGTGGAAAAGATAAATTTTGGTTGGTGGTCGCGATTATCGGACTTATCATCACATTTGGTACGATGTTCCTTCGTTCGGTAATTGATGACCATGGTTATCATATTCATAAAGAAGATTTAGATGATAAGGGGGGCAAGGCGTAATGCATGTAGAGGAAAAATTAACAAATGAAACATTTCCAGCAGAGCCTGAAAAAGCAACCCTCGAGGGGAAAAATAAGTTTGTTGGATTTTGGCTGTTTCTTGGAGGCGAAACTGTCTTGTTCGCTTCCTTATTTGGAACATATTTAGCCTTGAAAAATTCTACAAATGGTGGCCCCTCATCGCAAGAAATGTTCCAAATGCCACTTGTGTTTATTATGACAATGCTTTTATTAACAAGTAGTTTAACGAGCGTTTATGCGATGTATCATATGAAAAACTTTAACTTTAAGAAAATGCAGTTTTGGTTAATTGTAACGGTATTGCTTGGTGCGGGATTTCTAGGGTTTGAAATTTATGAGTTCAATCATTATGCACATGAATTTAAACATACGATGCGAAGTAGTGCATTCGGTTCAGCGTTTTATGCACTTGTTGGGACACATGGATTACACGTGTTATTTGGATTATTGTGGATCTTAACGTTAATTTTTCGTAATGCGAAGCGTGGTTTAAATTTATATAATGCTCCAAAGTTTTACGTCGCGTCAATTTACTGGCATTTTATCGACGTAGTTTGGGTGTTTATTTTCACTGTAGTATACTTGATGGGAATGGTGGGATAAACAATGGCGACAAAACAAACAAATACTAGTAATCCAAAGGTAGATCTCGTGTATCGCAGAAGAAAAAGTGCAGAGGAAATGAGACATCAAGTTGTCACATTCGGATTAATGATTTTTTTAACGATTGTAGCTTTTGTAGCAGTCGCTTATCCGAAAACATTTAGTCCTCTTTTCTCCGTACCATTTATTTTACTGCTAGCGGTCATTCAAGTTATTTTTCAGTTATATTATTTCATGCATATGAATCATAAGGGTCATGAAGCAGCATCCTTTTTCTTATATTCAGGATTGTTAATAGGGTTGTTAACAGTTTTGGCTTTTATGACGATTGTGTGGATTTAAACAGAAAAGGAGGGGGGTTGAAGTTTTCTTCACTCCCTTTTTCCTATGAAGGTAAAAAATTCATGCAGAAAAGGAGGGTATGATAGTAATGAGCAACTTATGGATATTTGGTTTTGAAGCGTTATGGAGTCCAATCTTTTTACTGTTTATGGTTGCTATCCTTATCTGTTACTTTCTCATTATTGGACCGTATAGAGAACGGTTTAATAATGCGGAAAAGGTAAGCAAAAAACAAATCTTTTATTTTACAACTGGAATCGCCCTTTTATATTTTGTAAAGGGAGGACCTATTGATTTACTTGGACATATTATATTTAGTGCACATATGTTTGAGATGGCTGTGATGTATATTGCGGTACCTCCATTATTATTATTAGGAATACCAGTTTGGTTGTATCAATATATTACATCTTTTCGCGCTGTCCAAGTCATGTTAATCATGTTTACAAAACCGCTTATTGCATTGTTTGTATTTAACGGCTTATTTTCTATTTATCATTTGCCAGTTGTTTTTGATGCTGTAAAGCAAAGTCAAGTTGCCCATCCTATTTTTCTTGCTGTATTGTTCTTTACTGCAATGACCATGTGGTGGCCAATGTTAAATCCATTACCAGAGTACCAATCATTAAGTGAGATAAAGAAAATTGGATACATGTTTGCAAATGGCATATTATTAACGCCAGCCTGTGCGCTAATCATTTTTGCTAGTGAATCGTTGTTTGCTACATATACAGATCCGAGCGCGTGGATGAAAGCGATGGAACTATGTGTCCCTGCTGGAACATTGACTGATCTAAATATTACTGGACCAGACTTTTTACATTGGATGTCGATTGTACAAGATCAGCAAACAGGCGGTGTTATTATGAAAATTGTCCAGGAAATAGTGTACGGTACAATTATTGGATATGTATTTTTTAATTGGGTACGAAAAGAGCGTGAAAAAGATGAAGAACAAATACATGCTGTACCTCCTTATTTACAATCAAAATAAAACAAAGAAGGTGTATCAAATTGATACACCTTCTTTGTTTACTCTATAATTGCTAATTCTGTAAGCTCTTTTTCAATATTTTGAAGCAGTTGTTCACTTTTCTGAAGCACATTTGTAGGGAATTTTTCGTTCTCACCATATTCTACGCCGTGTGGATAATAATGTTTTCCTAAAAGTGGCTCAATCAATTTGATTTGTGCATGTCGACCGCCGACATCACCTTCAACAGCAAAACCTCGTACCCGCAAGTAGTATACATCTGTTAGTATTTCAAATTTATAGTCGTATGTAACACGTTCATAATCCCATTGTCCAGCAAGTACGAAATGATGATTTTGCATAACATCAGTTAAAAGTGCAAAATCAATAACTGCCCCTGTAAGTTTTGAATTTGTAAACTGCATGAAATCCCTCCTTATTTGTTATATAAAAAAGCCCTTAATTTTATAATAGTATGAATAATAAGAAATCGCAATTCATATTGAGAGAAAAGGGAGAATCTCGGCTTTTTTCATAAAAATATGATATAGTGAAAATAATACGGTACACACAAAATAGAAGGAAAGTGTTTGTGTATATCTCAATTTGATGTTCGACCAGGAGGTATATCATTTGAAGAAGTTATTGCGTATCGTAATCATTACAATTTTTATTTTAGCGATTGACTTATACGGGAAATTACTCGTTTCGCAATATATATTACAACCATCTCATTCTAAGCAAGAACAGAAGATCGTTAAGAAAAAACAACAAACAAATGAAGGGTTTCCTGAGACGATTTCGCAATTAATAGGTGGGGATTCAGAAAACTTATTAGCGAAATGGGGAGAGCCTGCCCGAATTGAGCCTTCAGCGTATGGCTACGAATGGTGGATCTATAATCAGGATCTATCACGATATGTGCAGTTCGGTATTGCTGAACATAAAATTGTAACAGCTTATGCTGCTGGAGATCAAGTTGATATAGCGCCATTTCATATGAATGAAAAATATGAAGAAGTGTACAAAAAAAATCCATTCTCTCGTGAAATTTCCCTAAAAAAAGGAAGGAACAGCTACCAATTTGAATTGTCTGATACTGAAATTGTGGAACAACCACTTGTATCTATGGAAGAAGGTGGTTGGGCACAGTTATATTTTGATCATTTCACCCATGAGCTTGTTGGAATTCGTTATATGGATGATGGAATATTAGTTCAGCAAAGGCCATATCAGCTTGTGTATTCTGGAGAATTAACAACCGCACAGCCGCTGTCAGCAGAGAAAATGACGCAAGTAGAACATGGAAATATGCAACAAATTTTAGATTTGACAAACATTATTCGTAGTCGTCATCAATTGTCATTATTAACATGGGATCAACAAACAGCGGAAGTGGCATTTGGACATAGTAAAGATATGAAAGAGAATAATTATTTCTCGCATGACTCGCCAAAGTTTGGGGAATTAGGAGATCGATTACAACGTGGACAGGTAGCATTTCAACTTGCGGGTGAAAATATAGCAGCACAGCATAATGATGGAATTGCTGCGATGCATGGCTGGTTGAATAGTGAAGGACACCGGAAGAATTTGTTAAATGAACAATTTACTGAGTTAGGTGTCGGGGTGTATGATAAATTTTACACCCAAAATTTCATTCGAAAATAAGAAAAGGTGCATGAATCGTCTAAAAATAGGCGAACCATGTGCCTTTTTTTTCTTACAATATAGTAGATACATCTGAAGAGGTGAGGATTATGACAACAACGAAAGGGGCTTTACATCCTTCTGTTCAACAATTTAAAGAGTTTGTAAACCATCACCCTAAAATGGTTTATGATGTTCGAAAAGGTCAAAAAACATGGCAACAATTTTATGAGGAATGGTATTTGCTTGGAGAACAAGATGAAATGTGGAAGGCTTATAAAGCGGATGGAGAAGCGCTTGCTTCACCTGTACAAGAAAAAAGTGATGAAAAGACAGCTGATTTGATGGGACAAATGGTATCTTTTTTCAAAAAGTTAGATGCAGAGCAAATGCAGCAACATTTGGAAAATGTAACGAATGCGATTGGAAGTGTACAGCAAGTCATTCAGCAGTTTCAAGGAAATCGAACACAGACGCAGCAAAGAACTTCTGAAAATAATCCATTTTTCTTTCAAAAAGACTAGGAGGAAAAGAGGATGAGGACAGAACTTGTTGAATTTATAAAATCCAATGAAGATCTAGAACGCTATATTCGGGAACAACCATATTGGTATCGGAAATTGTCACGTAATCCAAAGGAAAAGGATGCATTTGAGCTAGCTGCATTACAGTATTTTAAAAAGACCATTCCAGATAAAGTAGCGAAATTCCAAAATCAATTAAGTGTCGCGTCTATTATGATTGACATGTTTCAATATATGAAACAGCAAAATACAACATAATTGGAAGGGAAAAATATGTCCGTCATGCGAAACTTTTGTTACAATAGAAACGGATTATTGAAAAAAGGAGTTACAACATGACGGAAATTTGTTTAGTACGACATGGACAAACTGATTGGAATTTTCAAGAGATTATTCAAGGGCGTGAAGATATTCCGCTAAATGAAGTAGGGAAAAGGCAAGCGAGTCAAAGTGCAGCTGCATTGCAAGCAGAGACATGGGATGTTATCATTAGCAGCCCCTTAATAAGAGCTCATGAAACGGCACAAGCGATTGCGAATGCTGTTGGGATTCATTCTATTCTTCTTGATGAGCGTTTTGTAGAGAGGGATTTTGGAGAAGCTTCTGGAAAACCTGTTCCTACAGTTCGACAACTTATTGCAGATGGAAATGTAGAAGATATGGAAACAGATGAAGAAATCGTAGCTCGTTGTTTTGAGGCTTTGCAAGATGTTGCTCAAAAGCATACGGGTAAGCGGATTATTGTAGTTGCACATTCTCATGCGATTAAAGCGATTTTACATGCGATCTCACCGAATGAGATTACATTTAAAACTCCATTAAAAAATGCATGTATTAGTTATGTAAAAGAGAATGATGGGAAATGGGATGTTCTACAATATAACATTGCGGAACATATTTGTCTGTAATATATTCGATAAGAGTCCGATTGGTTTAAATTCCATAAGTGGGGATAAAGCCTCCACTTATGGAATTTTCATTATATACCACTCTACGGGTGAGTGAACCCTTATGGATAGAAGTTCTATTTTATCCCGCTATTCGCGGGCAATAATACCCCCACCTTAAAATCCAGCAAAAAGCAAAGAAGTTAGGTGGGGGATAAACTGCCCGTAAAAGCCCGATTGGTGAGGGCTAATGATCAGTGGGGGATGAAAAAACCCTCCACTGATCAAAGTTTCACTTTATGTGTGAGTAAAGTAGTGAAATTAGTAGTTCTGTTTTAAATATGTTATGATGAATACTCGGAGGTGTCTCTCATGATCGTAGCGACGCTTGAAGGCGTAATGATTTTAGACAAGGCAGAACAGCTTGCGAAAGCAGTTGTTTGTTCAGATATAGCAGAGAGTTATCGCGAGTGTTATAAGGCATTACAGGAAGATCGAGAAGCTCAAACATTAATTGGTCAATTTACAGCGATGAAAGAGCGATATGAAGAAGTGCAACGCTTTGGAAAATATCATCCTGATTATACTTTTGTTTCAACAAATATGCGCGAACTAAAGCGCTCTGTGGATTTGCATGAAAAGATAGCTGCTTTTAAAAAGGCAGAAAATACTTTACAAAAATTATTAGATGAAGTCAGTGTAGCGATTGGTTCTCAAGTATCATCTGCTATTAAAGTGCCAACGGGAAATCCGTTCTTTGACGCAGGTGGCTGCGGAGGCGGCTGTGGCTCTGGTGGCGGTTGTGGTTGTAAGGCGGGGTGATGTGCCCCGTTTTTTAGGATATTGAAGAAAACGTATACAGAAGGTTGTTCTACAATGTACTATAATTTCACAAATTTCTGATTGCTGTTTATACGATACAAGAATACAAGCATATAAAAGGAGAAGATGGAGAAGATTATGTTCGGGCAACGACAAAGTATGATTGTTTATTTACATTCATTGAAACATGCTAAGATTTTAAGGAAATATGGTAATATTCATTACATATCAAAGCGGTTTAAATATGCAGTTGTATATTGTGACATGGAACAAATAGAGCACATGATGCAAAAGTTAAATAAGCTTCCTTTTGTAAAAAAAATAGAGCCGTCGTATCGCCCGTTTTTAAAAACGGAATTTGAGAATTCACGACCGGATCGTGCGAAAGAATACGATTATAGTTAAATAGAAAAGCCCCCACCGTGATTGGTGGGGGCTTTTCTATAGTCTAGCATGAACAGACAAGAGTTCGATTAGTGAGGGCTAACCTTCAGCTGAGAAACATACTGAAGGAAGTTTCACTTTACCCCGCTCAAACGGTTGGTAAGAAGCGAGGGCAGGGAGATGAAGCAAACCAACCGTAAGAGCCCGATTGGTTCAACTAATCATTCGCAAGAACCCCGTTTGCGAATGGAAGTTTCACTTTACCGCATCGGTGGAATGAAATGATTCATTCGTAAAATACCGATGAGATGATTAAAATATAGTTCCTTTTCTGGAAAAATTGTAGAAGGTTTTACAGTGAAAGAAGTAACTTTCTTTCCGATTTGCTCAGCAGTTTCTTCAAATAAAACAATGCGTTTGCTTTTTTTATCTTCAAGTACAGGAATTCCCTCGCGGCATATGTATAGTGGCTGGAAATCACCGCTTGTTGTCGGATTAAGAATAACAGCAAGAGAACATACTGTTTTTTCATTTTTTGTTGTTTGAAATTGCAACATATGTGATACACGATCCTTATTTGCTTTTGCAATTTCAAGTAATTCATATAAATCGGAGTATCCTTCTCCTAGTTCAATAAAACGTTGAATCATATCTTTTCCTCCTCTTTCTTTTACTGTATCATTTCATTTTTAAAATGAAAAGCAAGCAAAGAAAAAAACCCTGCAAAGCAGGGCCCTTCTTACACTAGTATATACTAGCAAGAAGGAAAAGGGAGAGGAGAAACCGGAGGAAGAACTTATGGGGAAACGTAAGTCTTCTCCGCGGTTGGCAACAACATCGAAGGTGATGTTGTTATATTTATTTATGTCCAATCTATTTGAAGATATACATAGTGAAATTAAATTTTATCGTAGGCTTTTTATTTTTCTTTCTTATATTTTATGATAGGATAAAAAAGATGAATATACACATGGGATTACTGAAAGAAAATTGTACGATGAAAAGGTAGTTTTTCAGTGAAATAAAGTGGGTTTTATTTTAGTGGGAACTGACTTTTCTCTGTAGTACGAATGGAAGTTGATTATCCCTTGATAAAGAAAAATAATTCCTGAAAGTAGGGAGTTTGATAGCGGTTACGAGAATGGATATTCGTTTGCAATAATCGCTCGATAGATTGAAATGAAGGTAGTGACAACAGATGAGAGTAGTTTCTGGGAAATGTAAAGGACACCCTTTGAAAGCTGTACCAGGCAATACAACGCGTCCAACAACAGATAAAGTAAAAGAAGCAATTTTTAATATGATCGGTCCTTATTTTGAAGGCGGAACCGCACTTGATTTATTTGGAGGCAGCGGTGGGCTTGGGATTGAAGCGCTTAGCAGAGGGATTGACAAAGCTATTTTTGTTGATCGTGATAACAAAGCGATAAAGGTAATCCATCAAAATTTAGAAAGTTGTAAGGTACACGATCAAGCTGAAGTGTATAGAAATGATGCAGAGCGTGCTGTAAAGGCGTTGATTAAACGTGAATTGTCATTTGATCTTATATTGTTAGATCCACCGTATAAAGATCAAAAAATTATTTCTTTGATCGGTGTAATGGAACAGCATGGTTTACTAAACGATGATGGTTTAATTATGGCTGAGCATGAAGACGATGTAATCTTACCGGATACAATAGGAAGACTTGTAAAGGTAAGAGCTGAAAATTATGGTATTACTGCAATTTCGATTTATAAGCATGAAGGTGAGGGGACCGAATGGCAAGCATAGCAATTTCTTCAGGAAGTTTTGATCCGATTACTCTGGGGCATTTGGATATTATTAAAAGAGGCGCAAAGGTATTTGATGAAGTATATGTTGTTGTTTTAAATAATTCGTCCAAGAAACCGTTCTTTTCCGTGGAAGAACGCTTAGAATTAATTCGAGAAGCAATAAAAGATATTCCAAATGTAAAAGTTGACTCACATAGTGGATTGTTAGTTGAATATGCGAAAATGCGTAATGCGAACGCAATTTTACGTGGTTTACGTGCGGTGTCTGATTTTGAATATGAGATGCAAATTACATCAATGAATCGTAAGTTAGATGAAGATATTGAAACATTTTTTATCATGACAAATAATCAATATTCATTTTTAAGTTCAAGCATTGTAAAAGAAGTGGCTCGCTATGGTGGAAATGTAGCGGGTCTTGTTCCTCCTGTTGTAGAGCGTGCTTTAAAAGAAAAGTTTAAAACCCCGTTAAGATGAACGGGGTTTTTCTTTATTCATAAGGCGTAAGAATAATAAAGTCACATATAGATATAAACAAAATAGTGTAAAAGCAGGACCGTAAGTGATTAATAAATCCCACCCCTTTAAAAAGACGGAAGAATGATTGGATAAAAAAACAGGAACATCTTCTTGGTTGGGTGAAAAAGAATGCAGGTTTTCATAAAGTGGTTTCCAAAATATAAGTGTAAAGATAGGTGCGAGAATACTTTGTATAATTCGTGCAAAGAAGTACGGTTTAAAGCGAATATCAGTCTCTGCTAAAATACTTGCGACTTGAGCTTGGATAGAAAGGCCGCTAAATGCGAGTATAAAGCTTGTTACCATTGCTTGTTCGAGGATTGTAGTCTGATTGATTTGGCTAATCATTTGGCTTCCAAGTGTCATTTCGAAAAGACCCGATAAGATGGGCGTGCTAAAATGTGGTGAAATTTGGAAGAATATTAAAAGTTGTTGCATAATAAAAGAAAGAGCCGCTGTGACTTGAAAGACAGTAATCATTTTACTTAAAACGGAGAATAAAATAATAAATCCGCCAATCATAAGCAATGTTTGAATAGAGGATATAATAGCATCACCAAGTAATTTTCCAATCGGTCTTTTTTCTTGTAACCGTGTTTCATGAAGAATAGAAAATGCGTGTTGTAATGGACGTTTTTGTATGCGTTTTTCTGTTTTTATGTACTTTGTTTTGTTGCCGTAAAAACGCATGAGTAAACCGACTGCAAAGTTGCTAATATAATGAGCTGCGGCTAATATAAGACCTAATCTTGGATTGTTAAAAAAACCGATTGAAACAGCACCGAAAATAAATAATGGATTGGAAGAATTTGTGAATGATACGAGGCGCTCTGCTTCAGTTTGTGTCAGTTGATTACTTTGACGGAGCCTGGCACTTAGTTTTGCGCCTGCTGGAAAGCCAGAAGCCATTCCCATGGCCCAAACAAATCCACCAATGCCAGGCACACGAAAAAGCGGGCGCATGAGAGGTTCTAATAGTATACCAATAAACTTCACAACACCTATACTAATTAATAGCTCTGCAACAATAAAAAAAGGCAGTAGTGAAGGAAACACAACTTCCCACCATATATTTAATCCGCGAATAGAAGATTGTAAGGCGGCTTGGGGATGAAGTACGAGAGAAAATGTTAGAAACATCATAGCTATGGTGAGAAAAGCTGTTTTCCATTTTTCATACATTTTGTCGTATCCCCCTTTGTCCCAAAACGTTCATTTCAGTATACGTGGATACATGGCGAGTTTAGACCATAAGTATGAAAAGAGAGTGAAAAATTTTTGAGGGTGAGAGAAATGAAAGAACCGAAAATTGGTTTAGCTCTTGGGTCTGGAGGTGCGAAAGGCTTCGCACATATCGGCGTAATTAAAGTATTACGAGAGGCGAACATTCCAATTCATATGATTGCTGGAAGCAGTATGGGGGCATTAATCGGTACTTTTTATGCAGCAAGTTGTAACGTAGAGAGGCTCTATCGTATGGCGACATTATTTAAACGAAAGTATTATTTAGATTTTACTGTGCCTAAAATGGGATTTATTTCTGGAAAACGTGTAAAAGATATGATTAAAATGTTTACATATAATAAAAAATTAGAAGAGTTAGATATCCCAACTGCAGTTGTGGCCACTGACATTTTAAAGGGGGAAAAGGTTGTATTTACAAGCGGTTCTATTGCGGATGCCGTGAGAGCGAGTATTTCTGTTCCAGGCGTATTTGTACCAGAGAAAATAGACGGTCGGTTATTAGTGGACGGTGGAGTCATTGATCGTATTCCTGTATCTGTCGTAAAAGAGCTGGGTGCTGATATTGTGATTGCTGTAGATGTATCGCCTATTAAAGTGAATGGAGAAGTTACATCCATTTATGATGTCATTATGCAGAGTATTGAAATTATGCAACATGAACTTGTTGTCAATCGGCAAATTGCTTCAGATTTAATGATGCGTCCAGCAGTAGAACAGTTTAGTTCTCGTGCTTTTACAAATATTGAAGATATTATTCGAGTTGGAGAAGAAGAGGCAGAAGGACATATTCATGCAATTTACTTATTAATTGAGCAGTGGAAGGAGAAAAATAATGTTTAAGCGGTTTCGGTTTGTATATGCACTTTTAATTGGGGTTATATTAGCAATGCTACTTGTGTATGTCCGCCTTCCATACTATATTACAAAACCAGGTATGGCAGAAAAGTTAGAACCATATGTACAAGTTGATGGTGGAACTAAAGAATCAGGAGACTTTATGCTCGTAACGGTTTCAATGGGACGTGCAAATGTTGTGAATTTTTTATCCGCAAAATTTAATAAATATAATCAAATTTTTAAGGAAGAAGAGATTTTACAACAAAATGAAAGTGATGAAGACTATCAATTTCGCCAAGTATACGCGATGAAAGATTCTCAAAATGCAGCGATTTATAATGCATACAAGCGGGCGAATCGTTCTGTTTCATTCCAAAATAAAGGGGTATTAGTAGCTGGAATTACAAAAAATATGCCTGCGGAAGGAAAACTAAAACTTGGAGATGTTATTGTAGCTGTTGATGGGCAATCTTTTGAAACAGCGGAGCAATTTATTGCGTATATGAAAGGAAAAAAAGAAGGCGAAGCAGTAAATATTGAATACGTGCGGGATAAGAAGTCGCATACAGAAAAACTAACATTAAAACCAATTCCTGAAGATAAGAGTCGTGCGGGAATCGGGGTTTCTATTATTACTGATAAAGAATTAACAGTCGATCCAAAAGTGAAAATTGATGCAAATGATATTGGGGGTCCTTCTGCTGGATTAATGTTTACGCTTGAAATTTATAACCAGCTTGTAAAAGAGGATATGACAAAAGGTCATGAAATTGCTGGAACAGGAACAATCAATGAAAAAGGAGAAATAGGTCCAATTGGTGGTATCCAACAAAAAGTAGTTGCCGCTCATGATGCAGGAGCAGAAATATTCTTTGCTCCAAATGAAAAAGGGGCACCGAAATCGAATTATAAGGAAGCGGTCATAGCAGCTAAAGATATTAAAACAAAGATGAAAATTGTGCCGGTAGATACGCTGGATGATGCACTAGCATACTTAGAAAAAATGACAGAAAAAAAATAAAACCTCTCGTTTTAGAGAGGTTTTTTTATGTAGTGAATAAGATGAGTATATAGGGATAAAGAAAAATATGTTATTCAGCTTACATTAGCTATAAGAACGTTCTCGTCGAGGTTGTGGAGCCCTGAGCCCTGGAGTCTAATTGGATCAAATGAGCCAACAGAGAGGGCGTAGGGCTCGCTCAGGGGGAATAAAGTTCACTTAACAAGGAGAGATTTCATTTTATAGAAATTTTCCGGTTGTTTCATCATATCGAATGGGATGATGTGTGATGTCTTTTTTTATCATTTCGGTCCGCAAAGGTTCTTGTAGGATAGAAAAATAAACAGCGTTCGCTTTTCGTTCTATATCTAGAATAGGATGCTGGAATGTCTTTGTATGAGAAAGAAGTGGCAGCTCCATTTTCTTTTTGCTATTTGAAATATAGGTTTGTCCTTTTTGAGACATCCCCAGTAGACGAACGTATGCTGCATGCTCTTGTATGTTTGCTTGTTCAATTTCTTCTTTTGTCGTATATGTTAAAATATGTGTACATGCTCGCTGCAGCCTGGTCCATGTATAACGCTTCGTTTTTAATGCTTCCATAAATGAAAGAAATGACGAGGTACCTTGCATTTTAGATAAAATACGATGTTCCAATCCTTCCTCGATTTCATATATATGTTGTAGTTCGGATGGAGACATTGTCATAAGCTTATATTTTAAGAATGGGAAATATTTTTCCCAATTATGTAGACAGTGATATGTATGTTTATATTGCTCTAAAAGAGCGGCGGTGCTGTTTGGTACAAATGGATAAATGGCTGTAAATGAGCCATTTTCACTAAATAATTCCTTCCGGATACTTGTTGCACTTGCAATGCGCTCGTCTTGAAAAGTTTCATCGTGATAATGAGAAGCAAAGCGCTTTATTGTATGCGCCTTTATTGTGCTTTTTTGTGAAAGGATAGCGTCAATATAATGTAAGCCTAATATGTTGTTTGGTTGAGACATATCAACGGTAGCTATGCTTTGCTTGATGTGTGAAAAAGCTTCAGAAGTTGCTTTTGCATAACTATTTCCCGCTTTCATAAATTGCTGCACAAAATGATTAAAATTATCTTGTTCTTTTTGGCGTAAAGAGAGTGTGTTATAAAAGTTTTGGATATGTCCATTTTCACTGCCAAAGCAAATATCAGAGACACCAAGAGCTTCTAAAATAGAAACGGCTCCGTTTGCAAATGTTTCAGCTTTTTGCGTTGCAAATGTATAGGGGAGTTCGACGACGAGATCAACGCCGCCTGCTAATGCCATCTTTGTACGATACCATTTTGATAAGAGTGCTGGCTCGCCGCGCTGTAAAAAAGCTCCGCTCATGACAGCGATGATAATGTCAGCTTGTGTTAACTTTTTTGTTTGTTGCACATGATAAGCATGACCGTTATGAAATGGGTTATATTCAACAACAATACCGCTAGCCTTTATGATAATCTCTCCTTTCGATGTAGCATCTTTTCTCAAAACATGATAATCTATATATTATTTCCTATAATGACTTCATTATAGTGTAAAGAAAAAACATTGACAAATATAAAATGGCTAGCTATAATTTTGTTTGTTGCCTTGAGGTGATATGATATGAAATGGTCCATCCATCAATTAAACAAATTAAGAAATACAGGATTGACATTGGATGAGATGGTAGATGTAAGTGAGCTAAAAGAAGTCGAGAAAGATATTCGTGAAATTAAACCTGTTCATGTAACAGGTAGAGTTGATTTTGGCTCCAACAAGTTTACGTTTCATCTACATATAACTGGAAGCATGGTCTTGCCATGTTCTCGCTCTTTAGTAGATGTAACATTACCATTTGACATGAAAACAATTGAGGTGTTTCAAACTTCCGCAGAAGCAGCAGAAGAGTATGAAACGGAAGCGGAAATCCATCGTTTAGAAGGAGAAGTACTTGACTTACTCCCTATAATCAAGGAAAATATACTTTTGGAGATTCCAATGCAAATTTTCAGTGATGATGTTTCCGGTGGAGCACCGTCGAAAGGTCAAGACTGGCAAGTGATTTCGGAGAAAAACGAAGAAAAGACTGTTGATCCAAGGTTAGCAGGACTTGCAAAGTTTTTTGACAAATAATCGGAAGACTGGTTCAGGCCTTCAATATGAAAATAACTTTTTCTTTTAAGGAGGTGGGAAGAATGGCTGTACCTTTTAGAAGAACTTCTAAAACAGTAAAAAGAAAGCGTCGTACGCATTTCAAATTATCAGTACCTGGTATGGTAGAGTGCCCAAGCTGTGGTGAAGCGAAATTAGCTCACCGTGTATGTAAAGCATGCGGTACTTACAAAGGTAAAGAAGTAATCAGCAAGTAATTGCGGAAATAAACGCAGAAGATATTCTTCTGCGTTTATTTTTTTTGTCTTTTTTTCCTATTAGACGAAAGAGGCGGTAGTTTTTCATTCTTCTCGAACATAATTTTGTGAGGTGAAAGGAGAAATGAAATGTGACGAAGTTTCTCATAGAACGCAGAGAAATGGATATTGTTTGGGTTACATTAAATCGCCCTGAACATCTTGACTATGAGATGATGAATGATTTAGAACATGCTCTGCAAGAAATAAGACGGGATATGAAAATAAAAGGTGTTGTAATAACAGGGAATGGAAGGCCGTTTTGCTCAGGGGGGATTTAGAGGCGTTTCACAGGCTGCAAACAGAGGAAAAGGCTTATGTAATGCTTAGAGTGAATGGGAAGGGTTTTGTAGGGAATTACGACGCTTCTTGTGCCTGCAATAGCATTTCTAAATGGAGCGGCAGTTGGAGGCGGATGTGAACTTGCTGCGGCATGTGATTATCGTTTTGCTTCTAAGGATGCGATCATTGGTTTTATACAGGGAAATTTAGGAATCATAACAGGGCGGGGTGGCCATACTGCATGAGAAAGTTCGATACGATCAGGCCATGACTTTACTTTGCTCAGCACGTCGCTTTTCTGCCGAGAAAGCACGCAATTCTGGATTTATACATGAGATATTTGAAGGTAAGGTAAAGAAGATATGTCAGTTAGGGGAGATGTTAATTCCAAGCGCAAAAGTGCAAAGAGCATATAAGGCTGTTGTGATTAGAAAGTGGAGAGAAAATAACTTAAGAGAGCGGATGGAAGAAGAAATAACAGAATGTGCACGTTTATGGGAATCCGAAGCGCATAGTCAGGCTATTGCAATGCTTGAAAAGAAATAGAAAAATATATTCTTTGCATGTTGATATTCTATCTTTTCTAGTAACTGCATATGTTTAATAAAAAATGCATAAGGAGGACTAGAAGGATGGCGACAACAAGACAAGATGCATGGACTGATGATGAAGATTTACTTCTGGCAGAAGTAGTACTCCGGCATATTCGCGAAGGTGGAACGCAGCTGTCTGCTTTTAAAGAGGTAGGCAGAAATTTATCTCGTACACCTGCAGCCTGTGGATTTCGATGGAATTCTTACGTTAGAAAGCAATATAAGGAACGTATTGAAGAGGCGAAACAAATACGAAAAATAGAAAATTATGATGTGCAGCAACCGAAAAAAACAGAGTTTCCTTCAGTATCCATTACATTAAACGATGTCATTGTCTTTTTGCAAAAATATAAAGAAGAAAAAGAGTCAAAAGAATTACAGCAAAAAATTGAATTGTTACAAAAAGAAAAAGAATGGCTTCTTAAGCGCTTATCTGTATATGAGGAAGAATATCGTACTTTACTGGATTACATTGATAGAAAAAGAAATGTGATGGTACTAGAAACAAAAGAAAGAGATGCTATTCATGAGCATGAAATGTTAGAAAAAGTGAAAAAATAAAAACGGCTGTTATACAGCTGTTTTTATTTTAAGCAGATTCTTCGTTTGTAACCGCATTCACATTAGCTTCTGGATACCAAATATAAAATTCTTGATCAGCGGTTGGTGCATTTTTGAAATTTAGTTTATCCCAAAATGCAGCGGATTGAACACGAGCTATAGTTTTAATTGGAAATTGTAGTTGCTTTGCATAACTAACGAGCATTTTGCCAAAACCTTGTTTTTGATAAGTTGGCAATACTTCAAGTTTAGAAAGCTCTACGTAAGGTCCGGTGATTTCGAGATTCGCTTCACCATGTCTCCTCATGTACAAGCTCATACGTGCGATGAGAGATCCTCCGTAGTAAATTCCGTAAAATGGAGATTCGCTATCATTTTCAATAATATTTGATTGTAACTCTTCAAACATAGATAGCTCTTGAGCGCCACAGCCTTTAAATTTTTTAAATTCTTCTAATGTTTTATAATTGATGAGCAAGCGCTCGACTTTTGGGAAAGTCATTTTATCACATCCTTTTCTCGTCTTGAAAATAAAGAAAAGTATAAATATTTTCAATTATATTATAACTCATTTTTTCACTTTTATGAATAGAATAGAATGTTTCTTTCGTTATTTTTAAAAAAAATTTGCTACACTAGTCCTATAAAGTGAAACTTTTATCGGTATGGCGATTATGAAATGGAATTGTTACTCGGCAGATTGTGAGTTAGAAGAAACGAAAAAATCATCGAAAGTACTACAGCATGATGAATGGAGAGGAGGAAGTCAGGAGACTTAGGGCAGATTGTGAGGCTTTGCCTTTCACACGATTAGCCCGGGGGCTCTGGCGTGAGTAGAGATGAAAATTGGAGTTGTTGGTCCAGGGGCAATTGGCCTTCTTTTTGCGTTTTATCTAAAAAAGAATAAACAGGACGTTACATTGTATACAAGAACGATAGAACAAGCTGAAAAATTAATGAAGGTTGGTGTAACTTGTTTTCGGCATGGAAAAACGGAAACAGTATTTCCGGATGTTATGCCTTTAGAGAAAGTGGCAGATGATCGAGTGGATTATATGTTTGTTGCTGTGAAACAATATCACTTAGAATATGTACTGCCTTTTATAAAAGGGCAGCAGCGGCTTGTTTTTTTACAAAATGGGATGTCTCACCTTCATCTATTTCAAAAGATGAAGCATGAAAACGTAGCGGTTGGTATCGTAGAGCATGGTGCGAAGAAGGAAAATGATGATACAGTACACCATACAGGAGTAGGAGTTACAAAGTTTGGATTGGTTCGTGGCGACAAGGCACAATTTGAATCGTTATTTCATTGTTTTTCCTCAGAATTGTTTCCACTTCAGATTGAAGAGGATTGGAAAAGCACAATGTGTAATAAACTGATAGTAAACGTTTGTATTAATCCGCTAACAGCTTTATTTGGCGTGCAGAATGGAGAATTGTTAACGAATCCATTCTTTTATAAAGTGATGGAGCAAGTATTTCAGGAAGTTATTTTTCTTGTAGAAGAGGAGAAAAAGGAAGAGTTGTGGCAATTCGTTTGTAACGTATGTGAAAGTACATCGAGTAATATCTCCTCTATGTTAGCTGATGTGAAGAATCATCGAAAAACGGAAATTGATGCGATTATCGGTTATACGATAGGGGAAGCTGAGAAGCAACAAAAGCAAGTTCCCATACTTCAATTTTTGTATCATTCGATAAAGGGATTAGAAGTATAAGAGATATTCTTTGCTTTTGCATCAAACATTGACTACAATGTGGGTTGGTGAGAGAACAGGATATGAAAGGAAGAATTATATGGAAATAAAAGAAATCTCTGTTCCACTACAAGGTGTTGTAGCGGACTATATGAAAGATAGTAAAGAGATTCAAGCGTACTTTGATTATCCGTTGACAGAAGATGGATTTAGACAGCGGCTGCATGATTTACGTGATAAACAGTATTTCCGTCAAGATTTGGTGGCGCATTTATTACAATATAATACAAATTTGCATGCTGGAGACCATACACTTCGGAATATTCAAGCATTAGCAGATGAAAATACATATGTTGTTGTCGGAGGGCAGCAAGCGGGATTGTTAACTGGACCTCTTTATACAGTGCATAAAATTATCTCGATTCTACAGCTTGCTAAGGAAAAAGAAGCAACTTTAGGAGTTCGCGTTGTTCCTGTTTTTTGGATTGCTGGAGAAGATCATGATATTGATGAAATTAATCATGTGTTTGTAACAAAAAATAAAAAAATAAAAAAGACAATTTTTCATGATCGACATCCGAAAAATGCGAGTGCATCTGAATCTGCTCTTTCAATCGAAGATTGTAAAAAGTGGATAGAGGAAATTTTTAAAACGTACCCAGAAACGAATTTTACAAAGGATGTATTACAGTTTGTAGAAGATGCCCTGCAACAATCTCATACATATGTAGATTTCTTTGCGCGGCTCATTATGAAGTTGTTTGCAGATTCAGGTTTAATTCTTGTCGATTCTCATCATCCAGCACTAAGAAAATTGGAAGTTTCCTTTTTTAAACAAATCGTAAGCTGTTACAAAGAAGTGCAGGCTGGACTTCAGAATCAACAGCAGTTACTGAGAGAACAAGGGTATAAACCAATCATTGAAACGAAACATAGTGCAGTGCATATTTTTATGCAAATTGATCAAGAACGTGTGTTGTTAGAAGAAGAGAATGGCCAATTTGTTGGGAAAGATGGCGTATATTCGTTTTCATATGAAGAACTAATAGAGGAAATGGAAAAAAATCCGGAACGATTTAGCAATAATGTTGTGACAAGACCGCTTATGCAAGAATACGTATTTCCAACATTAGCGTTTATTGGAGGCCCGGGTGAAATTGCTTACTGGAGTGAATTGCAGCAAGTATTCCATGCGTTTGGTTTTCAAATGCCCCCGGTTGTTCCACGTCTCACAATTAGTTATATGGAGCGTGATATTGCAACGGATTTACAAGATTTACAATTACAAGAAAGTGATCCGTTTTTGAATGATATGGATATGCTTCGTGAAAAATGGCTTTCTAATCAAGGAGAAGAGCCGATTGATTGTCAATTTACAGAGGCGACAGAGAGAATAGTTGCGCTGCATACTTCTTTGCAACAATTTGTAAGTAAAGTAGATCCTGGGTTACAGCAATTTTCTAAAAAAAATGAACAAAAGATTATAGAGCAGCTGCAATTGTTAGAAAGAACGTTGAAACGAAATATTGAAAAAAAGCATGAGGTAGAGCTCAATAAATTCCGCCGTTTACAATATGCACTGCGTCCTTTAGGTGCACCGCAAGAGCGCGTATGGAATATATGTTATTACTTAAATCAGTTTGGTTTAGATTTTGTAGAACGAGTGATGAAGCAATCGTTCGCTTGGGATGGAAAACATCATATTATAAAACTGTAAAATCTTGCTCTTAGGAGCAGGATTTTATTTTTGTTTTGTGGAATTACCTGTAAAATCAATTCATTTCTTTTTGCGTAGTTTACCTTCAAAAAAGGATGCAAGTTCGATATTGACACCGAAAAAGCATGCATATGACAAAATAGAACAAAATGTAAACGTATTATTATGTTTTTCGACAGGTTTTTATGTAATTTACCGCAAAAGATGATAAAATTTAGTATATAATAAAGGGAAACTTCGATTAGTAGACATTTCATTTCTACTGACGATTAGTTGGATGAATCAAGTCTTTAGGGGGCATGATTTTCCCCTGACGATTTCTCGTAAAGTTGAGTTGGAAGTAGTATGGCTAACTAGAGCGGGAAGAGACGAATTCAACGTATTATTTTGCAAAAAGTAGGTGCAATAATGTTTAAACACGTAACAGTTCTTTTAAAAGAAACAGTAGATGGTTTGGATATAAAGCCGGGCGGTACATATGTAGATTGTACGCTGGGTGGAGGAGGACATAGTTCTTATTTATTATCCCAGCTAACAGCAGGAGGAAAGTTAATTGCATTTGATCAAGATGAGATTGCTATTCAAAATGCAAAAGAAAAATTTTCTTCTTATGGTGAACAATTTATAACAGTGAAAAGTAATTTTCGCTACCTGTCAGAAAAACTACATGAATTAGGAATTACAGAAGTAGATGGCATTCTATTCGATTTAGGAGTTTCATCCCCACAATTAGATACACCAGAACGTGGTTTTAGTTATCATCATGATGCGCCGCTAGATATGCGGATGGACCAAGATGCCCCATTAACGGCATATGACGTTGTAAATAGCTGGTCATATGAGCAACTCGTAAGAATCTTTTTCCAATATGGTGAAGAGAAATTTTCAAAGCAAATTGCAAGGAAAATAGAAGCGTATCGCGAGAACAAGTCGATTGAAACAACAGGGGAGTTAGTAGAATTAATTAAAGAAGGAATTCCAGCCCCAGCGCGTAGAACAGGTGGTCACCCTGCGAAACGAGTGTTCCAAGCAATCCGTATTGCGGTAAATGATGAATTGAAAGTGTTTGAGGAAGCACTGGAATCAGCGATTGAAATGATCAAGCCTGGTGGAAGAATTAGCGTCATTACATTCCACTCGTTAGAAGACCGTATTTGTAAAACGACATTTAAACGAAATAGTACGATACCAGATCTTCCACCAGGATTACCAATCATTCCTGATGAGTTTAAGCCGAAGTTAAAACTGATTACAAGAAAACCAATTTTACCTTCTGATTTAGAATTAGAAGAGAATAACCGAGCGCGCTCTGCGAAGTTACGAATTGCTGAAAAGCAATAAAAAGGAGAGAGAGGTATGACAAATTTAGCTGTAAAGTATAAACAACAACAAGAGCAAGTGCAGACTCAAGCTCCTCAGCAGATGGTACAACCTAATGTGAAAACAAAAATCACAAGAATTGAGAAGTTGTTGTATGTTGCTTTTATTGGCTTTTTATTATATGCCTGCGTTGCTTTTATTGGAAATAAAGCAGGTTTATACCAAGTTGACGCTGAAACAGCACAAATGGAGAGTACAATTGTTAAGCAACAAAAGACTAATCAAGAATTACAAGCTGAAGTGGAAAAGCTAAGCCGTTATGAACGTATCGCAGAAATCGCAAAAAAACACGGGCTAGAAATTAATGCGAATAATGTGAAAGGTCTAAATTAATATAGGTGTGAAGCAATATGAAGAGAAATATGAATAAATTTCATACTAATAAAGGAGCAGGTTACTTTATGATATTTTTCCTCCTGCTCTTTTTTCTGTTGTTAGCCCGTTTCTTTTTTATTCAAGCAACAGGAACAGTGCACGGTGAGGATTTAAAGAAACTTGCAAAAGAAAAACATAATAAAAGCGGTGTACTTGAGGCAAACCGTGGAACGATTTATGATCAAAATGGTCATGTGTTGGCTCAAGATGCGAATTCATATAAGATCGTGGCTGAGTTAAAAGGTGAAAAACCTGTAAAAGACAAACAGGATGCTGCTAATAAAATTGCAGGTGTACTTGGAAAGAACGAACAAGAGATTCTAGAGTATTTAAATAAAGATAAAAACCAAGTGGAGTTTGGATCGATAGGGAAAAACTTGACGAAAGAACAAAAAAAACAAATTGAAGATCTTGATATAGATGGCATTTCATTTGTTACGGAAAAAGCAAGAGTATATCCGAATGGAGACTTCGCTTCTTATGTATTAGGTTTTGCTAAACCTAATGATGTAGGGATTGCAGAAGGTAAATTTGGACTAGAAAAGAGCTTAGATAAATATTTACGTGCTTCGAATGGAAGCGTAGCATATACAGGAGATCGTAATGGTATTTCTCTTGAAGGTGGAAAAGCAGATGTAAAACCACCGAAAAATGGTGATAATGTGTATTTAACAATTGATCAGCGTATTCAAGGATTTTTAGAAGAGGCGATGGTAGAAGCTGATAAACATTATGAACCTTCTATGTTGATTGGAGTTGTAGCAGATCCAAAAACAGGAAAAATTTTAGGGATGTCGAGTCGACCGAGCTATGATCCAAATAAGCGTGATATCGAATACTTTTTAAATGATCCAATCGCAAATGCGTATGAACCAGGGTCAACGATGAAAATTTTTACATTAGCTGCCGCAATTAATGAGGGCGTATATAATGGACAGGATTATTATCAATCCGGTACATATGCAGTTGGTGATCGCATAATACGAGATCATAACAATGGTGCTGGATGGGGATCCATTACGTTTGATGAAGGTGTCGAGCGTTCCTCCAATGTTGCATTTGCAATTTTAGGAGATAAGAAACTGGGACCAGATCGTTTCCGTCAATACATTCAAAAATTTGGAATGGATGAAAAAACGCATATTGATTTGCCTGGTGAAGGTGAAAATACAATTTTGTTTGATAAACAAGTTGAGCAAGTGACAACAGCGTTTGGGCAAGGGTCTACTGTTACACCAATGCAGCTTGTACAAGCTGCGACAGCAATTGCAAATGATGGGAAAATGATGAAGCCATATACAATTGATCGCATTGTAGATCCAACAAATAATAAAGTCACATTGCAGCATAAACCAGAAGAAGTAGGACAGCCGATTACAAAAGAAACAGCTGCACAAGTAAGACAACTATTAGAGCGCGTTGTTACATCGCCAAAAGGAACAGGGAATGCGTACAAAATTGATGGGTACTCTGTCGGAGGGAAAACCGGGACAGCACAAATTCCAAATGGAAAAGGCGGATATATGACTGGAAGAGAAAATTACATTTTCTCATTCCTTGGTATGGCCCCTATGGATGACCCGCAGTTAATCGTATACTTGGCAATTAAACAACCGAAGCTGAAAGATAACGAGTACGGAGCACAGCCGCTTGCAGAAATGTTTAAATCTGTAACGAAAAATAGTTTAGAGTATTTGAAAATTAAACCGCATGAAGTGAAAGAGCCGAAGAAATATGTAAAACAGCAGCAAGCTACGGTTCCTGATGTACTTGGAAAATCGATGGAAGAAGCGAAAGCGACGTTAGAAAAAGCGAAATTCCGTCCGATTATTTTAGGTGAAGGAAAAGTGAAACAACAGGTGCCGAAAGCGACTGAAAAAACATTGAAGGGCGATCGAATCTTCTTAGTGGGAGATAACCCGGTTATGCCAAACGTACAAGGGTGGGCACTTCGTGATGTTATGAATTTAGCGAAAACGTTAAATCTTAATTTGACACCGTCTGGAACAGGATATGTGACAGAACAAAGTGTGGCGGAAGGAACGCCGCTGCAAGAAGGCACGGAATTAGACGTAACATTAGTGCCGCCGCTTGAGCCACAGCAAGAGGCTGAGAAAGAAGCCGAGAAAGAAGAAGGTACGTAATGTGAGGAGAATCAAGAGGTTCTAATGGAACAAGTACAAGCATATATTGGAACAAGCTAGGCGTAAAGGAGGGCTTGTTCCGATATGCGTGTATCGAATGTAACTGTTAGGAAGAGACTTATTTTTGTGCTTGTATCAGGTATACTCATTTTTACGATTATTGATATTCGCCTTGGGTATGTACAGTTTTTTCTTGGGAATATGTTAACAGATCGTGCGAAAGATTCGTGGAGTCGTAATATTACCTTCGAACCTGAACGAGGGAAAATTTTAGATCGAAATGGTGTGGAGCTTGCAACAAATAAAAGTGCACCAACTGTCTTTGTTGTACCGAGGCAAATCGAAAAACCAGCAGAGACTGCAGAGAAGTTAGCTGCAGTTTTAGGTGTGGAAAAAGAGGAAATTTATGGTCGTATTACAAAAAAGTCATCTATTGTAAGGTTAGATAAAGGCGGAAGGAAAATTTCGCATGATAAAGCAAAGGAAGTGCGAGCGTTAAGTTTAAAAGGGGTTTATATTGCCGAAGATTCTATTCGACATTATCCATTTGGAAAATATTTATCACATGTATTAGGTTTTGCCGGCATTGATAATCAAGGTCTTATGGGATTAGAACTGAATTATGATAAAGAGTTAAATGGTGATAAAGGACACGTTCGCTTCTTTGCAGATGCAAAAGGACAACGAATGCCGAATATTGGTGATGATTTCAAAGAACCGGAGGATGGCTTGGATTTAAAATTAACAATTGATGCTCGTGTTCAAACGATCATGGAACGAGAACTCAATATTGCAGAAGCGACATATAATCCAGATGGCATGGTTGCGATTGCCATGAATCCGAAGAATGGTGAAATTTTAGGGATGTCTAGTCGACCAAGTTTTGATCCGGCAGACTTCAAGAGTGTTTCCCCAGAAGTGTTTAACCGAAACTTGCCTGTATGGAGTACATATGAGCCGGGATCGACATTTAAAATTATTACATTGGCAGCTGCTTTGAATGAAAATTTAGTAGACTTAGAGAAAGATACGTTTTATGATGATGGAGCAGCTGAAGTCGATGGAGCCAGATTACGTTGTTGGAAAGCTGGTGGGCATGGCAGCCAGACCTTTTTAGAAGTCGTTCAAAATTCTTGTAACCCAGGATTTATTGAACTGGGGGACCGTCTAGGGAAAGAAAAGTTATTTCAATATATTCGTGATTTTGGATTTGGACAAAAGACAGGAATTGACTTGCAAGGAGAAGGCAGAGGGATTTTATTCGACTTAAAAAAAGTTGGGCCAGTTGAACAAGCAACAACTTCTTTTGGGCAAGGGGTATCTGTTACACCGATTCAACAAGTTGCTGCGGTGGCAGCGGCTGTAAATGGGGGAACATTATACCAACCGTACATTGCGAAAGAGTTTGTTGATCCATCGAATAAACAAGTTGTGAGTAAGAAAACGCCGGTAACGAAGAAAACGGTTATTTCCAAGGAAACATCAGAAAAAGTTCGTTATGCGCTAGAGAATGTTGTAGCGAAAGGTTCTGGTAAAGGAGCTTATATTGATGGCTACCGCGTTGGTGGGAAAACTGGAACAGCTCAAAAAGTAAAAGATGGAAAATACTTAGATAATAACTATATTGTGTCGTTTATTGGATTTGCTCCAGCAGATGATCCTCAAATTGTTGTATATGTTGCTGTTGATAACCCGAAAGGGATTACGCAATTTGGTGGTGTTGTCGCTGCTCCAATCGTTGGAAATATTCTTCGTGATGCACTTCCTGTTATGGGGGTAGAACCGCGGAAAGAACAGATTGAAAAAGAATTCAAATGGGGCGACACACCTACAATAGAAGTTCCTAATTTAGTGGGAATGAAGAAAAAAGATTTACAAACACAGCTTGTAGATTTACAGCTCGATGCAAGCGGTGAAGGAGAGAAAATTATTGAACAATCTCCAAAGCCAGGTACCAAAGTAAAAGAAGGCTCAAAAATTCGAATTTACTTCGGTAATTAAGAGTAAGGGATTGTATTTTATGATACAATTGGTGGAAGTTGAGTCAATATATGTTTTCATAGAAATTTGGTTTCTATGAAACAAGAATGTATCTCTCCTAAAAATAAGAGATAAAGTGAACATTCCGTCAGTTGAGACTATATTTTTCACTGATGGAGGAGCCTGATTCATTGGGCTATTAGGGAAGTTTCCCCCGTCTTGCTTCTATGTGTTTCTTTATGAACTTAAGATGGGGGAACTTACTACCCATTCAGTAGGGTATAAATAAACAAGTAGAGAGGATTTAGTGAAATGAAGTTGCACACACTTGTATCATGTTTGCATGATTTTCCAGTTGTTCCAAAAGAAAACCCAGAAATTACATCCATTGAAGCAGATTCACGTAAAGTGACAAATGGAAGTGTATTTGTATGTATGAAAGGGTATACGGTTGATAGCCATGAATTTGCTAAGCAAGCAGCCGCGCAAGGTGCGGCTGCTATTGTTGCGGAAAGACCGATTGATGTTGACGTTCCAGTTGTACTTGTGAAAAATACCTTTCGTTCGTTAGCTGTTTTAGCTGATTATTTTTACGAGCAGCCAACGCACAAATTACATTTAATTGGGATTACAGGTACAAATGGAAAGACAACAACATCGCATATTGTGGATGAAATTATGCGAGCACACGGTCATAAAACAGGGCTGATTGGAACGATTAATATGAAAATCGGTGATGAAACAATTGAGGTGAAAAATACAACGCCAGATGCACTGACGCTTCAACAAACGTTTCATCGCATGGTTGAGCAAAATGTGAATAGTGCAGTGATGGAAGTTTCTTCACATGCATTGCACCTTGGTCGTGTACATGGCTGTGATTATGATGTTGCAGTATTTACAAATTTAACACAAGATCATTTAGATTATCATAAGACAATGGAAGAATATAAGCATGCGAAAGGTTTGCTTTTTGCGCAGCTTGGTAATAGTTATCATCATAATCGTGAAAAGTATGCTGTATTAAATCGTGATGATGAAGCAGCTGAAGACTATATGAGAAGTACTGCTGCCACTGTTATTACGTATGGTATTGATACGCAAAGTGATATTATGGCAAAAGATATTCAGATGACAAGTGGAGGTACAACATTCAATCTTGTTACGCCTAATGAAAGCACTAAAATTACAATGAAATTAATCGGAAAGTTTAATGTATATAATGTATTAGCAGCAACAGCAGCAGCTCTTGTCTCCGGTGTGTCTTTACAAACAGTTATTGATGTTGTGACAGATTTAAAGGGAGTTCCAGGACGCTTTGAAGTTGTTGATGGAGGGCAGAATTTTACAGTTATTGTAGATTATGCACATACACCAGACAGTTTAGAAAATGTATTAACGACAGCGAAGCAATTTGCAAAAGGGAATATTTATTGTATCGTTGGTTGCGGTGGGGACCGTGATCGTACGAAAAGGCCAATTATGGCAAGTGTTGCGGCGGAGTATGCAACGCATGCAATTTATACATCCGACAATCCAAGAAGTGAAGATCCAAAAGCAATTTTGGATGATATGTTAACAGGTGCAAAAGGGAATAATTATGAAGTAATTGTCGATCGGAAAGAAGCTATTTTCTATGTGGTTTCAGAAGCACAAGCAGAAGACATTATCATTATTGCTGGAAAAGGCCATGAAACATATCAAATTATTGGAAAAGAAGTACATCATTTTGACGATCGTGAAGTTGCCCAAGAGGCGATTGCACAACGTTTAAGCCGCAAAGAGTAACAACATGAGAGGGGGACTACATGTGCTTGAACAAGGTTTATTAATAACGGCTGGGGTAGCATTCTTAATTTCTGTTGCCCTTTCGCCATTGTTTATTCCATTTTTACGTCGTTTAAAGTTTGGACAGAGCATTCGTGATGAAGGTCCAAAATCACATCAAAAGAAATCAGGAACGCCGACCATGGGCGGGATTGTCATTTTTGTTTCCATCATGGTTACATCAATTATCATGATGTTTAAGTTTGAAAAAAGTTCAGATACGTACTTATTGCTTCTCGTTACATTTGGGTATGGATTAATTGGTTTTCTGGATGATTATATTAAAGTTGTTAAAAAAAGAAATCTCGGTTTAACATCAAAACAAAAATTAGTAGCACAGCTCTTTATTGCAGTAGCGTTCTTTATTATTGCAATTGGCCAAGGCTTCGACACGCATATAATGATTCCAGGAACAGAGGTCAAATTTGATTTACACTGGACATATTTTATTCTTGTTCTTTTTATGCTAATTGGGGGATCGAATGCGGTCAATTTAACCGATGGCTTAGACGGGTTATTATCAGGAACAGCGGCAATTGCATTTGGAGCATTTAGTATTATTGCAGTGGCTCAAGACCAATATGCGATAGCTATTTTCTGCATGTCAGTTGTAGGAGCTGTACTTGGATTTTTAGTGTTTAACGCAAATCCTGCTAAAGTATTTATGGGAGATACTGGTTCTCTTGCTTTAGGTGGTGCAATAGCTGCTGTGGCCATTTTATTAAAACAAGAGTTATTACTCGTTGTAATTGGTGGCGTGTTTGTAATGGAAACTTTATCTGTTATCATTCAAGTTATTTCATTTAAAACGACAGGAAAGCGTGTCTTTAAGATGAGCCCGCTGCATCATCATTATGAATTATGTGGTTGGTCAGAATGGCGTGTTGTTGTGACGTTCTGGTCTGTAGGGTTCTTATTAGCAGTATTAGGAATTTATATCGGGGTGTGGATGTAATTGAAAACTGTAACTGACTATCAAAATAAAAATATTCTTGTATTAGGTATTGCAAAAAGTGGTTATGCAGCAGCAACCTTATTAAAAAGCTTAGGAGCAAATGTCATTGTAAATGACGGAAAGCCATTAGCTGACAATGTGTTAGCTGCAGAACTACAAGCGAAAGGGATGGACGTTGTCTGCGGCGGTCATCCATTAGAGCTATTAGAAAAAAATATTTCACTTGTTGTAAAAAATCCAGGAATTCCATATTCCAACCCATTGCTTGTTGTTGCAAAAGAAAAACAAATTCCAATTGTGACAGAAGTGGAGCTAGCGTATCGCATTTCAGCAGCACCGTTTATTGGAATTACGGGATCTAACGGAAAAACAACAACGACAACATTAACGTTTGAAATGTTACAAGAAGGACAAAAACACCCTGTTATTGCTGGGAATATTGGGACTGTCGCATGCGAAGTAGCGCAGCAAGCGAAAGAAAATGAAGTAATTGTAACCGAGCTTTCTTCGTTTCAGTTAATGGGAGTAGAAATGTTCCAACCGAAAATTGCAGCATTTTTAAATCTGTTTGAAGCACATTTAGATTATCATGGTACGAAGAAAGAGTATGGTTTGGCAAAAGCGAATATTTTCAAAAACCAAACTGACACAGATTATAGTGTAATTAATGCGGATGATGCGGATGTAATGGCACTATCAGCAAATAGTAAAGGACAAAAAGTGTTCTTCTCAACTTCAAAAGTGATTGAAGACGGTGCATATATAAATGAGGATGCTCTTTACTTTAAAGGTGAGAAAGTCATTGATGTTCAAGATATCGTTTTACCTGGTAAGCATAATTTAGAGAACATTTTAGCTGCGATGAGTATAGCGAAATTACTGGGTGTGGCAAATGAAGCGATTATTGCGGTGTTGAAACGTTTTGCAGGTGTAAAACATCGTTTAGAATATGTGACAACAATTAAAAATCGTAAGTTTTATAACGATTCAAAAGCAACAAATATGTTAGCAACAGAAAAGGCGTTATCTGCATTCTCGCAACCTGTTATTTTACTAGCTGGTGGCCTTGATCGCGGAAATGAATTTGATGATCTAATTCCTTATTTGGGGCATGTAAAAGTATTACTAACATTTGGACAAACGGCACCGAAATTAGTAAAAGCTGCTGAAAAAGCTGGAATAGATAAAATTGAAAGTGTCGATAATGTAGAAGAAGCTGTAGAAAAAGCGTACGCTCTTTCTATAGATGGAGATGTTATTCTTCTTTCACCAGCATGTGCAAGCTGGGATCAATTTAAAACCTTCGAAGAAAGAGGAGACATTTTTATACAAGCTGTGCATAGACTAATATAAAGTGAAACAAAACATCAGTAGGCTAACACCTACTGATGTTTTGTTACATGGAAATAAATGCTTCTTTAAAAGAGGTGATGTTCATTGCCAGTAAAGAAAACGCCTGACTTTATTCTCATTATCGTTACCTTATTATTGTTAACGATTGGAATGATTATGGTCTACAGTGCAAGCGCTGTTTGGGCCTCCTATAAGATGGGTGACTCATTCTTTTTTGCAAAACGACAACTATTATTTGCTGGGCTTGGTGTAGTCGCAATGTTTTTTATTATGAAAATTGACTATTGGGTGTGGCGTACCTATTCAAAAGTTATTTTACTCATCTGTTTTATTCTGCTCATTCTTGTCTTGATTCCAGGGGTTGGACTAGTACGAGGCGGAGCACGAAGTTGGATTGGAATCGGAGCGTTTTCAATTCAACCCTCAGAATTTATGAAATTTGCGATGATTATTTTTTTAGCGAAATTTTTATCAGAAAAGCAAAAAATGATTACGTCTTTTAAAAAGGGATTGCTTCCAGCACTTGGTTTTGTGTTTGTTGCTTTTGGCATGATCATGTTGCAACCAGATCTTGGTACAGGAACGGTAATGGTTGGAACGTGTGTTGTGATGATTTTTATTTCAGGAGCACGTGTTTTCCATTTTGCAATGTTAGGATTAGCAGGATTAGCTGGATTTGTGGGACTTATTGCCTCTGCACCGTACCGAATGAAACGAATTACATCCTATTTGGATCCGTGGGCGGATCCACTCGGTAGTGGGTTTCAGATTATTCAATCATTACTTGCGATTGGACCAGGTGGTTTGTTTGGTCTTGGCCTTGGACAAAGTAGGCAAAAATTTCTTTATTTACCGGAGCCACAAACTGACTTTATTTTTGCTATTTTATCCGAAGAATTAGGTTTTATTGGTGGGTCGTTTGTGTTATTATTATTTAGTCTGTTATTATGGCGTGGGATTCGTATAGCATTAGGAGCGCCTGATTTATATGGTACTTTTTTAGCAGTAGGTATTGTGGCGATGATTGCGATTCAAGTGATGATTAATGTTGGTGTTGTAACAGGATTGATGCCTGTTACAGGAATTACTTTGCCATTTTTCAGTTATGGTGGGTCAAGTTTGACCTTGATGCTAATGGCGGTTGGAGTATTGTTAAATATAAGTCGTCACTCTCGCTACTAAACCCTGTTTATATGACAGGGTTTTTCGTGTGTCAAAAACGGAAATTATATCATTGGTATATGAATAAATGAAGATGAAATTAGAACAGAGAAGCGGAGGAATTTGTAGTGCGAGTATTAGTCAGTGGTGGTGGAACAGGTGGTCATATTTATCCAGCCCTTGCTTTAATTAGAGAAATAAAAAAACTACATCCTGAAGCACGGTTTTTATACATTGGTACAGAAAATGGACTAGAGAGCACGATAGTTCCAAAAGCAGGAATACCGTTTCAATCTATTGTCATTAGTGGATTTAAACGTAAATTATCCTTGGATAATGTGAAAACAGTGATGCGTTTTCTAAAAGGTGTGCAAGATAGTAAACGTTATATTCGTCGTTTTAATCCAGATGTGGTCATTGGAACAGGTGGCTATGTATGTGGACCGGTCGTATATGCGGCAGCAAAATTAGGTATTCCAACAATTGTACATGAGCAAAACAGTGTACCTGGCGTGACAAATAAATTTTTAAGCCGTTATGTGGATAAAGTAGCTGTTTGTTTTGAAGCAGCATCCGAACATTTTCCACAATCTAAAGTTGTCATGACCGGAAATCCACGTGCATCAGAAGTAATGAACCAAAACGGTATGAAAGGGAAGCGATCTGTTGGATTATCCCTTTCTAAAAAATCCGTACTTATTTTTGGGGGAAGCCGCGGAGCAAGGCCACTTAATGATGCATTTATAGAAGCAATTGAACAATTTGGTAACAAAAATTATGAAGTATTGTATATCACAGGTGAAGTGCATTATGATAAAGTAATGGAGGCTGTGAAACAAAAAGGGAATCCAAACAATGTAATCATTAAACCGTTTATTCATAACATGCCAGAGGTTCTTACTGGTGTGGACCTTGTTGTTTCACGTGCTGGGGCCACAACACTAGCAGAGTTGACGGCACTCGGAAAACCAAGTATTTTAATTCCGAGCCCTTATGTGACAAATAACCATCAAGAAAAAAATGCAAGCTCTGTTGTTGATAAGGGAGCAGCTAAAATGCTTCTTGAAAAAGATTTAACAGCTGAAACCCTTCTTCATGATATCGATGAAATTTTATTAGATACACAAATATTACAAAATATGAAACTAGCTGCTAAGCAGTTAGGAATTCCGGATGCAGCAAATAGGTTATTTGAAGTGATGAAAAAGCTTGTACAAAATAACGTTAGGTGAATGCCCTGCATACTACTGTAATACGGAGATTTAATATGGGGGAGATCATCATGAAACAATTAGCAAAAGAACTGATGGAAGCAGAAGTTGGTAAAGTGTTAGAGAATGAATCGTTAGCTCGTTATACAACTATGAAAATAGGCGGACCAGCTGACATTCTAATTGTGCCAAGCAGCGTTGCTAGTGTGGAGAAGGCTTTAGAACTAGTGGGAAAATACAAAACAAAGTGGACAGCAATTGGACGTGGTTCCAATCTTCTCGTATCGGACAAAGGAATTGAAGGTGTTGTGATTCGTCTAGGAGAAGGATTAGATCATCTAGAAGTGGAAGGAACAACTGTACGAGTAGGAGGAGGCTATCCTCTTATTAAGCTGTCTACATTACTTAGTCGTCAAGGATTATCAGGATTAGAATTTGCTAGTGGTATTCCAGGAAGTGTCGGCGGGGCTGTATATATGAATGCTGGTGCACATAAATCTGATGTATCAGAAATTTTGACGAAAGCCCGTATTATGTTTGAAGATGGTACAATTGCATGGATAACAAAAGAAGAGTTGGAATTCTCTTACCGTACTTCTATTTTACAAACAAAACGTCCTGGGATTGTATTAGAAGCAGAATTGAGGTTAAAAGAAGGAAATCGTGAAGAGATTGTTGGCGTAATGCAGAAAAACAAAGACTATCGCCGTGAGACACAACCATGGAATCATCCGTGTGCAGGTAGTATTTTTAGAAATCCACTACCTAATTTTGCTGGAGATTTAGTAGAAAAAGCTGGCTTACGCGGTCATCAAATCGGTGGGGCGAAAATTTCTGAAATGCATGGGAACTTTATTGTCAATGCAGGATCAGCATCAGCGCAAGATGTACTAGATTTAATTGCATTTGTCAAAAAAACAATTAAAGAAAAATTTGATATAGATCTGTATACAGAAGTAGAAATCATTGGAAGATAACTGTTGTCTGTTCCGCTCATTATCATTTATGATATAATAAGAAGATAAGAACGGCATGCGTAACATGCCGTTCTTTATGTTACATAGGGGGATCGTACATGAAAAATAGTAAAGTTATTAAACTACAAGATCGTGTACCAAAATTAAAAAATCAAAAGAAAAAGAACAAAAAGCCAGTCAATAATCGATTAATTTTATATGTATCGGTTTTATTTTTATTAGTACTTTTTTTAATTTATTTTCGGTCTCCACTGAGTAATATAAAAAAGATAACGGTTCTTGGGAATCACTATATGACAGATGAACAAGTAATGAAGGAATCTGGAATTACATATGAAACAAGTTATTTTCGGGTGACGGCACATAAAGCGGAAAAAAATTTAACGAAACGAAAAGAAATTAAGAAAGTAAATGTCAAAAAACGTTTCCCAAATAAAATTGATATCCAAATTGAAGAATATGTAACGATCGGTTATATGAACAAAGAGGGCCAATTGCAACCGCTTTTAGAAAATGGTAAAACGCTTGAGGTATTCCCTAATGGAAAATTACCTGTTGCTGCTCCGATTTTCGCACCGTTTGAAGAGAAAAAAATGAAAGAGCTCATTGCTGAATTGGAAAAATTAACACCGACTATTCTTCGCTCCATTTCTGAAATTCATTATGCGCCGACGAATTCGAATGAAGATCATCTTACGCTGTATATGAATGAGGGCTATGAGGTCAGCACGACCATTCAGGATTTTGCAAAGCGTATGGAAGCGTACCCGCTTATTATAAAAAATATAGAACCAAATAGAAAAGCACTGGTGGATTTAGAAGTTGGTGCATTCATTAAATATTTAGATGAGGAAGAAAAAAAACAGTAGAATAGTGTGTAAGTTTCTTTTTAAATATTACACCGATACACGTGTGCTCACTCTCTTGTACATTTATTTATACTGATAATCAATTAGGTGAAAAATATCCAAATTTTCTTCGATTCATGTAAGGATTGATACAAGTTTAGCTTTTCTACAAGTACATCTTAGTGTAGACTTATATTTGACGGTAATCTTTGCGTTTGAAGTAGAATTATTTTAAAATAAAGCAGTCATTCACGGATTACTGCTATATAGATGAGTGAATGTTAAATAAAAATAAGAAAAATATAGGGTTAAAAAAGGGAAACGCATAAAGACGTTGAATATTTTTCTTATAATATAGTAAAGCTGCGATTGTTGTTCCATATATTGAATTGTATGGTATAAATAAAGAAGGAGGTGCCAAAGAATGAACAGCAATGAAATATATGTTAGTCTTGACATCGGTACATCCAATGTTAAAGTCATCATTGGCGAAATGGTTAATGATGGTTTGAACATTATTGGTGTTGGAAACGTAAAATCAAATGGTTTGAAAAAGGGCTCCATTGTTGACATAGACGAGACTGTTCGATCAATTAAAAAAGCAATTGAACAAGCTGAACGTATGGTGGGGATTCATATTGAACACGTTGTTGTAGGTGTCAATGCCAACCAAGTACAGCTTCTTCCTTGTCACGGAGTAGTCGCTGTTTCAAACGAAGATCGTGAAATCGGAAATGAAGATGTCTTACGCGTTTTGGATGCAGCACAAGTCGTATCGATTGCTCCTGAACGTGAATTTATTGATGTGGTACCTCGACAGTTCATTGTAGACGGTCTTGACGAAATTAACGATCCACGCGGGATGATCGGTGTAAGGTTAGAAATGGAAGGTACATTAATTACAGGCTCTAGAACGTTATTACATAATTTACTTCGCTGTGTAGAAAAAGCGGGCCTCGAAATTGTTGATATTTGTCTGCAACCATTAGCTGCCGCAACGGTTGCTTTATCTTCTGATGAGAAAAATAGAGGGGTTGCTCTTGTTGATATTGGAGGAGGTTCTACAACCTTATCAATTTTTCAGGATGGAGAGTTACAAGTAACGAGTGTATTGCCAATAGGTGGAGATCATATAACAAAAGATATAGCCATTGGATTGAAAACTTCAACAGAGAATGCTGATCAAATTAAGCTGAAATATGGACATGCTTTTTATGACACTGCATCTGAAGAAGAGGTATTCGCGGTTTCTATTATGGGAAACGATCAAACAGAACAATATTCTCAATTAGAATTATCTGATATTATTGAGGCACGCGTAGAGGAAATTTTGATGCTTATTCAAGATGAAGTAAGTAAACTAGGAGTAAAACATGTAGCGTCTGGTTATGTACTTACTGGTGGTATTGCTTCTATGCCCGGTGTTCTTGATCTTGCATATGATATTCTAAATGAAAATGTTCGTATAGCAACACCAGATTATATTGGCGTTCGTGAACCCCAATATACAATTGGAGTTGGATTAATTAAACATTCATATCAAAAGGCTAAATTGCGAGGGAAAAGTGTGCAGGACAAGCAAGAGCATTTTGAACCTGTACCAGCGCCAGTTCCGGTACAGCAGCAGCCTATGAAACAAAAAAATCGTAATCAAAACAATAATAATGAAAATGATGAACGCATGATGTCAAAAGTAAAACGTGTATTCCGATATTTATGGGATTAAAATTGGACACGAAAAATGAGGTTCTAGGGGGATTTCGACATGTTAGAGTTTGATACTACTCAAGATCAATTAGCGAGTATAAAGGTTATCGGTGTCGGTGGTGGCGGAAATAACGCCGTAAACCGTATGATTGAGCACGGCGTACAAGGTGTAGACTTTATCGCTGTGAATACTGATGCACAAGCATTAAATTTATCAAAAGCTGAAACAAAAATGCAAATCGGTGGAAAATTAACACGCGGACTTGGTGCCGGTGCGAACCCTGAAGTAGGGAAAAAAGCTGCTGAAGAAAGTAAAGAACAAATCCAAGAGGCACTTCGCGGTGCAGATATGGTGTTCGTAACAGCTGGTATGGGCGGTGGCACTGGTACAGGTGCAGCTCCAGTTGTCGCACAAGTTGCAAAAGAGTTAGGAGCATTAACAGTTGGTGTTGTAACGCGCCCATTTACATTTGAAGGTCGCAAACGTGCAACACAAGCTGCAACTGGTATTGCGGCATTTAAAGAAAATGTAGATACATTAATCGTAATTCCAAATGATCGCTTACTAGAAATCGTTGATAAAAATACACCGATGCTTGAAGCATTCCGTGAAGCGGATAACGTATTACGTCAAGGTGTTCAAGGTATTTCTGATTTAATTGCTACACCTGGTCTCATTAACTTAGACTTTGCAGACGTAAAAACAATTATGTCTAACAAAGGTTCTGCTTTAATGGGTATCGGTTTTGGTAGTGGCGAAAATCGTGCTGCAGAAGCGGCGAAACGCGCAATTTCTAGTCCGTTACTAGAAACATCTATTGATGGTGCACAAGGTGTTATTATGAACATTACAGGAGGCACGAACTTAAGCTTATATGAAGTACAAGAAGCAGCAGATATTGTAGCTTCAGCTTCAGACCCAGAAGTAAATATGATTTTCGGTTCTGTAATTAATGAAAGCTTAAAAGATGAAATTGTTGTAACTGTAATTGCAACGGGTTTTGATGATAGCATTTCAATTCAGCCACCAAAACCATTTGTGCGTCCTACTACTTCTACAAATCATGCACAGCAACAGCAACCGGTTGCTCAACCACAAAAACAACGTGAAGTAAAGCGTGAAGTGAAACGTGAAGAGCCGATTGCACATGATCGTAATACAGATTCGGATGACATTGATATTCCAGCATTTTTACGTAACCGTCGTAGACGATAAAAGAATATTGCGCTAAAACAAAGAAGAATATAGCGTGCTGTTTAACATGAAAAAGAAGACCTTGTAAGAGGTCTTCTTTTTTTATCCCGCTATTCGCGGGCAGTAAGACCCCACCTCAAGATTCAGAGAGAAACAAAGAAGATAGGTGGAGGATGAAGAAAACCTCCACTGAGAATTAGCCTTCACGACAGATTATGTCTAGAAACCACAAAATAACAAAAAAACCCCTCCGCAAATTGACACACTTTCCTATTGGATATGCTTTATACTAGTCTCAACTTATAAAAAGAGGTGAACTGTTTGGTTGTTTACGCCGACATTGTTTGGTTGTTAAACCTCTGTATTGATTTTCTTTTACTTTTACTAACTGCAACTGTATTAAAAAAGAAGGTCAAAAGATGGAGGCTTGTACTGGGGGCATGTATTGGTTCAACAATTGTTATCTTTGCCTTTACACCTTTGGCAGCTACTATGACACATCCAATCATGAAACTGCTGTATTCATTACTCATCGTGTATGCGGCATTTGGGTTTACTACTTTTCGAGATTATATACAAACGGTCTTCACCTTTTATTTTGTGACATTTATGGTAGGTGGCGGATTAATTGGAACTCATTTTTTTCTTCAAACAAATGAGATGGTAAATGGGCTTATTTCTACAAAATCAATTTCCTATGGTGATTCGGTGAGCTGGATTTTTGTTATCTTTGGATTTCCAATTATCTACTACTTTTCAAAAAAACGCATTGCAAATGTTGAAGTGACAAAAATTCATTATGAACAAATTGTAAAAGTGAATATTAAACTAGCTGAAAATGAAATTGAACTAGATGGATTGATTGATAGTGGAAATCAACTTCATGATCCTTTAACGAAAACACCTGTTATGATTATGCATGTTTCATCATTAGAGCATTGTTTACCAAAATGGTTAACAGAACAAATTTATGTAAAAACAGAGATTCCACAAATTCCAGAAACGGATTCAGGGTGGGCAACCAGGCTGCGCTTAATCCCATTCCGGGCCGTAGGGGTGGATCATCAATTTTTATGGGCGATTAAGCCGGATAGCGTTCAAATTCATCATGAAGGCAGCGATATGATTGTAAGTAAAGTATTAATCGGATTAAATACACAGCAATTGTCTGCAAACGGAGAATATCAATGCATCATACACCCAAAAATGTTGATATCACAAAAAGTAACAATTGCTTAATAATGAGAGGTGGGAGAGTATGTTAAAACTGAAATTTTATTTTATTTATCTTTGGTATAAAGTATTGCTGAAGTTAGGAATTAAGACCGATGAAATTTATTACATTGGTGGAAGTGAGGCATTACCACCGCCTTTGACGAAAGAGGAAGAAGAGGTTCTTTTAAATAAACTACCAAAAGGAGATCAAGCAGCACGGTCATTATTAATAGAGCGAAACTTGCGTCTTGTGGTGTATATAGCTCGTAAATTTGAAAATACAGGAATTAATATTGAGGATTTGATTAGTATTGGTACGATTGGCCTCATTAAGGCAGTTAATACGTTTAATCCTGAAAAGAAAATAAAGTTAGCAACCTATGCATCACGTTGTATAGAAAATGAAATTTTAATGCATTTACGTCGAAATAATAAAAATCGTTCTGAAGTGTCATTCGATGAACCGTTAAATATTGATTGGGATGGAAATGAACTGTTACTATCCGATGTTCTTGGGACTGATGAAGATATTATTACAAAAGACTTAGAGGCCACGGTAGATCGACATCTTCTCATGAAAGCACTACATCAATTAAATGACCGTGAAAAACAAATTATGGAGCTGCGCTTTGGGCTCGCTGGGGGAGAAGAGAAAACACAAAAAGACGTGGCAGATATGTTAGGAATTTCACAGTCTTATATTTCGCGTCTGGAAAAACGAATTATAAAAAGGCTTCGGAAAGAATTTAATAAAATGGTATAAAGTGAAACTTTCATCCTCCACTGATCATTAGCCCTCACGAATCGGGCTTTTACGGGCAGTTTATCTCCCCACCTAACTTCTTTGCTTTTTGCTGAACTGTGAGGTGGGGGTATTACTGCCCGCAAATAGCGGGATAAAGTAAGTATTCCATTGGTTAGTATGATCTGCACGAATGCGTAATAAAATATACATGTAGTATGTGACTGTTTTTAGGGATATCCGTCTGGTAATAATGGAGAAAGTGAGTCTTTTAGAAATCGTATTTTTGTAATGAGGGTGAATGAAACCAATCGGAATACCGATTGGTTTTGTTGTATTTTTTTTACAAAGTGTGCATAGATGTGTTTGTTTGCAGAGTAGAAAAGCCGTATGCATAAAATTCCCTCCAAAGGAGATACTTTACACTGTACAGCAACTCCCGATAGGAGGGAACACTTTGACGAGAAACAAAGTAGAAATTTGCGGTGTTGATACAGCTAAACTTCCAGTACTAAAAAACGAAGAGATGCGTAAATTATTTCGAGAAATGCAAAGTGGAGAGATAAGCGCAAGAGAGAAATTAGTAAATGGAAACTTACGTCTTGTACTGAGCGTCATCCAAAGATTTAACAACAGAGGGGAGTTTGTTGATGATTTATTTCAAGTTGGCTGCATTGGACTTATGAAATCCATTGATAACTTTGACTTAAGCCAAAATGTCAAATTTTCAACATATGCTGTGCCGATGATTATTGGAGAAATTCGAAGATATTTGCGTGATAACAATCCAATTCGCGTCTCTCGTTCTTTGCGAGATATTGCGTATAAAGCATTGCAAGTACGAGAAAAGCTTATCGCTGAAAATTCGAAGGAACCAACGGCAATGGATATTGCAAAAGTGCTTGAAGTTACACATGAAGAAATTGTGTTTGCTCTTGATGCCATTCAAGACCCAGTTTCGTTATTTGAACCTATTTATAATGATGGGGGAGATCCTATTTTTGTGATGGATCAGTTAAGCGATGATAAACAAAGGGACGAGCAATGGGTGGAAGAATTGGCGTTGAAAGAGGGAATGAAGCGATTAAATGAACGAGAAAAAATGATTATTCGTAAACGGTTCTTTCAAGGAAAGACACAAATGGAAGTTGCTGAGGAAATCGGCATTTCTCAAGCGCAAGTATCCCGTCTTGAAAAATCAGCAATTAAACAAATGAATAAAACAATTCAAGGATAAGATCTCATCATTCATGATGAGATCTTTTATAATGAACAAATCACATTCCGTTCATAGAGAAGATGGGGTGTTCATATAATGGCTTTAAAGGAGGGAATGGCAATGATACGGATTTCAGAGTTTCAAATGAAGGATGTTGTGAATGTATCGGATGGAAAAAAACTTGGGAATATTGGTGATATTGATATTGATATGCAAACAGGGAGAATACAAGCGATCATCATTTCAAAGCAAGCTCGTATGTTAGGTATATTTGGAAAAGAAGCGGAATTTGTCATTCCATGGAAACAAATTTTAAAAATTGGCGAAGATGTTATCTTAGTTCGTGCAGATCATGTCAATTCTGTAACAGAACCAATACAAACACCGACAATTTCTTAAAAAATATTACAAATTCTTCTTTTTTTAATGTTGCCATTATGGAAAAATAAAAGTATGGTAAAATAGACAGGAAGTACCATACTTTTTATGTTATTTTATTATAAGGAGCCGCTTTATGAGAGAACCATTTATATATGAGGACGGTATATTGAATTTACAAGCATGGAAAGAGCTTGGAAACATTACTGCTGGATTTACGACAAAAGAAGGCGGGATAAGTACAGGTGCTTTTCATGCGATGAACTTGGGATTACATGTAAATGATAACATGGCGAATGTTCATGAAAATAGACGTATTTTAGCAGACAAGTTACAGAAACCATTAGAAAGTTGGATTTGTTCAGAACAAGTTCATGATCATTACGTTGAAAAAGTTGGACAGCAAGAAAAAGGGCGAGGAATCTTCTTATATGAAGATGGTATTCCAAATACGGATGGTATTTATACGACTGATAAAGATGTGTGTTTAACATCTTGTTATGCTGATTGTGTTCCACTTTATTTCTACGCACCCTCACATGGAATGATAGGCCTTGCACACGCTGGATGGAAAGGAACTGTCAAAGAAATTGCGGGAGAAATGATTCAAAAGTGGAAGGAAGAAGGAGTACCAATTCATGAGATTCATGTTGCAATTGGACCAGCTATTGGGTCGTGCTGTTATGTTGTTGATGATCGTGTGTTATCAGCAGCAAAACGAGCACTAAATGGACCTGTTCCATATAAAGTGATTTCAGACGGACAATATGCAATTGATTTAAAAGAAATCAATCGCTTATTATGTATACAAGCTGGCGTAAGAGAAGAACATATTGTGATGTCGTCTCTTTGTACAAGCTGTGAAGAACAATTGTTTTTCTCGCATCGCCGTGATCAAGGAAAAACGGGAAGAATGTTGAGTTTCATAGGCTTTAAGGAGGATTGAAAACAGTGGCAGTACAAGAGAGTTTAGCAATTGTACAAGAAGAGATTAAAAAAGCATGCGAACGAGCAAATCGTTCGCTAAAAGAGATTAAGCTCGTTGCTGTAACGAAAACAGTAGGAATCGAAAAAACAAACGAAGTAATAGAGGCTGGACTTACTGATTTAGGTGAGAATCGTAATGAAGGTTTTATACCAAAATATGAACATTTTGGTTCAAACGTAAATTGGCATTTCATTGGTTCATTACAAACGAGAAAAGTAAAGGAAGTCATAAATGAAATTGATTATTTGCATTCATTAGATCGCCTTTCACTTGCAAAAGAAATCCAAAAACGTGCTACAAAAACAGTTCGATGTTTTGTGCAAGTTAAAACGTCTTCTGAAGAATCAAAGCAAGGATTACTGGTAGAGGAAACGATTGCGTTTATTCGTGCGTTGCAAGAGTTTGATAAGATTGAAGTTGTTGGATTGATGACGATGGCACCATTTTCAGATGAAGATGAAGAGATTCGTCGTTGTTTTCAAACATTGCGCAGGTTACAAAAACAAGTGCAAGAACTACAATTGTCATACGCTCCGTGTAAAGAGTTATCAATGGGGATGTCAAATGACTATACGATTGCAATTGAAGAGGGTGCTACATATATTCGTTTGGGAACGATTTTAGTAGGAAAAGCGTAGAAGGAAGGAGAATATTATTATGAGTTGGTCAAAAGTAAAATACTTTTTTTTTGACACACCGGAAGAGCGAGAAGCTTATGAAAAGGAGCAAGAAGAAATGAAAAAGCAACAGGATCCTCAGCAGCAGGATATTCCACTGACAAAAGTGCAGCCAAAGCAAAATATCGTGAGCATTGAAACGGCAAAGCAATCCTCTAAAGTTGTTTTGTTAGAGCCGCGCACATATTCAGAGGCGCAAGGTATTGCGGATCATTTAAAGGGAAGACGAGCTGTTGTTATTAATTTGCAAAGAATGTCAACAGATCAAGCGCTGCGCATCATTGACTTTTTAAGTGGTACTGTATACGCTATAGGCGGGGATATTCAAAAATTAGGGCCGAAAACATTTATATGTACACCTGAAACTGTGGATATTGTTGGAGCGATTTCTGAGTTGTTCGGTGAAGAGGAAGATACAAATATAAAGAGGTGGTAATACGCCATGACAATGATTTTACAAGTATTGCTCTATTTAATACAATTTTACTCCTACGCGCTTATTATCTATATTCTTCTCTCTTGGTTTCCAGGAGCAAGAGAATCAAAATTTGGTGATTTCCTTGCACGTATTTGCGAGCCATATTTAGAGCCATTCCGGAGGTTTATCCCGCCATTTGGTGTAATGGATATTTCTCCAATCGTTGCAATTATTGTATTGCGATTAGCTAGAAGTGGTTTAGTAAGCCTATTTCAGTATTTCCTGTAGTAAGAGGTTGAACCAATGAGCATCTATGAGCATTTTAGACCCGATGAAGAGGTCTTTGTTGATAAAGTGTTAGAATGGAAACAAGCAGCTGAGGAGTATCATCAAGTAAAATTAACTGATTTTCTTGATCCACGTCAGCAGCAAATTGCTACTATGGTGATTGGAAATCAGGGGGATGCTGCTTTGCAGTTTTATGGTGCTGCGCCAAAAGCGGAAAGAAAAAGAGCTCTTATTTATCCTAATTATCTTGAGTTAGATGAAGAAGAATTTCAAATAGAAGTATTAGAAATTGACTATCCTTCCAAGTTTTATACGCTTGAACACAGGCAAATATTAGGCGCATTTATGTCTCTTGGTTTAACAAGAGAAAAATGCGGTGATATTTGGCTTCAAGAAGATCGTGCCCAAATTGTAGTTGCAAAAGAAGTTGTTTCATATATTGAAATGAATTTACAATCAATAGGAAAAACGAAGGTATCACTGAGTTCGGTACAAGTAGAGCAAGTATTGCGTTTGCCAGAGGAATGGATAGAACAATCTGGAACTGTTTCGTCACTCCGATTAGATGTCTTACTAGCTGAAATGTTTCATATATCCCGGCAAAAAGTACAGCCGCTTATTAAAAACGGTCTTGTGAAAGTGAATTGGAAAGTCATAGAACAAACTGCCTATGAATGTTTCCCAGGGGATGTTTTTTCAGTTAGAGGATATGGCCGAAGTAAATTATTTTCTGTAGAGGGAAAAACGAAACGCGACAAATGGAGAGTTTTGTATGGTATACTAAAATGATTGGTTTTTTAGAAGGAAAATCTCTTATTTTGTCGAAGAAAAGATATAATTAAAAAGGAAAATTTAGATAACTATTTGGAGGTGGCGTTTGTGCCGTTAACACCATTAGATATTCATAACAAAGAATTTGGTCGCGGATTCCGTGGCTATGATGAAGATCAAGTTAATGAGTTTCTTGATCAAATCATCAAAGATTATGAATTAGTCATTCGTGAGAAGAAAGCATTAGAAGAAAAAGTTGCGCAGCAAGAAGGCAAGTTAGATCATTTTTCTAACATTGAAGACACATTGAATAAATCTATCGTTGTTGCACAAGAAGCAGCAGAAGAAGTAAAGCGTAATGCACAAAAAGAGGCAAAATTAATTGTCCGTGAGGCAGAAAAAAATGCAGATCGTATCATTAACGAAGCATTAGTAAAATCAAGAAAAGTTGCATTTGACATTGAAGAGTTGAAGAAACAAGCGAAAGTGTTCCGTACTCGTTTCCGTATGCTGTTAGAAGCACAGCTTGAAATGTTAAACAATGACGATTGGGACAAGCTTATTGAATTAGAAGACGAAGTGGATGAACTGTTGAAGAAAGAAGAAACAGTGTAAGCTTGACGTTTTTCTCATTATTACATATAATTTTAGACAACATATTTATTAAGAAAAACGAAGATAGGGATAAGTACTTTTTTCATACCTTATATAGCGAACTGAGGATGGTGTAAGCTCAGGATAAGGAGAGAATGGAATATCACCCTGGAGTTCCGCGCTGAACAATAAGTAAGCGTAGGCGTGTATTCGCGTTAAGAATGTAAAGAGGACCAGTGCATTTATGTATGGTCTACTAGGGTGGTACCGCGGGAGACTTTCTCGTCCCTTTTTGGGGATGAGAAGGTCTCTTTTTTATTCCATTTATTAAGAAAAAATGTCTTTCTTTTATACATTCAAGGAGGAATTGAGCATGGAGTACAAAGATACATTACTAATGCCAAAAACAGAGTTTCCAATGCGTGGGAATTTACCGAAACGTGAGCCTGCGATGCAAGAAAAATGGGCTGAAATGAATATTTATGAAAAAGTACAAGAACATACAAAAGGTCGTCCTTTATTTGTATTACATGATGGTCCTCCATATGCAAATGGTGACATTCATATGGGTCATGCGTTAAATAAAGTATTAAAAGATTTTATTGTCCGTTACAAATCTATGACTGGATACTCTGCACCATATGTACCAGGATGGGATACACACGGTTTACCAATTGAGCAAGCTTTAACAAATAAAGGGGTAAAGCGTAAAGAAATGACAGTTGCAGAGTTCCGTAAATTATGTGCAGAATATGCATATGAACAAGTGAACCGTCAACGTGAGCAATTTAAACGCCTTGGTGTACGTGCAGATTGGGATCGTCCTTATATCACACTAGAGCCAGCGTATGAAGCACAGCAAATTAAAGTGTTTGGTGACATGGCGAAAAAGGGTTATATTTACAAAGGACAAAAGCCTGTTTACTGGTCTCCAACAAGTGAATCTGCTTTAGCTGAAGCAGAAATTGAATATCAAGATAAAAAGTCTGCATCTATTTACGTAGCATTCCCTGTAAAAGATGGAAAAGGCGTTTTAGAAGGCGACGAGAAATTTATCATTTGGACAACAACACCTTGGACATTACCAGCAAACCTAGGTATTTCTGTTCATCCGGAGCTTGAGTATAGCATTGTAAAAGTAAACAATGAAAAATATATCATCGCTTCTGAATTATTTGAAACAGTTACAAAAACATTAGAGTGGGAAAACACAGAAGTTGTGAAAACAGTAAAAGGTAGCGATCTTGAATATACTGTAGCACAACATCCATTCTATGACCGTGATTCTCTTGTTATGCTAGGTGAGCACGTTACAACAGATGCTGGTACAGGGTGTGTACATACAGCGCCTGGGCACGGGGAAGATGACTTCCTTGTTGGTAAACAATATGGCTTAGAAGTTCTTTGCCCAGTTGATGATAAAGGTGTATTAACAAGTGAAGCACCTGGATTTGAAGGTTTATTCTATGATAAAGCAAATAAACCAATTACGGAAAAATTAGAAGAAGTTGGCGCATTATTAAAATTAACATTTATTACGCATTCTTATCCACATGACTGGAGAACGAAAAAACCAATTATCTTCCGTGCAACAGCGCAATGGTTTGCTTCTATTGAAGCGTTCCGCAGTGAACTGTTACAAGCCGTTGAAGAAACGAAATGGGTACCGGCATGGGGCGAAACACGTCTTCATAATATGGTTCGTGACCGTGGTGATTGGTGTATTTCTCGTCAACGTGCGTGGGGTGTACCAATTCCTGTATTCTATGCAGAAAATAACGACCCAATTATTACAGATGAAACAATTCAGCATGTAGCAGATTTATTCCGTGAACATGGTTCTAACGTATGGTTTGAACGTGAAGCGAAAGATTTATTACCAGCAGGCTTTACACATCCATCTAGTCCAAATGGCGAATTCCGTAAAGAGACAGATATTATGGATGTATGGTTTGATTCTGGATCTTCTCACCAAGCTGTGTTAGAAGAGCGTGATGACCTGCAGCGTCCAGCTGACTTGTATTTAGAAGGATCTGACCAATATCGTGGATGGTTTAACTCTTCTTTATCAACAGCGGTTGCGGTAACAGGTAAAGCACCGTATAAAGGTGTACTAAGCCATGGCTTCGTACTAGATGGTGAAGGTCGTAAAATGAGTAAGTCTATCGGAAACATTGTTGTACCGAAAAAAATTATGGATCAATTAGGTGGGGATATTTTACGTCTATGGGTATCTTCTGTTGATTATCAATCTGATGTACGTATTTCAGATGATATTTTAAAACAAGTAGCAGAAGTATATCGTAAAATTCGTAACACATTCCGTTTCTTATTAGGAAACTTAGCTGACTTTGATCCAAGTAAAGATGCGGTGGCATCGGCTGAACTTCGTGAAGTAGATCGCTACATGTTAGTGAAATTAAATGACTTAATCACAAAAGTAAAAGAAGCATATGAAACGTATGAATTTGCTGCTGTATATCATGCAATTCATAACTTCTGTACAATTGATCTAAGTTCATTCTATTTAGACTTTGCAAAAGATATTTTATATATTGAAGCTGCAAATAATCATGAGCGTCGTGCAATTCAAACAGTGTTATATGATGTTCTTGTTGCATTAACAAAACTTGTAACGCCAATTTTACCTCATACAGCTGATGAAGTATGGCCATATGTGCCTGGTGCAGTAGAAGAGAGTGTTCAGCTTACTGATATGCCGGAAGTAGTAAAAGTAGACGGTGCTGAAGAGTTAAAAACAAAATGGGATGCATTTATGACACTTCGAGATGACGTTTTAAAAGCGTTAGAAGCTGCGCGTAATGAGAAAATAATCGGTAAGTCCTTAAATGCAAGCATTACGCTTTACCCAACTGTAGAAATGAAACAAACGTTAGAATCAATTAGCGAAGATTTAAAACAATTGTTTATTGTTTCTGATTATAAGCTTGGTGGAACAATTGAAGAAGCTCCAGCAGATGCACCAAAATATGAGCACACAGCGGTTGTTGTAGCGCAGGCGGCTGGTGAAACATGTGAACGTTGTTGGGTTGTTTCTGAAACAATTGGTAACGATGCTGATCATGAAACATTATGTGAGCGTTGTGCGACAGTTGTAAAAGAAAATTATGTAAAATAATTGTATGTGAATAAAAACTGACTGCTTATCATAGCGGTCAGTTTTTACTTTTATAAATAGAAATTATTTATCCCGCTATTCGTAGGCAGTAAGACCTCCACCTCAAAGTTCTGCAAGAAGCAAAGAAGTTAGATAGGGATAAACTGCCCGTAAAAGCCCGATTCGTGAGGACTAATGATCAGTGGGTGATGAAGAACTCCCCACTGATCAAAGTTTCACTTTATCTCTTTCCTACGCAGGAAAAATGTGTGTGCGGTAAGGGAGCTTATTTCGGATACACTAACGGTACATTGCAGCCGGGAGGAATGTACACGTGAATGATATCTATATGGAAATTAAGCAAGAATTACAATTGATGAGGAAAGAACTACAGGAGCGACTGGCAAAAGAAGCGATGCACACCTATCATATGGAATTTGGACAGGAATTGGGATATGAGTCCACGCAAGATTCTAAAAAGAAATTGTTATTGCATGATATGAGAGAAGATTTAAAAGACGTAGAGCGAGCGCTATTTAAAATGGAAATTGACATGTATGGTGTTTGCGAAGAAACAGGAAAAAATATTCCAGTAAAGCAAATGAAGACGATGCCAACCGCTCGTACGATTCGTGAATTCTTATATGACAAAGTAAACGTGCTATAAGTGCTTGTTCAAAAAGGAGGATACGGAGTGTAGAGTGAACTACATGCGTACCTGAGTGGCGACGTAACGAAGAAATAGGGCGGCTATCTTTACCGGATTTTTTGAACATCTGCTATAAGCACAACGATATTATAGTACCTTTTTTCATTTTATTTTATTCTTCTGCAAAGGTTCATTGTGAAAACATAGCAGCTATGCTAAAATTTTGAGGTACACTGTCTTTGTGGGGGAAATGAAAATGATATATTACTTAATAGCATTGTTTGTTATTGCCATCGATCAAATATCGAAATGGTTGATTGTGAAGAATATGGAATTAGGTACGAGTATACCGATTATTGATAATGTGTTATACATAACATCTCATCGGAATCGAGGAGCTGCCTGGGGCATTTTAGAAAATAAAATGTGGTTCTTCTATATTATCACAGTTATTTTTGTTGCCTTTATCGTATTTTATATGAAAAAATACGCAAAAACAGATAAACTCCTAGGCATTTCATTAGGTCTTATTTTAGGCGGAGCAATAGGTAACTTTATTGATCGTGTATTTAGACAAGAAGTGGTGGATTTTATTCACGTGTATATTTTCTCATACAACTATCCAGTATTTAATATAGCTGATTCAGCTTTATGTATTGGTGTTGTATTAATTATTATTCAAACCCTATTAGAAGGAAAGAAAATGAAGGAGTAATTGAATGAGCGAAGTAGTACAAGTAACAGTTACAGAAGAACAAAAAAGTGAGCGAATTGATAAGTTTGTTGCAGGTGTGAACAATGAATGGTCACGCTCACAAGTACAACAATGGATTAAAGATGGTGTTGTAACCGTAAATGGAAATGACATTAAAGGAAATTATAAAGTAAAGGTAAATGACGAAATTGCAATCGCAATTCCAGAACCAGAAGAACTTGATATTTTGCCAGAAGATATGAACTTAGAAATTTATTATGAAGATGCAGATGTACTTGTTGTGAATAAGCCACGTGGTATGGTTGTACATCCAGCACCTGGACACACAAGGGGTACGTTAGTAAATGGCTTGATGCATCATTGTACAGATTTATCAGGCATCAATGGTGTAATGCGTCCGGGTATTGTACACCGCATTGATAAGGACACTTCTGGTTTATTAATGGTTGCAAAAAATGATATGGCGCATGAATCTCTTGTGAATCAGCTTGTAGCAAAAACGGTAACAAGACGCTATAAGGCAATTGTTCACGGCGTAATTCCGCACGATAAAGGAACAATTGATGCACCAATTGGTCGTGATAAGAAAGATCGTCAAAGTATGACAGTTGAGGATAAGGGAAAGAATGCTGTAACACATTTTCATGTGTTAGAGCGATTCAACAACTTTACACTTGTTGAATGTCGCTTAGAAACAGGGCGTACGCATCAAATTCGTGTTCATATGAAATATATTGGTTTTCCACTTGCAGGAGATCCAAAATATGGTCCGAAGAAAACAATGGATATAAATGGACAAGCACTTCATGCTGGGATTTTAGGATTCAATCACCCGCGTACAGGGGAATATATCGAGTTTGAAGCACCGATTCCACAAGTATTTGAAGAAGTTTTAAATGATTTACGTAAATAATATTGACAAAACCGAAAAAAACTGCGATACTAACAACAGTTAAATAATGATCCTTTAACACAGCCCCGTGAGGTTGAGAAGGTAACGGTTTGAAATGCTTAGGGTATGGTTATACCCTTTTTCAAAAAATCCTCTCGCACACGACGAGAGGATTTTTTTATACCATTCCTCTCACGCAAGAAAAAGCTTGGAGGTGCAGAATATGGAAGAAAAAGCAGTTGTTCTAGATGATCAAATGATTCGCCGCGCTTTAACACGCATTAGTCACGAAATTGTGGAGCGTAATAAAGGTGTTGAGAATTGTGTTCTTGTCGGGATTAAAACACGTGGTATCTTTATCGCACAGCGTTTGGCAGAACGTATCGGGCAAATTGAAGGGAAAGAAGTGGCAGTAGGGGAATTAGACATTACGTTATACCGTGATGATTTAACACTACAATCCAAAAATAAAGAACCGCTTGTAAAAGGTTCTGATATTCCAGTAGATATTACAAAGAAAAAGGTCATCCTTGTTGATGATGTACTATATACAGGTAGAACGGTTCGGGCGGCAATGGATGCTCTGATGGATCTAGGTAGACCATCACAAATCCAACTAGCTGTTCTTGTAGACAGAGGTCACCGTGAATTACCAATTCGCGCTGACTATGTTGGGAAAAACATTCCAACATCAAGTGAAGAACGTATTGAGGTTGATTTGCAAGAGACAGATCAACAAGATCGAGTAAGCATATACGATAAGTAAAGCCCTTTTAAATGTGGTCCCGTGAGGCTGCCAAAGGGTCTTGACTTTCATATGTCAAATTTGACGTATGAAAGTATAGGACTCTTTGTGCACAGGGCACAAAGAGTTTTTTTATTGCAAAATTTTCATATTGAAGGAGGGTGCAACAATGGAGCAAAAGCCAGTGTTAGACATTCATGAAGTACCGAAACCAGGAAAATGGTTATTATTAAGTATACAACATTTGTTTGCGATGTTCGGAGCGACAGTGCTTGTTCCGTTTTTAACAGGATTGAATCCATCAGTAGCTTTAATCTCAAGCGGACTAGGAACGCTAGCGTTTCTTCTTATAACAAAAGGGCAAGTACCAGCATATCTCGGATCATCATTTGCGTTTATCGCACCAATTATTACGGCAAAGGCAGCAGGTGGACCGGGAGCAGCAATGCTCGGTGGTTTACTAGCGGGACTTGTTTATATCTTAATCTCACTCGGGATTAAAAAATCTGGATCAAGCTGGATTATGAAGTTACTTCCACCAATTGTAGTTGGTCCAGTTGTAATGGTTATCGGTCTAGCACTTGCACATACCGCGGTAAATATGGCGATGAATGATGCAGGTGGAAAGTATAGCTTTACACACTTCTCAGTAGCGTTAGTAACACTCGCAATTACAATCATTTGTTCCATCTTTGGAAGAGGATTTTTCAGCATCATCCCAGTATTGCTGGGGATTATTGGAGGATATATCTTCGCTTACTTCCAAGGATTAGTGAACTTAAAACCAGTTGCAGAAGCAAAATGGTTTGATGTACCAGATTTTGTAGTACCATTTGTCACATATTCACCAGAGTTTTCGTGGAAAATAGTATTACTGATGGTGCCAGTTGCCCTAGTAACAATCTCAGAACATATCGGACACCAAATTGTACTTGGAAATGTTATCAAAAAAGATTTAATTGAAAAGCCAGGCTTACACCGCTCGATTTTTGGAGACGGCATGGCAACAATAATCGCTTCTGTAATCGGAGGACCACCAAATACAACATACGGTGAAAACATCGGTGTACTCGCAATAACGAGAGCATACAGTGTATACTTATTCGTTGGATCAGCGGTGCTGGCGATTATGTTCGGATTTATCGGTAAGATTTCAGCGTTGATTCACTCGATTCCAACACCAGTTATGGGCGGTGTATCCATCCTGCTCTTCGGTGTAATTGCATCAAGTGGTTTACGCATGATGGTAGATGAGAAAACAGACTTAAGCGATAAACGAAACTTAATGATTGCATCAGTGATTCTCGTAATCGGAATTGGCGGTGCAGTACTTCGTGTCGGAGAATCATTCCAAGTAGAAGGAATGGCACTAGCAGCAATCGTCGGAGTACTGTTAAATCTAGTATTACCTGAAAAGAAACAAAAACAACAATCAAAGCAGATTGCTTCATAAAAACAACCTTTTAATTCAGTCCTGTGAGACAGAAAAGGGTGGCTACTTTCTGGCACCCTAGTCTCACACGGCTAGGGTATTTTTATGCAGTTATTGTTATATAAATACAAAGATGTTATCATAAAAATCAGAAAGATGAGGGATGACAATGAGCCATTTGTTAACGATGAGTGAATTATCGGAGTTAGAGATTTCAGAAATCCTGAAAGACGCAGAAGATTTTGCGAATGGAAAAGAGAGAAAAACATCGGAGCAAACATTTGTAGCAAACTTGTTCTTTGAAAATAGTACGAGAACAAAGTTTAGTTTCGAAGTTGCCGAGAAGAAATTAGGGTTGGATGTTTTAAACTTCTCTGCAGACTCTTCTAGCGTACAAAAGGGAGAAACATTATACGATACGATAAGAACACTAGAATCAATCGGAACAAAAGCAGTAGTTATCCGCCATCAACAAGATCGCTACTTTGATGAGCTAAAAGACAATGTAAATATTCCAATCTTAAATGCCGGAGATGGATGTGGAAATCATCCAACACAATGTTTACTCGATTTACTAACGATTAAACAAGAGTTTGGAAGATTTGAAGGATTAAAGGTTGCGATTGTTGGAGATATTCGTCATAGCCGAGTAGCCCGCTCAAATGCTGAAGCATTAACAAAGTTAGGAGCAACAATCTACTTTGCTAGCCCAGAAGAGTGGAAAGATGAAACAAATACATTTGGAACATATAAAGATTTAGATGAACTTGTTCCAGAAGTTGATGTGATGATGTTATTGCGTGTACAACATGAACGTCATGATCATTATGAAACAGACATCATGAAAGAGTATCATGTAGAGCACGGATTAACGATTGAACGCGAAAAAAGGATGAAACAAGGAAGCATTATTATGCACCCAGCTCCTGTAAACCGTGATGTAGAAATTGCAAGCGAGCTTGTTGAGTGTGAGCGTTCTCGCATTTTCAAACAGATGGAAAATGGAGTTTACGTAAGAATGGCTGTACTAAAACGCGCATTACCAAATGTATTAGGAGGAATGAAACATGAATTATTTGTTTAAAAATGGACGTTATTTAAATGAAGAAGGAAATATTGTAATAACAGATCTTCTTGTACAAGATGGTAAAATTGCGAAAGTAGCAGAAAACATTTCGGCAGAAAATGTTGAAGTAATAGATGTAAATGGAAAATTAATCGCACCTGGATTAGTGGATGTACATGTGCATCTTCGTGAACCAGGCGGTGAACATAAAGAAACAATTGCAACGGGGACACTTGCAGCTGCAAAAGGTGGATTTACAACGATTTGCGCAATGCCAAATACCCGCCCTGTACCGGATAGTAAAGAACATATGGAAGATTTACAAAAACGAATTCAAGAAAAAGCACATGTAAATGTACTGCCATATGGGGCAATTACAGTACGTCAAGCAGGTGCTGAAATGACAGATTTTGAAACATTAAAGGAGCTAGGCGCATTCGCGTTCACTGATGATGGAGTTGGTGTACAAGATGCAAGCATGATGCTTGCGGCGATGAAACGTGCAGCAAAATTAGACATGGCAGTTGTTGCACACTGTGAAGAAAACACGTTAATTAATAAAGGTTGTGTACATGAAGGAAAGTTTTCTAAGGAGCACGGTTTAAACGGTATTCCATCAGTATGTGAATCTGTACATATTGCCAGGGACATATTACTTGCAGAGGCTGCAAATTGTCACTATCACGTATGCCACGTGAGTACAAAAGGATCTGTACGCGTTATTCGAGATGCAAAACGTGCTGGAATTAAAGTAACAGCAGAAGTAACACCGCATCACTTAGTGTTATGTGAAGATGATATTCCTGGCGTAGATCCAAACTTTAAAATGAATCCACCACTTCGCGGAAAAGAAGATCATGAGGCATTAATCGAAGGATTATTAGATGGAACAATCGATATGATTGCAACGGATCATGCACCGCATACGGCAGAAGAAAAAGCACAAGGAATTGAAAGAGCACCATTCGGAATTACTGGTTTTGAAACAGCGTTCCCACTTCTTTACACAAACCTTGTGAAAAAAGGAATTATTACATTAGAACAATTAATTCGATTCTTAACAGAAAAACCAGCTGATACATTTGGCTTAGAAGCTGGTCGTCTGCAGGAAGGTAGAGAGGCAGATATTACAATTATCGATTTAGAACAAGAAGAAGAGATTGATCCAACAACATTCTTATCAAAAGGAAAAAACACGCCATTTACAGGCTGGAAGTGCCAAGGATGGCCGGTTATGACAGTAGTTGGCGGTAAGATCGCATGGCAAAAGGAGAGTGCATTAGTATGAAAAGACAGCTTATCTTAGAAGATGGAACAGTATTAATTGGAAAAGGCTTCGGCGGAGAAATTGAAAAATCAGGTGAAGTCGTATTTACAACAGGGATGACAGGATATCAAGAAACATTATCTGATCCATCATACTGCGGTCAAATCGTAACATTTACGTATCCATTAATCGGAAACTACGGAATTAACCGAGACGATTTTGAATCGATTCAGCCATCTGTACACGGCTTAATCGTTAACGAAATTTGTGATCACCCATCTAACTTTCGTAACGAAATCTCATTAGATGAGTATTTAAAAGGAAGAAATATTCCTGGATTATCAGGAATTGATACAAGAAAATTAACGCGAAAAATTCGTCAATATGGAACACTGCGTGGACGTCTTTGTAACATGGATGCAGATGTAGACTACATTGTTAGTCAACTAAAAGCAACAGTATTTACAGATCATGTGAAGCGTGTATCTACAAAAGACCCATACCCAAGCCCAGGACGTGGATACCGTGTTGTTCTTGTTGATTTCGGTATGAAGCACGGCATTTTACGCGAATTAAATAAACGCGATTGCGATGTAATCGTTGTTCCTTATAATACATCAGCAGAAGAAATTCTACGTTTAAGCCCAGATGGAATTATGTTAAGTAACGGACCTGGAGATCCAAAAGATGTACCAGAAGCAATCGAAATGCTGAAAGGGATTCTTGGGAAAGTACCATTATTCGGAATTTGCCTTGGACACCAATTGTTTGCTCTAGCATCTGGTGCAAATACAATCAAATTAAAATTTGGTCACCGTGGTTTAAACCATCCTGTAAAACATGTAGTAACAGGAAAAGTTGCTATTACTTCTCAAAACCACGGCTATGCAGTAGAGGAAGAATCAGTAAAGAGTACAGATCTTGAAATTACACATGTTGCCTTAAACGATGGCACAGTAGAAGGCCTTCGTCATACGAAGTTCCCAGCATTCACAGTACAATATCATCCAGAAGCATCAGCAGGACCGGAAGATGCAAACAACTTATTTGAAGATTTCCTAGCAATGATTGAAAACTTTAAGAAAGAAGGGGAAGAGTTATGCCAAAACGCCTAGACATTAACACCATTTTAGTAATCGGATCAGGACCAATTGTAATCGGGCAAGCAGCGGAGTTTGATTACTCTGGAACACAAGCTTGTCAATCTCTTAGAGAAGAAGGTTACAAAGTTATCCTTGTTAACTCTAACCCAGCAACAATCATGACAGATACTGCAACTGCAGATAAAGTATATATTGAACCATTAACATTAGAATTCGTAAGCCGCATTATTCGTAAAGAACGCCCAGATGCAATCTTGCCAACACTTGGCGGACAAACAGGTTTAAACATGGCTGTTGAACTTGCAAAATCAGGTGTACTAGAAGAGTGTGGAGTTGAAATTTTAGGAACGAAATTATCAGCAATTGAACAAGCGGAAGACCGTGATTTATTCCGTACATTAATGCAAGAATTAAACGAGCCAATTCCATCTAGTACAATTATTCACACGCTAGAAGAAGCATATGAATTTGTAAAAGAAATTGGTTATCCGGTTATTGTTCGCCCAGCATTCACAATGGGTGGAACAGGCGGCGGAATTTGTAATGATGAACAAGAACTAATTGAAATTGTCTCAGGTGGTTTAAAACATAGCCCAGTAACACAATGTTTACTAGAAAAAAGCATCGCAGGTTGTAAAGAAATTGAATATGAAGTAATGCGTGATGCAAACGATAATGCCATTGTAGTATGTAACATGGAAAACATCGACCCAGTTGGCATACATACAGGGGATTCCATCGTTGTTGCGCCAAGTCAAACGCTAAGTGATCGTGAATATCAAATGCTTCGTAACACATCATTAAAAATTATTCGTGCACTAGGCATTGAAGGTGGATGTAACGTTCAGCTTGCACTTGACCCATATAGCTTCCAATACTATGTAATTGAAGTGAACCCACGTGTAAGTCGCTCATCTGCACTAGCGTCTAAAGCGACAGGTTACCCAATTGCAAAATTAGCAGCGAAAATCGCAGTTGGCTTAACACTGGATGAAATTATCAACCCGGTTACACAAAAAACATATGCATGCTTTGAGCCAGCATTAGACTATGTGGTTTCCAAAATTCCACGCTGGCCGTTTGATAAATTTGAATCAGCAAACCGCACGCTCGGTACACAAATGAAAGCGACTGGAGAAGTTATGTCTATCGGTCGTAACCTAGAACAGTCATTGTTAAAAGCAATTCGTTCTCTAGAGCTTGGCATTTATCACCTAGAGTTGGATCATCTAAAAGAACTTGATAAAGAAACAATGAAAAAACGCATTATAAAAGCAGATGATGAACGCCTCTTTATAGTAGCAGAAGCGATTCGTCAAGGTGTAACGAAGAAAGAAATTAACGAATGGTGTGAAATGGACTTCTTCTTCTTACAAAAAATTGAGAACATCGTAAACATGGAACGTAAAGTGAAAGAGCATGTAGGCGATATGGAAGTGTTACAAGAAGCGAAAGTAATGGGCTTTAGCGATCATTATATTGCAGCAGCTTGGAACAAAACAGAGCGTGAAGTATACGATATGCGTACAGAAAACAACATGATACCAGTATACAAAATGGTAGATACTTGTGCGGCAGAGTTTGAATCTGCAACGCCATACTACTACAGCACATATGGTGATGAAAACGAATCAATCGTTACAGATCGTAAAAGTGTAGTTGTTCTTGGGTCTGGTCCAATCCGTATCGGTCAAGGTGTTGAATTTGACTATGCAACAGTACATTCTGTATGGGCAATTAAAGAAGCTGGTTATGAAGCAATTATTGTGAATAACAATCCAGAAACAGTTTCAACAGACTTCAGTATCTCTGACAAACTGTACTTTGAACCACTAACAATTGAAGATGTCATGCACATTATCGATTTAGAGAAACCAGAAGGTGTTATCGTTCAATTCGGTGGACAAACGGCAATTAACTTAGCTGCTAAATTAGAAGAACACGGTGTGAAAATTTTAGGAACATCACTTGAAGATTTAGATCGTGCAGAAGATCGTGATAAATTTGAAGCAGCATTAACAAAATTAGGTATCCCGCAGCCGGTTGGTAAAACAGCAACAACGGTAGAACAAGCGGTAGCAAACGCTGAAGAAATTGGCTACCCAGTACTTGTAAGACCATCTTACGTACTTGGCGGACGTGCGATGGAAATCGTCTATCGTCAAGAAGAACTATTGCACTACATGAAAAACGCAGTAAAAGTTCATGCTGAGCATCCGGTACTAATTGACCGCTACATGGTTGGGAAAGAAATTGAAGTAGATGCAATTTCTGACGGTGAGAATGTATATATTCCAGGTATTATGGAACATATTGAGCGAGCTGGGGTTCACTCTGGTGACTCGATCGGCGTATACCCACCGCAAAGTATATCTGAAAAAATTAAAGAGCAAATTATCGAAAATACAATTTCTCTTGCAAAAGGATTAAACATCATTGGTTTACTAAATATCCAGTTTGTAGTGTTCAAAGATGAAGTGTATGTACTAGAAGTAAATCCGCGTGCGAGTCGTACGGTACCATTCTTAAGCAAAATTACAGGCGTACCGATGGCAAATATCGCAACGAAAGTTATTCTAGGTACATCATTAGTAGAGCAAGGATATAAAACAGGTTATCATCCAGAAGCGAAAGAAGTATATGTAAAAGCACCGGTATTCTCCTTTGCAAAATTGCGTTCTGTTGATACAACATTAGGACCTGAAATGAAATCAACAGGGGAAGTAATGGGGAAAGACTTAACGCTTGAAAAAGCATTGTATAAAGGACTTGTTGCTTCTGGAATCAACATTCCAACACATGGATCTGTTATCATCACTGTGGCAGATAAAGATAAAGAAGAAGCAATGGAGATCGCAAAACGCTTCCATGAAATTGGCTATAACTTATTAGCGACAGCAGGAACAGCAAAATCATTGACAGAACAAAATATTCCAGTTCAAATTGTAAACAAAATTGATTCTGAAGACTACAACTTACTTGATATCATTCGTCAAGGAAAAGCACAATTTGTAATTAACACATTAACAAAAGGAAAACAACCAGCGCGTGATGGCTTCCGTATTCGCCGTGAGTCTGTAGAGAATGGTGTTGCATGCTTAACATCACTTGATACAACAAGAGCAATCTTGCGTGTATTAGAATCTATGACATTCTCTGCTCACGCAATGAAAGAAGTAGCGCCGGCACAACATCACGAGGTGGTACATGCATGATGCAAAAGAAAAATATGATCGTTGTTAATCAAACAGAAATCGCAAAAAATATTTACGAATTAGTGCTTCAAGGTGATCTTGTACAGCAAATGAACGAACCAGGGCAGTTTGTACACATTAAAGTAGCAGAAGGCATCACGCCTCTGCTGCGCCGCCCAATTAGTATTTGTAATGTCGATCAAGAAAAGAACGAATTTACAATGCTATATCGTGCGGAAGGACAAGGGACGAAAACATTAGCAAAGAAAAAGCAAGGTGAACTTGTAGACGTATTAGGACCACTAGGCCATGGATTTCCTGTAGAAGAAGCAGAAGCTGAGCAAACAGCTCTATTAGTAGGAGGCGGAATTGGTGTACCTCCGCTCTATGAGCTATCACAGCGTCTCGTTGCAAAAGGAGTGCGTGTCATTCATATCTTAGGATTTCAGTCAAAAGATGTTGTCTTCTACGAAGAGAAATTTGCAGAACTTGG